>CALABV010000119.1 GCA_937886325.1 uncultured Geobacter sp.
GTGGCAATCCGTGTCCGGTTCGGGAATTCACTGCTTCCCCTCTTTGAATACCTGGCCGCGTGAGGCGGGGCAATTGCCCAGAACCAGGATACTCCTGACCTTGTCCAGGAGGGTTCCCGAGGCGAGATTCAACTCGCTGCCCGGAGTAAGGGTACTGACGATGGATTTGCCGATCACGTGCTTTGAGACGCTTCCCTCCCCGTCACTGAGGGAGACTCCCCATGAGGAGTGAAACACGAGAGGCCTTCCGTTGATGTTTCCCACATACAGCATAATATGCCCTTTCAGGTAGACGAGGGTGAGGAAAGGAATCCCCCTTTCCTTGAGCACGCGCTCTTTCTCGTCATTGGAGAGGCCATTCAGGGAAATGGCGTTGCCGGAGTGGATCTGGTTGTAGGATCCGCGCGGCAGCCAGATGCCGAACGGAAGGAAGAAGTCCCGGATCATGGAAGAACAGTCCCTGTTATGGTAGAGACCTCCCCAGCCGTACGGTTTTCCCAGCAGTTGGTTCCCCACCATCGCCACGCCTTCCCTGTTCAGATCCAATGGAAATCTTTGCGCCGAATCTTTCGGAATCCGCGCGTTGACCACCCGGACCTGATGACCGTCGGACGGTATCGCTACGGAAACAATATGGAAATTCCCGTTTTCCCCGACACGCGGGAAAAGGGCGCCGACCTTCACCTTCGCTATCGCGCCCCCGTTGGCGTCACTGAGAAGCGCGCCATCCCGTACGACGACCATCAGCTCCCTGTTCATCCATTCGCTGGCCTGTACTTCATTAATGTATCCCACATCCCTCGATTCGACCCAACCGCTTGCATCAGGACCTTTCACGAATACCCAGAGGCCGTCCGCGGAGACGTGCAGCACCCTCAAGGGTTCATTCATTGCAACCGCCGCGTTCTGAATCCTGTCGAACGGAAAATCGTCGGCTTTCTTCAGGAATGGAACCGTTGTGGGGAGGACCCTCATGGACGACGGGGAGAGGGCGACGGCCGGCCTGTCCATGGACGGCAGGCGCTCGAGGTCGCAGTTGGCCAGCAATTCCGCGAGGCGATCAGGGGAAACCTTCCGTCTGTTCTCCCCGTACCACGTCCACTGGACGTGTTCGCGCATTGCCTGGACGGCATCCGTGATATGGGAACGAGGAACGCTTTCTCTCCAGGGAGAGTACTGGTTCCGCATAAAATCGGCCAGAAGGGAGTCCCGGCAGCCGGGAGCAAGCGCTTGACTGGAACAGTTGGAAGCATAGGTCCGCATGTCCTGGGGGAGAACCCGGACGTCATGGATTTCGTACTCATCGGACATCCGTATTCCGGATGCCTGGGACCAGGACGGCGTGCAGGAACACAGGATGAGGGTCATTATTGCATGAATGCTCTTTCGGAACGTACTTCTACTCATTGGTCGCCTTTCCGCCGTTGATACTTCCTCCGTCCCATGCCTCCACGCCGGCAAGCGGTACTGATCGGCACGAAAATGGGTCGATGGACGCTCATTGTATGCATGATTTACTTGACAAGGCAATGAACAAAGATATAGTGTGCCACCATTAATGTGTTCCGTCTACGGAAATATCCTCCGCTGTTCCATTGACATTCCGACTTCGATTTCCAGGACCCGACCTCCCCAACAACCGGAACCCCAACCCTTCCAGTATCCATGAGGCCCTGTATGTACGCGAAAAAAGCCCCCTCCCACAATCCGGTAACCCTCCGGTTTCAGGACCGTGAACTGGAGAATGCATTCCGGCAGGATTACCATGAGAAAAGCCTTCCCCATCTCCGGCTGGACCTGATGGTGGGGCTATTCCTCTATGCGCTCTTCGGAATTCATGATTACTGGGTCATACCGGATATCAAGGAATTCGCCTGGATGCTGCGCTACTTTCTGGTCTGCCCCATCCTTTTCGGCGTACTCGCTCTCACCTACTCCGCTTTCTTCCGGAGAGTCGCACAGCTCTCCATCTTCCTCGCGGGGTTCGCCGCAGGCGCGGGGGTGGTCCTGATGATCATCAAGGCGCTTCCCCCCGGCAATTACATGTCCTACGCGGGATTGCTCCTCATACTGCTCTTCTATTTCCGGCAACGCTTCGTCACCGCCTCGGCGCTTACCTGGAGCATCTTCATTCTCTATGAGGCGGTCGCCCTCTGGGATGCGAAAATACCCTCCCATGTACTGTTCAGCAATACGTTCATCCTTTCGACTTTCTCCCTGACGGGCATGTACATGAGCTACACGCTGGAACAGCATGTGAGGTCGGGGTTTCTCCTGCGCCGGACCATCCAGGAAAGAAACGACGAGATTGCAAAGACCAACCAGGTACTGAAGAAAAAAGTGGTGGAACGCAGGCAGGCGGAAACCGCCGTCCAGGATCAGATGAAATTTCTCCGTACGCTCCTGGATACCATTCCGAATCCCATTTTCTACACGGACGTCAATGGACGGTATGCGGGCTGCAACAGCGCGTATGAAATCTTCTTCGGCCAGACGAAAGACGAACTGACCGGGCAATCCGCCATTGACCTCTACATCGCCGATATCGTCCATGCCACCGGTACAACCGAGACACAAGCGGACCTGCTGAACGGGATCAGGACGAATGAAGCGGTTCTCAGGCATTCCGACGGAACGAACCGCAACGTGCTTTTCTCCCGGGCAAGTTACGCCGATGTTGAAGGCAAGCCGGCCGGCATGGTCGGTGTCGTTCTGGATATTACCGAATTGAAAAAGGCGGAGGAAGAGAAACACCGCCTGGAAGCCCAACTGTTCCAGTCCCAGAAGATCGAGGCCCTGGGACAACTGGCCGGCGGGATCGCCCATGAATTCAACAACATACTGACCGCCATCCTCGGATACGTTCATCTTATGCGCAAAAACATGAATGAAGGCGACCCGTTGCGCTTCTATGTCGACAACACCATCTCATCAAGCGAGAGGGCCGCGCGGCTGATACGTGATATTCTCGCATTCGGCAGGAAGCAGAGAATTGATCCCAAGCTGGTGAACCTCAATGAGATTGTCGGAAAAACGGAATCACTTCTGACAATGATGACGGGTGAAGATATCGAATTGAAGTTGTCCATCAACGACGCCCCTCTCTGGGTAATGGCCGACGGCAGTCTGATAAGCCAGGTACTCATGAATCTGGCGGCCAATTCGAGAGATGCGATGCCCACGGGCGGCCGCCTGTTAATCAGCACTTCCCTTGTCTCCATGGAACGGCAATTCCTTCACGCGCACGGCGTTGCGCATCCCGGTATGTATGGAATGATCCGTGTGAGAGATTCCGGCATCGGAATGGACCCCAAAACGCGGGAGCGCATGTTCGAGCCGTTTTTTACCACCAAGGAGGTGGGAAAAGGAACGGGACTCGGCCTTTCCATTGCCTACGGCATCATCAAGCAGCATAACGGGTGTATCGACGCGGACTCGGAATTCTCCAGAGGCACCACATTCAGGATTTACCTGCCGATTGTTCTCGGCCATGAAAACCTGGCCGGAGCGGAAATGATTCAACCGGCGCAACCGCTCGAATCCTTGGAACTTTGCCTCGACTCACCCAGGCGCTCAGCCTGTGACGAGGCCTTCCCCTCGGGCACGGAAACGGTTCTGGTGGCTGAGGACAATGATACGGTGAGAATTCTGACGAAAAACCTGCTTCTGGAAAACGGCTACACGGTCATCGAGGCGAACCACGGAGAGGAGGCCATCAGAAAGTTCATGGAACATGCGGATGCAATCCGCCTCCTGCTTCTCGATGTGATAATGCCCAGGAAAAACGGGTGGGAAGTGTACGACACCATCCGTAAGATTCGACCGGATATGCGCGTCATTTTCATGAGCGGATATACGGCGGACGTATTCGCGCAAAGGCTCATTCCCGAAAAAGGCATGAACCTCATGAACAAGCCCATACCGCCGGGCGATCTGCTGCGGGCTGTGCGGCAGGAATTGGACAGGGAGCTACCCGACGAAGAAAGCATTCACGTTGCGCTTTCAGTGTAGAGAGCGGTACCTGAAAAGAACACGGGGGCGCTTTTGCGCCCCCGTGTCGAGTTCTATGCGGCCGCCTTGGCTCGCTGCAGTTTCTTGAGCAACTCCAGCGTATCCGGGTGGCCGTTGGTCTCGGCGTAGGTCAGTGCCGTATTGCCGCAGAGGGTCTTCGCGTTCGGATCGGCGCCGTAATCGACGAGGTATCCGATACAGTTGTTGCATCCGTAATTGGCCGCAAGCATCAGGGGAGTATGGCCTTCACGATCCCGTACATCCACCGTTGCCCCGCCTTCCAGAAGCGTTTTGATAACCTCCGCATGGCCGTTTGCCGCCGCGTAATGGAGCGCCGTCTTTCCCTTGTTGCTGCGCGCGTCCATTTCAGCGCCCCGGCGGATGAGGTCGCCGACAAGTTCGACCTTGCCTTCCTTGGCTGCGTCGATAAGCGGTGTGTGGCCATGCCTGTCTGCTACATTCACATTCTCAGTCATAACACTTCCTCCTTGTTGGTAAAGTGCCCTGCCAGACTATGTGGAAATTGTCACGGTGTCGTTACTATATCATCAACCACCTCCCGGTAGCCAGAACATTCACCGAATCCCGCTGTTCATCAGCACTCGGCGCCGGAAGCAACCCTCCGGCGCCGATACGACTTCACGGCACGACTCAACTGTCCGGCCTCCCCGCGGATTCCTGCTTTTTCTTTCGTGCGAATTTCTCCCGGTACATGTTCTCGTCGGCACGCTTCAGAGCTTCCGTCAACGAGCCTCCCCGGTCAACGGTGTCGATACCAATGGATATCCCGATAACGTAGCTGCTGGATTCCAGATTAAAGGCCGCCTCGCCTTTCCGGATACGGTCGCACACCTTCGAGGCGGTATCGGCATCGGTATTCGGCAGGATAACCGCGAATTCGTCACCGCCCATGCGCGCGACCACATCGTCTCCCCGAACGGCATGACGGATAAGCTGGGCCGCCTGACGGATAAGCCGATCACCCGCGGCATGCCCCAGAGTGTCGTTCACCCCCTTCAGCCCATCCAGATCCGCCATCATGATACTGACGGGAAAGCGCCTCCCCCGTTCAACCCGCTCCAACTCCTCAGTGAAGTATCCGCGGTTGTACAGATCGGTTAGGGGATCGTGATTGCTCAGGTAGCGGAGCTTCTCCTCCGCCAAACGCTTCTCCAGCAACGACTGAATCAGGCTGTTGAAGGCAACGGAAAACTCGCCCATGAAATCGACCCGCTGGTTCAGATCACCGGCGGCTATCTGCTGGGTCTGCCAGGTCAGGTGCCTCAGATTGGCCTGCAGCTGCTTGAAAGGGGCAATCAACCGGTTGCGCGGCGGGGGATCCACGTCAAGGCGTCCCTGGGACAGGGCAAAAATGAATTCGCGGGTTTCAGCCAGCGAATCGGAGAGCATGGAGATCTCATCAGCCAGAGCGGCAACCTCCGGAGAGGGAACGGTGGAAAGGCGAACAGGCGAAAAATCGCCTCGCGCCACCCGCTCAACCTCCTGCGCCAGTTCCCGGAGCAGATGACTATCCCGTTCGTTCATGCGGCTTCCCTGTCAATTGCCCTGGCGGTGAACCGGCAGGTCCGCTCCCCGCTCGCCCAGCAATCGATCTCCCTGACCAGGAATTCCTTGCCGGTATATACCGTAAGAACTCCTGCGATGAATCCCTCGTCATATTCGCAGACCGTTTCTTCGAACAGCGGGAGACCGGAGCAATCCAGGTCTTCCGAAACGGTCATCACGAACTCGAGACCGGCAAGATCGCTCTTCTCCATCCTCATGATGCCCACACCGAACACCTTCAACTGTGACTGGAGATCAGCAAAGAAGCCGTTGAAATCCAGATCCTTCTTCAGAATGTTGCGGCAGAACTCCGTGCCTGCCAGTTTTCCGGCTTCCCGCAGAATCTCACTGGCGGTGTCGGGATCATACCTGGCAATCAGGATATCGCGCAAAGTATACTGCATCAGCCGATAGACGGCAACACTGGTGGTGCTGCCCAGATTCGGCCTCCCTGCCTCGATGTCGCCTAAATCTTTCCACTGAAAGCGGGGCGTATCACGATCTTCCTTGAACATGCTGCCTCCTGACAGGTGATAAATGTACCAGCAACTTACAAAAAGTAGGCGACCAGGAATAGACCCACCATGGCGACGCTCAACGCCAGCTTTACCACTATCCCTCCCAGGAGCCCGAGCCACGTACCGAAACCCGCTTTCCCCGCGCGGGCAAGATCCCTCCGGACGAGATATTCTCCGGCAAAAGCGCCGACAAAGGGGCCGAGAAGCAAGCCCGGGAGTCCGAAAAACAGTCCGACGACCGTTCCCAGCAGCGCACCCAGAACGGCGGCACGGCCGGCGCCCATCTTCTGCGCCCCCTTGGCGGAAATCAGCAGGTCGATCAGCAGCGAAGCGCCCGTCAGCAAGGCCAGGACAACCAGCACCGGCCAACCGACCCTCTGGAATCCATCAATCCAGGATGCCGTGACCAGTCCGAAAAATACCAGCGGCACGCCCGGCAGGGCAGGCAGGACCGTGCCTGCGAAGCCGGCCGCGACGAGGGTGACGGAAAGAATCCAGAGGAAGATAGTCATGAAAGTGTCCCGGCGCTTCAGGTCGCGAACAGGCCTACCTGTCCTGCAGCCAGGCCAGGACTTCCGCCGGATGCTCTTCGGCCTTTTTCACCGCTTGCCAATGCTTGAGCACCGTGCCGTCGGGACCGACAATCACCGTGGAACGGATTGTTCCCATGGTCTTCTTGCCATACATAACCTTTTCCCCGAAGGCCCCGTACTCCTTCATCATGCCGGCGTCCGGATCGGAGAGGAGCACGAAGGGGAGGCCGAAGTCCCGGATAAATTTATCATGCGACTTCAGGCTGTCCTTGCTCACCCCCAGCAGTACCACGCCCATATCCAGCAGATTCCGGTGCACAGCCCGGAAACCGCATGCTTCTTTGGTGCAGCCCGGCGTATTGTCCTTGGGATAGAAGTAGATGACAACGATCGTGCCCGCGTAATCCCGCAAGGCATGCCTCGCCCCGTCGCTGCCGTCCAGTTCGAAACCCGGGGCTTTCTTTCCCTCCAATGAAGCCATTACCTTCTCCTTTCCCTCTTGCCGCCTTTCCCTGGCGGGGAATAACCGTTATCACGGATTTCATCTGTACGGGAGGCGATCTTGTCCCAGTCTAGGATAGAAAAACCATATTGCAAGGTCGAGATAAAGGTTCCGGGCGAAATAGTCGACAGCCCGTCAGGTCGGGGGCGCCCTATTCGCGAAGGAACGATACCGGGATGAAAAAAAGCGAATCATTCCGAAATGATGTCAGCACCGGTCCCGATCTTTCTTTCATCTTGACGTTTTGCATCGCCTTGGTTACTCTCACTGGAGACTCGGCCGTGCCTCGAAGGGACGCCCCCTTCACCGGGAATAGTGCCGCATACGTTACTCAAACCGGGCGGAAATCAATCATGATCAAGGCATACCTGCGGTCGGAAGATACCATCAAGGCGCTCACCATTGAGCTCGACCACCTGGAAACCATCGATACATCCTCCCTGGTCTGGCTCGAAATGGTCTCCCCCACGCCGGAAGAAAGCATTGCCGTTGAAAGGTCCCTGAAGCTGGAACTCCCGACCCGCCAGGAGTCGGAAGAGATCGAGTACAGTTCCCGCTACTGGGAGGACGAGAGCGGCATCTGGATCAACACCTCATTCCTTGTGAAAGAGGAGGGTCAGTACAGCAACGAGACGGTATCCTTCATCCTGAAAGGCCACTACCTGACAACCATACGGTTCAGCGAGCTTCGCATCTTCACGGAATTCTCCCGCAAGCTGCGGCTCACGCCGCGCGCCTTCCACAACGGCGCCGACGTGCTTTCCGGTATTCTCGCCATGCGGGTCGACATCGACGCCGACCTCATAGAAAACCTGTCGAAACAGATCGTCTCCATCGGCCGGAAAGACCCACAATCCTTTGACCAGCCCAGCGAGTTCCTGGAATATATCACTTCCTACGAGGATATCAACATCACTTTCCGCGAGAACCTGACCGACAAGCACCGCGTCATCTCATCGCTCCTGAAGAGCGCCATCATTCCGGAAAACCAGAAGAGGGAACTTTCCATGATGATGAAGGACGTGAACTCCCTTATCACCTCGGCAAACTTCAATTTCGAACGCCTCGACTACCTGCAGAACCTCTTTCTCAACCACCTGAGCATGGAACAGAACAAGGTCATCAAAATCTTCACCGTCATGTCGGTGATCTTCCTGCCGCCGACCCTCATTGCCAGCATCTACGGCATGAACTTCAGGTTCCTCCCCGAACTGGAATGGCAGTACGGCTACCCGGTGGCCCTGGGGATGATCATCATTTCCGCTGTCCTGCCAATCTACATTTTCAAGAAAAAGGGCTGGTTGTAGACCGGTCCGCGACTCCGGCAGATTACGAGTTTCCCCCCCCTTTCTCCGTTGATTTCTTCTCCCCTTCCCTGCCGTAGGAGACGAACTTCTCAACGACCCGCGACATCTCTCCGTCCGGCAGGATGACCGGATCGCCGATGCATTTCGCCTGGTAGTAGATGCGGGCCACCAGTTCGATCTCCTCGGCAACAGCAAAGGCGGTCGCCAGGTTCTCCCCAACGGCCACCAGCCCGTGGTTTGCGAGCAGGACGGCATTGAAGTCGCCGATGGATTCGGCGACGTTCGCGGCCAGTTCCGGGGTCCCGAAGGTGGCGTAAGGCGCAAGGGGTACCTTGTGTCCCGAGAATGCGACAAGGTAGTGCACCGCCGGGATCTCCCAGTTGAGGCACGCCATGGTCGTGGCATAAACCGAGTGTGTATGAACCACCGCCCGGATGTCGGCGCGTCTCCGGTACAGGGCACGGTGAAAGTCGAGTTCGCTGGACGGCTTGCGGCTCCCCTCCACCGTGACCCCCGAGAAATCCACCACCGGCACGTCGGCGGGCGTCATCTCCTCGTATTCGACGCCGCTCGGGCTGATGGCAATGAGCCCGTCACCATGGCTCAAGATACTCAGATTGCCGCCCGTGCCGGTTGTAAGCCCCGCGGCAAGCAGCTTCCTGCCGAAAAAAGTAATATCGTCTCTTTCTCTCATGAGCAGCATGACTTTTCTCCCTGCGCGTTCTTTCCGTTGAATGATACGCGATTTCTACACCGGTAGGGGAGACCGTGTCAACGGCTTCTTTCCCTACGGGTCGGTGCCGTGTCGTCCTTTGTGGAAAGCGTGGCATGCCGCGTTTCATGAAGCGAAGTGTACAGGATGAGGAGGGTTTGTGAACGGCGGCCGTCCGACCCAACAAATAAGAAACGAGAACCTTGACATCCGATAGCATATTGATAGTAGTTTAGAAACAATAACTTAAAAAAAGCGGAACAAGGAGGGGAGCATGAAACTGGTGAGGGCATTTTCTGCCGGGATGATGATGGTGTTTCTGGGCGCTGTCTGTCATGCGCAAACGGCGGCCACATCTCAACCGGCCAAGGCGGTTGTTAAACCCGTTGCGAAACAGATAGCTCCGGCGGCAAAGATTGACGTGAATTCCGCGTCCCAGGCGGAACTGGAAAAGCTTCCCGGCATCGGTCCGGCGATGGCGAAGAAAATCATCGCCGGTCGGCCATACGCCTCCGCTGCCGACCTTGCAAAGGCGGGAGTTCCGGCCAAAACCCTCGGCACGATCACGCCGCTCGTGAGCGTGGGCGCCGTTCCGGCCGCCGCCAAGAAGGAGCTCCCGCAGACGACCCCGGTTCCTCCTCTCCCCAAAGCGCCCAAGGCGCCGCCGGCAACCGTCCCGGGCAAGACCGTGAAGACGGTTCCGGTAACGCCTCCGCCGGCCGGGAAAAACATGGTCTGGGTCAACAAGGAAACGAAAGTCTACCACAAACCGGGTGACCGCTGGTACGGCAAGACCAAGCAGGGCAGTTATATGCCGGAAGCAGAGGCCGTTAAGGCAGGATATCGGGAGTCGAAGGTGAAAACCAAGTAAGAGCGTTGGAGCCCGGCCCGAAAAGAAGCATTTGAACACGAGGGGGACACTATGGGACTCATAGATGAGATTGTCGGTAAGGCAGCCGGCTTGATTGGTGGCGATGCGGGAGATCAGTCCGGACCCTTGGGGGGAATCATCGGAATGCTGGCAGGCAGAGAATCCGGGGGGCTGGCGGGCCTGGTGCAATCGTTTCAGCAAAAAGGACTCGGCGGCATCATCTCCTCGTGGATCGGGACGGGGGAAAACCAGCCCATTTCCGCGGATCAGATTCAGGAGGCGCTCGGAAGCGATACAATCAGGAATCTGGCGGAGAAATTCGGGATACCGTCGGAGGAGCTGAGCAGTAAGCTTGCCGACTTTCTTCCCGGCGTAATAGACAAGATGACCCCGGACGGTACGATTCCGGAGGACGAAGCGTAACTGCCCCGCGGCTGTCGATCCCGCTCATGCGCTCACTCATCCCGGCACCGGCCATCACGTGCCGTATGTTCATCACAACCTTGCTCCGGCATACACCTGGATACGGCGCCGAATAAGGTTTCTCCATTGTGAAGACCCCGTGCTGCGCGGGGTCTTCTCCTTTTCACGCCTCCTGCCGTCCTCTTCCGGTCATGGGCCGGTATCCGGCCGCAAACGATTTTTCTTGGACGCGCCAACGCTGCTGTGGTACATATGCATGCATGCTGGCCTACAATGAATATTGCAGGCCTTTCTTGTGAATCATGCACGGAGGAGAGGCCGCAACCGAGACTTTCTATCGGGAAAAGAACCATGCCTTGACGTGGAGTTTGGATAAGGAGAAGCACATGACAATCTATTTCGAAAAATGGCTGGAGAAGGAGTACACCTGCGGGGAATGCGCATGGCACGGCATCGCCAGGGATACCGGCCGAGGAAGGATGTATCGTGAGATGTTCCTGGAATTATGCTGCCCCGAGTGCTCCGGATTTCTTGATCTGATCATCTTTCCTCCCGAGAAAGGCTGCGGAGCTTCGCGGGAAGAGCTGACCGAAGAACAGCTGAAGGCCCTGGAAGAAAGGGAAGAGCAGGAGAAAGTCTATCGCGAAAAGTGCCTTTGTTCCGTCGATCAGCTCCCGGAACTGGAGGGGGACGTCCTCCGACTCGTGTGGGACCAGGAAGGTGCGGAGACCAGGATTCAAGTCGGGGAAACCGTTATCTGGAGCGAGCCCGTAAAATATGAAGCTTTTGACAGGTACGAGCAGGTGGCGCTCCTCCTCAAGGAAAAATACGGAAGTCGGGTGAAGGATCTGGCACCCACCGATCGCAGCAAGCTTTTTCTCTATGGTGATTACGCACCGGCTCTCGACTACCTGAAAAAGGTGCGGAAAGAGCTCTTCGGGGTTGAGTCGGAAATCTGACACCCAGGGAGCGCCTGCATGAAGATGACAATTCTCGGCAGTGGAACCTCGACCGGAGTGCCCATGGTCGGATGCCGATGTCCGGTCTGCACCTCACCGGATCCGAAGGACTCCCGGACGCGCGCTTCCCTCCTCATAGAAATCTCGGGGAAATACATCCTCATCGATACCTCTCCCGACCTTCGACGGCAGATGCTCCGGGAGAAGGTACCCCATCTCGACGCCGTGCTCTATACGCATACTCATGCGGATCATGTGAACGGGATCGACGACCTGCGGGGATACCATCTGATCCACAAGCGCGCCATTCCCTGTTACGGGTCCGGTGAAACCATCGATCACCTTTCCCGCCACTTCTCCTATATCTTTACCGGATCGGGCGGCGGAGGGTACGCGCCGCTTCTGGAACCGCACACGGTGTCGGGACGGTTTCAGCTGTTCGGCCTCACGATACAATCCGTACCCCTTATCCACGGCTGCTCCCGCGCCACAGGGTACCGTATCGGCGACGCGGCCTATCTCACCGACTGCAGCCGTATCCCGGAGACATCCATGGCGCTCCTCTCCGGTCTGGACATCCTGATTCTTGACGCCCTCCGCTACACGCCGCACCCGAACCACTTCAACATCGAAGGGGCTCTCAAGATAACGGAACAGTTACGGCCGCAAAGAACAATTCTGACACACCTGACACACGAAGTAGCTCACAAGGATGAGAGCCGACTCACGCCGGGAGTCGAATTCGCATACGACGGCATGATACTTGAATAAAAGTATTTCGACCGCTGAACAGGGATACGGTTACGACGAGAGATCACACGGAAGGACGCGATGCGGAAAGACATACGCCTGCACGGTGTTACAGAAAAAAATATCGAATATTATGTTTTTCTGGCAGGAGCTGATGTCTGCGAGCGTTTCTCGTATAGTTTCGGTGACGGAGGGCATGACGAAGTCCGACTCTTTTCCCCCGGCAACGAATTTGTCATAGGCAGTGACGGAATCAGCCACCGGGGAAACGGCGGCTCCTTCTGCGAGTACATGTTCGGCATCGATCAGCCTCTCGCAGACCTGGCAAAGGGTGACGTCCTGAACCGCCTCACCATCTATGGCGCCCACTACGGAGAGAACGACGGAAGACTTCAGTTCACCGACAGGACCGAAGGCACCCTGAGCTACGACAAAATCTTCTTCGACGGAAATGCGGTCTGCAATTATTTCTTCTTCATAAACTCGGCCCGTTTCAGCGGCCCCCTGAAGCGCCAACAGAAGGAACTGGTGCGACTCATGGGAAAGGCGGTCAAACGCTCTTTTTCCGTGGGAAAGGAAGACGACAACTCTATCATCGAGGAAATCCTGTCCCTCCTCGAAGACCCGAAGGCCCAGCTCTTTCTCATCAAGCTTATCGACCGGAAACACCGCGAGTACCGGGACTTGTTCAGAAGTCTCTACTATGCCAGCAAGAAGATTGCGGATGAGGATTTCGTCAGGTTGACGGTCCTCGCGGAAACCCTCCGAATCGACAACTACCAGCAGGAGCGCATCCGGGTGGACGTGATGTACAAACACCGGGACAACAAATCCATTGTGGACGGCTACAGGAACATTCTCGTCTCCTGCTACGGCAGGGGCAAGATAAGCAGAATGGAGAACGCCCGTCTCACACGCCTTAAAACCCTTGCCGTTCGCTCAAAGATCCCGGACGCCCTCTTTTACCCGCTTGACGAACTCCTGAAAAACGACAAATGGATCGTGGTGGACCCGGAAGAGCACGCCTATCTGGCGGAAGTCCGCCAGATCCTGGAAGGGCTCTTCCTGCGGGAACGTAACATCGACAACAGGATCAACCGGGAAGACATGCTGAAGCTCCTCCACGCGAAGAAGCGGGCCACGGAAAACCGCGAGCACGCCTTCGAAGAGATCCTTCTTGACGCAGGCAGGAGCTGCGACGAGAGGATTCGCGACGGCGCCGATCTGGCGCTCCTGGAGGAATTTTCATCCATCATCACCTATTTCGACAGGTTCGACTCAACGTCTTCCACCATCAGCAAGATAGCTTTCATGGAAAACGTGCGCATTACCGAAGAGATGATCCGGAGCTTCCTCGGCAACAAGCGGGAGTTTGACTCCCTGCACAACGGCCTGTTTGAGGAGCTCTTCATCTCCGGGCTTTTTGCCAACCGCTACCTGGGAAAATACGGTAGAAACAAGATAGTGACTCTCATCGCTGGGCTGAAACAGATTGAGGAGAACCGGATGAGCACGCAGGCGCTCCTGGGGCAACTCCTCGCCATCGACCAGGAGGAGAGCCTCTTCCTGCTCCTGAGAAGCCACGTCCGGGAACACATCAGGAATTTCTACTCCCGCTACACGACGCAGGAGCACCAAAAAGAGCTGAAGCAGGAGGTCACCGACGTTCTCCGGGCCAAGAAGCTCCTGACAGGCGATATACCGGACGACCTGTTTCAGGAGGCCATCCTTACCATCAAGAAAGAAGCCGTTTACCTGCACACCATCCTTCCCACGATCATCAGCGAGAGAAACGTCGCGCTCCGCGAGGACTTCCTGGAAAATTCCGGCCTCGACCGGTTCTTCGTGGAGGAACTGGAGCGGGAATACTGTGAGGTGAACAAAATCAGCGAGCAGGAACTCTCCCGTATCCGCAAGGGACAATCCTGAAAAACCTCCCCTTCCCCGTAGCCTTCCGTTTCTCTTTTCCGTTACGGAGCTCACCGCCACAATCCTTGACTTTCCCTCCCCTTTCCCCCTAAGATACCTGTGCCGTGTATAATGAGTACACAAATTCATCCCGTATTCAGGCACACCCCCCCCCCGAACACGGGACCGCACCGGGAGAAATCCATGGAACCTCTCAGAGACGACCTTCTCAGGCTTCAGGAAAAAATAGGAAGATACGGCAAGGAAAACCTTGAAGAAATCCTTTTCACCGCGGCCGAAGGGATACGACTCGTGTCCGGTCGGGAGCGGATACGGATCTACCTGGAGGACCTTACCGGAGGGACTCTCTCCTGTGTTTATGTCTCCGGTCCCTTCGCGGAAGAGATCCGGAATACGCCGTTCCCCATCGTCTCCCATCACGCTCTTGTCTCAACGGTATTCGCAACCCAGTCTCCCGTCGAACTTACGGATGCCCGCAAGCTCTGCCTGCCGCTGGACGTGAAGCTCACCGAAACCTGCTCCATCGCCGCGACCTGCCTCCTCCCCATCGTTAATCAGGTGCGATCCATAGGCGTCATGTGCGTGGACCGCGATACGATGGGAGAAACAATGCCGGACCAGAGCAAGGAGCTCCTTGCCGAATTTCTGGACGCCATCGCCCCCAGCATGGATCAGGCGCGGAAGTACCATCAGCAGATTCTCCTGACCCGCCAGGTGGAGGAATACAAGAAACGGGAGGCGGCGGCTTTCATGGTGAAGTCGGCGGTCCGGCTCATCGACCGCCTGTCCCTGGCCTCGGTGCTCGTGCCGACCATCGGAAGCCACGGAAAAACAAGAATGGAAGTCCTTGCCAGCTATTCCGCGGATCCCAGGCTCAAGGCCCTCTATGATGATCTGGGTTCCATCAGACTGGGAAGGGGGCGCTCCCTGGTCGCGAAATTCGTCGGTGACGACGGCTGCATCGACGACGAACAGCTTCTGAAGCCGGTCTTCATCCCCGATCTGACCCAGCAGTTCCTCCAGAAGCGGGCACTGACCGAAAAGATGTCCCTCCGCTCCCTCTACATGGTCCCCCGCTACGAACCGGAGACGCGCAAGGTCATCTGTCTGATTAATTACTACTCGCGGGAGAATTACCACTTCTCCGAATTCGAGACCGGCATCCTCCAGACCCATGCGGAGATGGTGGAGAGGGTCATTCGGGAGATAGGGGATGAACACCTGGAGATTCGCGTGCTGGCGGAGATCACCGACCTCCTCCAGGAGCATAATGAACAGCTCCAGCCATTTCTCGCAAAAGTCCTGTCCAAGGCAACCAGGCTTATCGGCGCCGATACCGGCAGTATCGCTGTGGTCCAGGAGCGCGACGTGGAAAAGTGGCTGGTTGTGGAAGACGACGCGGGCGCCATCGTCGGCGCCAAAAACAAAGAGTGGTTGAAGAAGAAGATTCCTCCCTTCCGCATCGGCGGACCCGAATTGCCGCCTGAAGAGAGGAGCCTGACCGGGTACGTGGCCTGGTCGAAGCAGCCGAAGATTATCGCCGATGTGGAAGAGGAGGCCCGCGACGGCGGATTCCACTATTCCACCAGCGAACTCATCAAGAGCGAAATCGCCACGCCCATCATCTGCGACGACGTGGTCCTGGGGGTGATCTGTCTCAACTCCCTGAAGCAGGGCTATTTCACTGAAGAGCACAAGCGCATCCTTCAGATCATCGAGAGCCTCACATCACGTCACATCTCGGATATTCAGCAGATAGAGACTCTCCAGAGCCAGGTCGCGCGCCTGACGCAGGACGTTGCCTACAAGGACCCCCATGTCTCCTCGTACCGTCTCGGGAACATCATCGGCAACAGCCGCAAGGCACAGGAGGTGGTGGACTTCATAACAACCGTGTCCGTTCCCCTTTTCAACCGCATTTCCTTCTGGAGCACGAATGTCCTGCAGGAGGCGACCCTCGGCCTGCCCTCCATCCTGGTAATCGGGCAGACGGGGTCTGGAAAGGAATTCTTCTTCAACAACCTGTACAACAAGCTGAACGAGATGTACCGGGAGCGGGTGAATCCGGCGGGAGAGCTCCCCGTCAAGAAGACGAACATTGCCGCCTACAGCGGAGAACTCACCTACTCCGAGCTTTTCGGCCACAAGAAAGGGGCGTTCACCGGAGCCTACAGCGACCGGAAGGGTATCCTGGAAGAGGCCCATGGAGGGATCGTCTTTCTCGATGAAATAGGCGACGCAGACCCCAAAACCCAGGTGCAGTTGCTCCGTTTTCTGGACAACGGCGGCTTCATCCGCCTCGGCGAAAGCCATGAACGGTACGGACGGGTACTCCTTGTGGCAGCCACCAACAAGAACCTTCAGGAGGAAATCGCGGCGGGACGTTTCCGCGAAGACCTCTATCACCGCCTTTCAGAGCTGTCCGTCCGCATCCCCTCCCTGAGCGAGCGACGCGAAGACATCACGGATCTCGCGACGCACTTCCTGGGCAAGCTCTACCGTACCTACCGCGGCACGGACGACTCACAGGATGATGCCCCTGCGCTGACCGAGGGGGCAAAGGCGATGCTGGTCAACCACAGGTATGAAGGAAATATCCGCGAACTGCGCAGCATTCTGCTGCGGGCCCTTTTCTTCCGCAAAGGAGCAATGATCACCGAGGATGATATTCATCGCGCAATCCTGGACGGCAACCAGGATCAGAAAGAAAGCACTCAGACAAGACTGCAGGACCAGCTTGCGGAAGAGATACTGGCGGAGATAGACGGGGGGAAGGATTTCTGGGAGGCGGTCTATGAGCCCTACTCGAAAAACCGTATCTCCCGGGACGTGGTCGGACGTATCATCGAGCGGTCACGGATTACCGCGGGCCGCACCATGCCACAGATCGCCCGGCACCTGAAAGCAGCGACCGGGGACATCCAGAAAGACGCCGCCGAACGAAAAAAATTCTTTAAATTCAAAAACTTTCTCTACAAGACCATTAGAGTTTGATGGGTTTTCAAGTATTTTTCAGCACTATCAAATACCCATAAAACCCGTAGAAATACGCATTTTCCAAGTAACAAACGGAGTATTAGTGATGGACTGAGAAATCAGCATTTTTCTGAGGAGCCGGGAAGAATCTTGCCGAGACATTTTCCGTCAACCAGATTAACGCAGGTCAGACACAAGCGTGTTTTTTGAACCAACGTCTGTTGAGATACAATTCTTGAACCAGTGCCGCATATTCTTCCGATTTTTCTCCTTCTTTCGGGACCGGCATACTCACCACCTGCACCACGTAATGGATCTTCGCCGATTATTACCCAACCCGTTGAACGGCGGAAAGCCTTAACACGATCCAACATCAACAACTGATCCAGCTCAATGCCCGACACGACCTTATAGTGATTGTCGCTGAAGAGTAACGGTATTCCATGCATAGGGGCCTTCCTTTCTTGTCCAACCTCTTTGAATGCCAGGAACAAACGGACCTAACGTATGCGGTTCTGTCTTATCAAGTACCTCTTATAGAGTTTACTTTCTCATTAAAATGACAATTTTTCAAGAAGTAAAAAATGACCATTTCTGTTTTGATATCAGCGGTGTAAAATTTATTTACAGCAACTTCATCGATCGATTTTGACGTCTATGGTGGGTAAGCTTTCCCCGCCGATTGACATGGTGAGACAGGGAGGAAGCGATGAGCAAAGAAAATCTGATTGTAGAACTGGAAGTTATCTCTGAGGCGCTTCACCAAACTGTGAATGAACTCAAGGGCGACCAGGAAAAGATTTGCTGGGGCAAGGCTTGCGTTGCAGTCGATACGCTTATTAAAATGGTGGAACAACGGGAGGAGGCCTGGAATTGACAACTGTCGATCTAATGGAGCCTTACAGAGGGGACAACGGCCTTTGACTCTTGCAAGGACCTTAGAGTTTGCCGGTTTTTCGAGGTTCGGGAAGGCATGGAGTTTCGTCGTTCCGGGCAGGGTGTTGTTCAATCTCCCGATTGTAAAACTCTTCACAGCAAGATTCATGTATCCCGTGCGATACGAGGTCCGGCTCGTCGTCGGTTTCACAAATAAGTTTCTTGCAGATGATACAGATCGTTTTCATGGTAAGCGAACCAGGCCTTCTTTCCAGCCCGACATGATCAAATCCGCGAAGGTGTGAAGGCGTCACGGATTACGGGAGAATGCATTCGCGTTGCCTCAGCTTTCATCAAACGTTCCGGCAAGAGTCGTGTAATGGCATTTGCCCTCAACCAGGTGTTCGCACGTCAGACAAAAACGCCCACCGCATCTTTTTCCGGCTTGTTGTCTTCTCTCCGGACCCGTATACGCGCCACCATTCCCCCGCATAGGATCCTTTCCTACGATGACCCATCCTGTCGAACGGCGGAAAGCCGTGACCCTGTCCGCAACCAGCAACCGATCAAGTTCGATGCCGGACACAATCTTTATGTAGTTGTCACTGAAAAGAACGGGAATCCTTCTCATATGGGACTCTCCTTCACAAAACCCATATGAAACATATTCTGCAGCCGCAATTAGCCTTTCATTTCATATATTCAGCAAATTTGATACCACCTTTCTCCGCACATGTAACCATCTGATATTTCGTGACAAAATATTTATCAGGGAGCACCGGTCTCGACAGTGTAAAATCTTCCGACAGCGGCTTCGTCGAGCGATGAGATACCTTGCCGATAGTGCGTCCCATCCCGAAAAACGCATGTGAATGCATTCGGACAAGCATCAACCTTTACCTTTCCCGCGCGCACTCCTCCGAACCGGTAGGAGAGGACATACACCTGTCCGCTTCCCTGATAAAGCGAAATGCCAGTTCGAATGCCGCATCCTGACCTGCTTTGCCGATATCGAAGGAGAGATCGAAATTGCAGGCGTCACTCCATTCCTTGCCGGTCACCTTGGCAATCAGCTTTCCTCGTTCTCTGTCCGAATCCAGAATCATGTCCATGGCATTTTTGAACGTTGGGACGGAATACTGCTCCATTACGCGCCTGGCTCGAAATGAAGGATCAGCGTGGATAAAGATGTTGACGATGCGCGGATGGCCCCTGAGGATATGGAAGCCGGCATGGCCGACGATGACCGCGCTGCAGTTCTTTGCAACCTCTCTGATAACCATGCTCTTGACCTCGAACAGCCTGGTATCGGAGATAAACCTGATCGGCGGCGGGGCATAGCTGGTCTCCGGGCTGCCCAGACTGAAACAACCCGCCACTTCTTCCCAGAAACCGGATACCCGTTCCATCCGATCGGCCAGCGCCTGCTCCTTTTCCTCCAGAATCCCGGCGGTTCTGGTAAGGATTTCGCGATCGATGTAGCTGATCCCCAGGGTCTTCGCGAGCCGATAGCCGACTTCCGACCCGCCGCTCCCCATCTGGCGGGAGATTGTGATTATCAGATTTTCCGACATGACCCCTCCTTCTCCGCATACCTCCGCGTTTACGTATCCCCGCCGCCGAGAACCTTGTACAGCGTCACCAGATTGTTCAGCCGGGAGAGACGGACCGTAATCAGGCTCTGCTGGGCGCTGTACAGGGAACGCTGTGAATCGAGAACACTCAGGTAGTTATCGACACCCTTGTCGTACCGCGCCTTGGAGAGTCGGTAACTCTCGGCGGTGGCGTCGGTGAGGGACTGCTGCGCCTTGACCTGGTCATCGATGGTGCCCCGCTGGGCAAGGGCGTCGGCCACCTCCTTGAAGGCGGTCTGGATGGCCCTTTCGTACTGGGCCACCGCAATGTCGCGATCCGCCTCGGCCGCTTCCAGGTTGGCCCGGTTGGCCCCTCCCTGGAAGATGGGAATGGAGATCTGCGGCATGACTTTGTAGACAAAGGCGCCGGACTTGAAGAGTCCGCCCAGGTCGTCACTTCCCAGACCAACGGACGATACCAGGGTGATGCGGGGGAAGAACGCCGCCCGCGCCGCGCCGATATTGGCGTTGGCCCCCTTGAGGAGGTGCTCGGACTGTAGAATGTCCGGGCGGCGCAGCAGCACGTCGGACGGCAGGTCCGGTGGGAGGTCCTTCAGAGCGGTAAGGGTATCGGATAGCGCCGCGGGCAAGAGTTCGGCCGGAACCGGGGAACCGACCACCAGGTTCAGGGCGTTCTCGTCCTGGGCCGCGAGCGTGGTATAACGGGCGATGTCCACCCGCGCCGATTCCACGCTGGTGCGGGCCTGGTTGAGATCGAGGGCTGACGAGATGCCGGCCTCGTAGCGGCTGCGGATGAGCCGATACGATGTCTCCTGGCTCTCCAGGGTTTCTTTGGCCAGCTTCAGCCGCTCGCGATCCGCGGCCAGGGTCAGGTAATTGGACGCCACTTCGGCCACCAGACTGAGCTGGGTGGCGCGCCGCGCCTGGGATGTGGCGAAATACTGCTCCAGGGCCTGGTCCTTGAGGCTCCGCACCCTGCCGAACAGGTCAAGTTCGTAGGAGCTCATGCCGAGTCCCACATTGTACTGATGGATGTCCATGGGGATGCCGAGGCCGGAAAAGTCTTCGGCCAGACGCTGGTAGGTTGCGGAACCTTCGGCGTCCACCTTCGGGAAGAGATCGGCGCGCTTGATTTGATACTGGGCACGGGATTTCTGGATATTGAGGACGGCGACACGGAGGTCGCGATTGTTCTCCAGGGCAAGAGTTATCAGCTTCCGCAGGTTGGCGTCGACGAAAAATTCCTGCCAGGGAACATCGGCAACCGCCTTGGCGGGCGATGCTCCATCCGCCTCCTTATACGCCGGTCCCCGCGGCCAGGCAGACGGGACGGGAGCCTCGGGCCGGGTATATTTCGGCGCCATGGTGCAGCCGGACAGACAGATGAATACCCCGAACGGGAGGCAGAAGATTCGCAGCATTCGTTTCATCTCAATTCACCTCCGGGGCGCCGACTGTGGAAACGGGTTGCAGAGAAGGCTGCTCCGCCCGCTTTCTGCCAAAGAGCCGTGATATCAGTACGAAGAAAAACGGAATGAAGATCAGATCGATGAAGGTGGCCGAGAGCAGTCCGCCGGTGACGGCGGTGCCTATTGCATTCTGGGCCGCGGCCCCGGCGCCGCGCGTCAGGGCGAGCGGCAGGGTACCGAAGAAGAAGGCCAGCGAGGTCATGATGACCGGGCGAAACCGGATCTTTATCGCCGTCAGCGTGGCCTCGACCAGCTCGTGGCCCTGGCGCATCTGCTCCTTGATGAACTGGATGATCAGGATGGCGTTCTTGGTGGAAAGCCCCACGGTGGTGAGGAGACCTATCTGCAGGTAGACGTCGTTGGGCAGCATCCGCAGGTTAACCGCCGTAACCGCCCCTACCAGGCCCAGGGGCAGCATCAGCAGATTGACGAAGGGAATGGTCCAGCTCTCGTACAATGCCGCCACACTGAGAAACACCACCAGGATCGAGATGGCGTACAGGGCAGGGGCCTGTTTGCCCGCCTGTTTTTCCTCGTAGGAAAGTCCGGTCCACTCGTAGCCTATCCCGGTCGGAAGCTGAGCGGCCATCTTTTCCATCTCGGCCATGGCCTCGCCGGTGCTCACGCCGGGCGCTGCCTGTCCCATGATCTCCACCGAAGGAATGCCGTTGTAGCGCTCCAGGCGGGGGGAACCGTACTGCCAGTGGGCGGTGGCAAAGGCCGAAAACGGAACCATCTCGCCGTCTTTGTTGCGCACGTACCAGCTGTTGATATCCTCGGGCAGCATGCGGTACTTGGGTTCCGATTGGAGATAGACCTTCTTCACCCTGCCGTTCTGGATGAAGTCGTTGACGTAGGAGCTGCCCCAGGCAGTGGCGAGGACATCATTGATGGCGGACTGGGAGATCCCCTGCGCCCCTGCCCGCACGTCATCGATGTCGAGCTTGAACTGGGGCGAGTCGTCCTGGCCGTTGGGCCGCACCGCGGTCAGCTTGGGGTTTTTCATGGCCATGCCCAGCAACTGGTTGCGGGCCTCCATGAGCTTGTCATGTCCCAGGCCGCTCCGGTCCTGCAACTGGAAGTCGAAACCGTTGGCCTGCCCCAGCTCGATCACCGCCGGTGGTGAAAAGGCGAAGACCAACCCGTCGCGAATCGTGGAAAACGCCTTCATGGCCCGCTCCGCCACGGCCGGCGCCTTCAGCTCCTTGGCGCTGCGCAGCTTCCAGTCTTTGAGCTTCACAAAGGCCACCCCCATGTTCTGACCCCGGCCTGCGAAACTGAATCCGGCAACGGTAATGATGGTCTCCACCGTCTTCTTTTCCTTTTCCAGAAAATGTTCCTCTATCTGCCGTATCACCTGCAGGGTCCGCTCCTGGGTGGCCCCGGCCGGGAGCTGGAGCTGGCAGATGATAAACCCTTGATCCTCATCGGGGAGGAAGGCGGTTGGGAGGCGCAGAAATAGAAATACCATGCACACGACGATGGCGCCGTACGCGACCAGGTACAGCACCCGTTTGCGGAACGAGCGGCCGACAACAGCCTCATATTTCGACCTGACGAAGTTGAACCCCCTGTTGAAGTGGGGGAAGAACCACTTGAACCAGCCCGTTTCACCGAAGTGGCGCCCTTTCTCGATGGGCTTCAGGATGGTGGCGCACAGGGCCGGGGTCAGGATCATGGCCACGAATACCGAGAGGATCATGGCGGAGATGATGGTGATGGAGAACTGGCGGTAGATGACGCCGGTGGAGCCGCCGAAGAAGGCCATGGGAAGGAAGACCGCGGTCAGGACGGTGGCGATGCCCCACAGGGCGCTGGTGATCTGCCCCATGGACTTGATGGTTGCGTCATGGGGCGAAAGCCCCTCCTCGGACATGATGCGCTCCACGTTCTCCACCACCACGATGGCGTCGTCCACCAAAAGGCCGATGACAATGACCAGGGCGAACATGGTGAGGGTGTTGATGGAGAAACCCGCGGCGGACAGCACGCCGAAGGTGCCCAGAAGGACCACCGGAACCGCGATGGTGGGGATAAGGGTGGCGCGGATGTTCTGCAGGAACAGGAACATGATAACAAAGACCAGCAGGATCGCCTCCACCAGGGTCTCCACCACCTCTTCAATGGAGATCTTGACAAAGGGGGTGGTGTCGTACGGATAGACCACCTTCATGCCGGCAGGGAAGTATCTGGACAACTCCTCCATCTTGGCCTTGACCCGGTCGCCCGTCTCCAGGGCATTGGCTCCGGACGCCAGCCGGATTGCCATGCCGCCCATGGGGGCTCCCTTGTAGCGGGCCTCGATATCGTAATTCTCGGTGCCGATTTTACATTCAGCCACATCTTTCAGCTTCACGGTCGAGCCGTCACTGTTAGTTTTCAGGATAATGGCTTCAAACTGATCGGTTGTCTGCAAAAGTGTCCGGGCCGTGATGGTGGCGTTCAGCTGTTGGCCCGGAGTAGCCGGGTTGCCCCCGAACTGGCCGGCGGATACTTGGGCGTTCTGCGCCTGAATTGCTGAAATCACGTCGCTGGTGGTCAGGTGGAAGTTGTTCAGCTTGGTGGGGTTCAGCCAGATCCGCATGGCATTCTGGGAGCCGAACACCGTGACCTCGCCGACCCCTTCCGTGCGGCTGATGATGTCCTGGACGTTGGCCACCATGTAGTCGGTCAGTGCGGGGCGGTCCATGGAGCCGTCCTCAGACACCAGCCCGATGATCAGCAGGAAGTTCCTGGTGGACTTGACCACCTGGATCCCCTGTTTCTGCACGACTTGGGGGAGGAGCGGCGTGGCGAGCTGCAGCTTGTTCTGCACCTGCACCTGGGCGATATTCGGGTCGGTTCCTGCCTTGAAGGTCAGGTTGATGGCCACGGTACCGGCCGAGTCGCTGGTGGAGGACATGTAGATCAGGTTGTCGATGCCGTTCAGCTTCTGCTCGATAACCTGGGTGACCGTATCCTGGACCGTCTGGGCCGAGGCCCCCGGATAGATGGCGTTGATGGTGATCTGCGGCGGCGCGATGGGCGGATACTGGGAAACCGGCAGCGTCTTGATGGCAAGAAGGCCGGCCAGCATGACCATGATGGCGATGACCCAGGCGAAGATGGGGCGATTTATGAAAAACCGGGGCATGGGTGGACTCCTTTACTTTTTTACCGCCGGCGTTTGGGCGGCAGGTACGGAAGGCGCGGTCGGTTTGCTGCCGAACGGCACGACCCTGACGGGAGTTCCCGGCTTGGCCTTCTGGATCCCTTCCAGGATCACGCAGTCACCCCCTTTGAGCCCTTCGCTCACCAGCCAGTTGTCGCCGATGGTCCGCTCCACCTTGACGACCCGCTGTTCCACCGTGTCCCCGGCGCCGACCACCATGACCGCGGCATTGCCGTCGGGCTTGCGGGTAACACCCCGCTGGGGAACCAGGATCGCCTGGTCGTTGACCCCTTCTTCCAGGACGGCCCGCACGAACATGCCCGGCAGGAGCGTCTGTTTCGGATTGGGAAATATCGCCCGCACGGTGATGGAACCGGTGCTCTGTTCCACGGTCACTTCGGAAAATTTCAGGGTTCCCGGCAAAGGATAGGCGCTGCCGTCTTCCAGGAGCAGCCTGACCCGCGCCTGGGCAGCGCCGCCGTTTTTCAACAGGCCGCTGGCCAGGTGCCGCTTCAGCTTTAACATCTCGGCGCTGGACTGGGTGACGTCCACATACATTGAGCTGAGTTGCTGGATGGTGGCCAGCGCGTTTGCCTGGCTGGCGGTCACCAGCGCGCCGTCGGTAACGGAAGAACGGCCGATGCGGCCGGAGATGGGGGCGGTCACACGGGTATAGGCCAGGTTGATGCGGGCGCTCTCCACGGTTGCCTTGCTTGAAGCCAACTCCGCTTCAGCCTGTTTCAACGCCGCATTGGCGTCGTCATAGTCCTGCTGGCTCACCGCCTTGATCTTCACCAGGTCACGGAACCTCTGCTCCTTGAGCCGGGCAGGGATCAGGTTGGCTTCCGCCTTTGCCTGGGCTGCCTTGGCGCTGGCATACGAGGCCTGGTAGGTAGCGGGATCGATCTGGTAGAGCACCTGCCCCGCCTTCACATCGCTCCCTTCGGTAAAGAGGCGCTTCTTTATGATCCCCCCCACTTGGGGCCGCACTTCGGCAACCAGGTGGGCCGAGGTCCGGCCGGGCAGTTCCGTGGTCAGAGTCACGCTCTGCGGTTTCACCACTATCACCCCGACTTCGGAAGGGCCGCTTTTCTGCGAAGCCGTGGTCGGCTTTTTCCCGCAGCCGCTTGAAGACAGACATACCGCCAGGCAAATGAATGCTATAATCAGATTGATACCGCGAAAACCATGCATACAAACACCTCAGAAAAAGAATTAGGAATGAACGTTCATTCCATTAGCCGAATTTTTACCTTTTCACCGTGTCCCAACATGCCTCTATGGTTTTGATAATCAACTCTTCATCCAACCGGACAAATCCAAGTATGTGGTCCCGCGCCACCCCCAGCAGAGGTCCGAATGCAAGGGCAATCAGCATGGGCAGCGGAAGATCCTTGAGAACCTGTTGCGCCGAGCCCTGTTCGAACAGTTCCTTGAAGACGTTGCACTTCCCTTCATTGCCGAGGATCTTGTCACGCCGGTGGGCGACACCGTAGGGCGAGTTGTGGAACTGCTCCAGGTAGCGGAAATGGAGGGGGTGTTGGATGAAATAGCGCAGAAGTCTCGAACCGAGATGAATGAATCGCGCCCGGAAAGGCGCCTGGTCGCTGTATCCGTCCAGGATGAACGGAAGAATATCCGCCTCCAGTTCGTTGAACAGCTCCTTGATGAGTATGTCCCTGTTTTCAAAATAGCGGTAGATGGTCCCGGCGCCTACCCCGGCCCGTTCGGCAATAAGGGCCATGGGCGCCCCGTGAAAACCCTGTTCGGCAAACAGATCCAGCGCCGCGCGCATTATTTCGTGTCGCTTGTCCGGCTTAGCCATGATGCACCTCAAATTTCGGAATGAACGTTCATTCTGTTACCCGATATACATTTGTCCTGTCAAGAAGAAATTTTCAAGCGGCATTCTTTCCGATTGAATCCGGCTGGGCTGATGGTGTGGATACGGGGTGTTACGGGGGTATGGTGACGGCACTCAGGAATGGGGTGAGGAAGTCAATTCTCGCGGGTAGCGGATATCCTGCAGAACAAGTTCCTCAAGCGCAGCGTCGAAGTATGCCTTCCGGCATTCGACGCCGTCGACGGCCCCGTCGCGGAGCACCTTCAGGAACCTGCATCCGCCGAAACAGAGTGGGAGATAGGGACAGTCGAGACACGCATCATTCTTCCATACGTCGGGATTATGGGTCTTGCCGTAGTCCCGGATACCGGAATCCAGGCGCCCGACGTCGAACCCTTCGCAGCCGATGAATGCCGGGCACTTGTAGAGTGTGCCGTCATAGTGAATCACCAGGCTGTCCCTATACTCGATCATGCAGGTAACCGGGGAAACCTTCGGCGTAAAGAATCCCCTGCGCAATATCTCCTCCCTCAGAAACAGACTCGCTTCAATGACCCAGGGTTCGGCCGTTGATGAGCACCCCTCCGAAAACTCCGGCACGAGGTGTTCGCCCAAGGTTTCGGCAACGGGGGAGAACATGACATGGGAGATCCTGTCCGGCGTCAGGCCTTCGGCGCACAGGTAGTCCAGGAGATGCGGGAAATCCCGATAGTTTTCTCTCGTATAATTGCCGCCGATGCCTACAGCTATAAGGTCGCAGACATTTCGCAGATTCTCTACGATGATGTCGAAGCTTCCCGCGCCCGACACAGAGGGACGGTAGGCGTCATGGTTTTCGCGGGGACCGTCCAGTGTGACCTTGGCCCTCTTCAGTCCCAGGCCCGCAAGTTCGCGCACCGTCGCTTCCGTGAGAAGCGTTCCGTTGGTAATCAGGGAAAAGGAAAAGTCGCGGCCGACGTTGTCCGCGCACGTTCGAAGGCGGCCCGCTATCTCCCGGATCAGGGCGAGGCTGAGAAGCGGCTCGCCGCCATAGAAGTCCACATCGAGGCTCTTGCCGCGTTGCAGGCAGTTTTTCTCCGCATATTCGACAAGGAGATGGGCCGTTTCACGGGACATGTAATGCGTTCCCCGCTGCTTACCTTCATAGCAGTAGCGGCACGCCAGGTTGCAGTCAAGGTTCATCACCGCCATGAGAGAAACCGTGCCGCACCTTCCCTCGGCCCGCGAGATGGCCGAGAGCATGTCCAGACGCTCCGCTTCGGCATCGTCGACGAGAAAGCCGTTCCGGGTGAGGATATCCTCTTCCCGAGGTGACAGGGTTCCCTCTTCCATGGCGCGGAGCAGGGACACGGGCACGAGAATCTTCGCAAGACTCCTCGTGGAAAAAAGGAGTACCCGTTCCGGGTTGTCATGGCAGGGAAAAGATGTGACGTATCTGGAAAGATGCATGGCCGATAAAAAAAGGGGAGCAGACTCCCCTTTCCGATTCGGAGATTACATGGTCCTATCCTTTGAACACGGTATAGAGCATATGGCAACACCACATCAAGGGCTCTATCGGCTCATCCACACCGTTTTCAAGGATAATGATTTCTTCTCTTTCCATGATACCCTCCCTGTTGCGTGAGTTCCGGATAGACAAGATACGACAAAGGTACCAGACTTTTCGAGTTCATCAATGGCGCAATGTTGATTTTTGTTGATTCCGAAATATTATTTTGTCGGTTTTATGCAACAATTTTTCAGCCTCGCCGGATGGCAATTACCGAAAAGGACTGCGGTGCGACACTCTACGGAGCTTTCCCTTCCGCCTTGAGGTGAAGGTATGGTATACCTCCATGCACACTCGGCATATACCGGATGCGGTTCGGGAAGACGTGTCCGGGAGTGGGGTTCATGGAGGGAAGCCCTGTCCGCCCCTTCATCTCTCCCTAAGGTATTTCATCCCTTGCTCCGCGGCCCGGGCCGCCGCGGCCACGCAGTCGTTCAGCCCGACGCCGCGATAGGAATTTCCGGTCAGCAGCAGTCCCGGATGGCCCGCCAGCCTCTCTTCCAGCGCCCGCAGCCTGTCTCCGTGCCCGACGGTATACTGGGGAATCGCCTTTTCATGGCGGAAGACGCGGACGAAAGTCGGCAGCTCCTTGATTCCCATGGTGGTTGCGAGATCGCTCCTCACCCGTCTGACAACCTCTTCATCCGGCAGTTCCAGATACTCGGGAAAGCAGGCTCCACCGAGCATGCTGCGGAGGAGCACATACCCTTCCGGAGCCCGATGTGCGAAGATACTGGAGTCCCAGAGGGTTCCCAGCGTGTGCATTCCCTCTTCTTTGGGAATCAGGTATCCGAACCCGTTCAGGTCGTGTTCTATCGCATCCCGTTCATAGCCGAAGCAGGCCACGGTCATGGATGCGTATGGGATCTCACCGAGGATGTCCGCGATCCCTCCGTCAAGTTCATCCAGAAGGCCGGCAGCCGCAAAGGAAGGAGCGGCGACAATCACCAGGTCTGCATCGTAGTCTCCCGTCTCGGTGAGAACCCGGTATGGAAGCGTCTCACCGGCGAGAATCCTCACCGCACCCTTCCCGGTTACCACCGTCCCGTTGTCAAGGCTCCCGGCGAGCAGGTCCGTCAACTCCTGAATGCCGTTCCGGAATGAAGTGAGGATGCCGCCCGGTCCCGATGGGCTCGACACAACCTTGCCCTCCGCTCTCTCGCGCCGCTTCTTTTTCGCGAGCCGCAGCATGGCCATGATGAGCCCGCCGTAGTCCCTTTCCAGTTCCGCGATACGGGGAAAGCACGATTTCAGGGACATGGTCTCCGGATCCCCGGCGAAAATACCGGAGACCATGGGAGCGATTAGTTTCCGCAAGGCCTCTTTCCCCAGCCTTCGCCGTCCAAAGGCAGCCAGCGTCTCATCAACCCCGGCCGGCGGACCGGGGGCGAAGGGCTCCAGGGAGAGGCGCAGTTTTCCCGGCCATGAGATGAGCTTTGAGGCAAAAAATGATGGCCCGTTCTCCGGAAGACGGTGGAGCATTCCTTCGGAGAAGATGAATCTTTTCCGTGCATTGTCGTTGCTTCGCAGCAGCATATCCCGAACACCCAGGACGTCGCACAGTTCCAGGGTCTGGGGTTTGCTGTCAAGAAAACCATTGGGGCCCCATTCGCACAGATACCCGTCAGCCTTGATGCTCCGGATCTTGCCTCCCGGCCTGTTCTCCTTCTCAATGAGTGTGATCTCCAGGTTCTCACCCGTTTCCTCCGCATTTCTCCTCAGGAGAAATGCCGTTGCAAGCCCTGAAATTCCCCCTCCGATAATAACGGCCTTTTTCATTGATTGATCCTCCGTTCACGGTTTCCCGTTCCGCAGATGTTTTTTGACCGACACGGAACAACCGTGCGCCACCATAGCAAACCTGGCGGTACCTCTGTCAAGGAGAAAAGGACTGCGCCGAGAAAGGGCCTGCGGAGTTGACAGGGAGAAAAACAGGGATTACATTCGGGACATGTCACTGTGAGAAAGGAATGCGTGCCCATGGCAGCGAAGGATTACTACCAGGTTCTCGGCGTGAAAAAGGAAGCCACCCCGGAGGACATAAAAAAGGCGTATCGCAAGCTGGCGATAAAATATCACCCCGACAAGAACCCCGGCAACAAGGAAGCCGAAGAAAAGTTCAAGGAGATAAGCGAGGCGTACGCGGTGCTATCCGACCCGCAGAAGAAGACACAATACGACCAGTTCGGGTCGACCGATTTCCACCAGCGATACTCCCGGGAAGACATCTTTCGAGGCTTCGATTTCGGCGATATCTTCCAGGGCACCGGCGTCGGTGCGGAAGACATCTTCTCACGCATCTTCGGCGGCGGCTTTCAGGGAGGCGGACGGTACCGTCCGCGAAAACAGCGGGGAAACGATTATACCATGGAACTTCCCATTACCTTCCGGGAGGCGGCGGAGGGAGGGGAAAAGAGGGTTTCGTTCCTGCGTAACGGAGAAAGGGAAGAACTGTCGGTAAAGATTCCGCCGGGGATTGAAAACGACGCAAAACTGCGTGTCCAGGGAAAGGGAGAACAAGGACACCAGGGGGGACCCGCAGGCGACCTGTACCTTACGATCAAGGTGGGAACCGACCCGGTCTTTACCCGTGAGGGTGACGATATCATTGTGGAGCGCGAGATATCGTTCAGCGAAGCAGCGCTGGGAGCATCCCTGGAGGTGCCGACCCTGGAAGGAAACAAGCGGGTCAAGGTTCCCGCGGGGATACAGCCCGACACCAAGATTCGACTGAAGGGGTACGGCTTTCCCCACATGGGAAAGGCGTCGAAGGGCGACCTCTACGTAAGGATAGGCGTCAGGATTCCTGTTCACCTGACCGCGGCACAGAGAAAATTGATTGAGGAACTGAAGGAAACGGGGATCTGAGGGGGCGTAGGATAAAAAAGCCTCCGGTCACGCGCGACCGGAGGCTTTTTTATCTGATTTCAATTGACGCATTCTTGCGGAGTTCAGCCAGCCACTGATTGAATCGCTCTTCAGACTTCTTTTTGTAGAGGATGTCCTCGATCTCGGCTTTTGCCGATTCGAAGGTCTGGCGCTTTCCCTGCCGGTATTCTTCAAGTTTCATGATGTGGATTCCGACCGGAGTCCGAATCAAACCGCTGATATCACCTTTTTTCATGCCGGCCAGGGAAGTTTCGATTTCCGGCAGAATGTCCCCCTTTTTCAGGTAGCCCAGGTCTCCACCTTCCTTGGCGGAGGGATCCTGGGAATACTTGCCGGCCAATGCGGCAAAATCAGCACCCCCCCGCGCCTCGGCAAGGACCTTCTCGGCAGAGGCGACAACACGCTTCCGTTCCGCTTCCGATGCCTGGGGAGAAAGCTTGAAAAAGATCTGCCGCACGCGGAACGATTCATCGACCTGGAATGCGTCAGGGTTCGCGGCATAGTAGTCCCGTGCTTCCTGCTCGCTTATCTGTATCTTGGATCGCACCTCGAGACTGATCAGGCGGAGCCTCTCCAACTGCTCCCTCAACTGGGCCTTATAGTCGTCAAAGGAGATCCCTCGGGCAGCCAGCGCCTCCAAAAGTTTTTCCTGAGTGATGTTGTTCGTGCGCTTGACATCCTCAATGGCCTGGCGGACCTCCTCATCGGAAACCTTCACATCCAATTCCTTGATTTTCTGCTGGATGAGTTTTTTGCCGATGAGCGATTCAAGCGCAGCCTGGCGCAGTTGTGCCTTTGCGGCGTCGTCAAGGGGCTTCGAGGGATCCAGTCCCTTTTCAATCCCCTCTTTTTCCTTATCGACATCAAAGGTGGTTATCGGCTCATCGTTGACAAGGGCGGCGATGCCGCTTACGAGCTCAGCAAAGGCATGTAACGGAAAGGCGAGGACAAGGAGGACAAGAATGACAGGAAAAAGTTTCATCATGGTTTCGTTTCTTTTGGCGTAAAATGCGGATACACGGAAGGCAAGGATATTTCCTTGCCTTCCCGTTCTGCGATTCCGTCTATTTCTTCGAAGCAGTCGCTCCACCCTTATCGTCGGTTGTCTTTACGGCGAGATCCTTCAGCACATCGTCCTTGATGGTGATCTTCGCGCCCTTCTTCAGCTCGTCCTTCATTTTTATGAAAATTTCCTGCTGCTTGGTGGGCAGAAGGTTGGCCCGGATCTGTTCCTTGACATCTTCGTAGGGGGTAATACCGGCGGGACGCTTCCCGGTTACCATGATAATGTGGTAGCCGAACTGGGTCTTCACGATTCCCGAGGTTTCCCCTTCCTTCAGGCTGAACGCAACCTTTTCAAACTCGGGCACCATTGCGCCCTTGGGAAACCATCCGAGATCCCCTCCTTTTGCCGCCGAGGAATCGGTGGAAACCTTTTTCGCCAATTCATCGAACTTTGCGCCGCCCTTCAGCTTGGCAAGGACATCCTTGGCCTCCTCTTCCGTCTTGACCAGGATGTGGCTCGCTTTTACCTGATCACCGGCCTTGAATTTTTCCTTGTTTTCATCATAGAACTTTTTCATCTCGGCGTCGGAAATCTGGGCCTCCTTCTCCACCTTCTTCTTCAGATAGGTTTCGACGATCAGGCGCTTGCGCAGATCTTCCATCCTGTCGGCCACTTCCTTGTCCTTATCGATCCCGTCCTTTTTTGCCTGCTCCAGGACGATCTCCCGAACAATCATGCTTTCCAGAAGCTCTCTTTTTCCTTCACTCGACTGGACCATCGGCTTCAGGTAGGGGGGGAGCCTGTCAACCTCTGTCTGGAAATCCTGGGTGGTAATGACATTCCCGTTTACTTCGGCCAGCGTCTTCCCTTCCTTCTTTGCCTGCTCGGTCGTTGCCGGTTTACAGGCGCACAGGCTGAGGGCAAGAACCATCGGCGCGAAAACCCTGACAGCGCTCATGTAATTCACAGAATTTCTCCTTTATCCGCGTAGTTGGTGTATCGCAGCAGGGTGCGAACGTAGCATATCAAACCAGCCTTTTCAAGAGTTTTCTAGCTTCGGAGAGGACGCCTTCGAAGGAGGTATCGGGGACGGAGGCGGAAAGGACGAAATCCGGACTGAACCGGTAGACGTCGGGGGAGCGGCGGATCAACCCGATAAGGGCGTCGGGAGAAACGGGGGTTTTTTCATGAAAGAAAACTACCAGATACCTGCCGTCGAACTCCAGTTTCCTGACCAGAAGGGATCGCAGGTGAACCCGAAGCTTCATGCTCTCCAGCAGATAGGAGACCGGCAACGGATGCTTTCCGAATCGGTCCAGCAGTTCATCGCCGACAGCGCCCACATCCTCCTCTTCCGATGACTGGGCGAGCCTCTTGTAGATAACGAGGCGCTGGTTGGGGTCCGGAACATAGTCCTCGGGAATGAAGGCCGGTATTTTCAGGTTGATTTCAGGTTCGATATGCTCCGGTCTGGCTTCGCCCTTCATCCTGCCGACCGCCTCTTCGAGCAGTTCCGAGTAAAGCTCGAAGCCGATGGCCGCGATGTTCCCCGACTGCCGCGACCCCAGGAAATCTCCGGTTCCCCGTATCTCCAGGTCGTGCATCGCAATGCGAAACCCGGCCCCGAGCTCGGTGAGTTCCTGGATGACCCGCAGCCGTTCGCGGGCGTCGGAGCTGACGGCTCCCTCGCCGGGAATCAGAAAATAGGCATAGGCTCGCTGGCTGGATCGACCGACCCGTCCGCGCAGCTGGTAAAGCTGGGCAAGGCCGAAGGTATCCGCCCGGTTCACGATCATGGTGTTTGCCGAAGGGATATCCAGCCCTGACTCGATAATCGTGGTGCAGAGGAACAGGTTGAAGTGACCGTGCAGAAAACCGAGCATCACCTCTTCCAGCTCACGCTCCTGCATCTGGCCGTGACCGACGGCAAGCTTCGCCTCGGGGATGAGTCTGCGCAGATAGTCCGCCATGGCCCCGATGGACTGGACGCGGTTGTGGACGAAAAAGACCTGACCTCCCCGGCGCAGTTCCCGAAGCACCGCCTCCCGGATCAGTTCGTCTGAAAAGCGCGCCACAAATGTCTTGATGGCAAGGCGATCGACCGGCGGGGTATCGATGATGGAAAGGTCGCGGATTCCGGACAGGGACATGTTCAGGGTGCGGGGGATGGGGGTGGCGGTAAGGGTGAGGACATCAACCACTGCCCGGTACTGCTTCAGCCTTTCCTTGTGGGAAACGCCGAAACGGTGCTCCTCATCGATAATCAGGAGGCCAAGATCCTTGAAGACCACATCCTTTTGCAGCAGACGATGGGTCCCGATGATGATATCGACTTCCCCTGTTTTCAGCCTTTCCAGTATCGCTTTCTGTTCCCGCGGCGTTCGGAAGCGGGACATCATCTCCACCGTCACGGGATAGGCTGCGAAACGGGCGCGAAAGGTCTCCAGGTGCTGAGCCGCCAGCACCGTGGTCGGCACGAGCACGGCGACCTGCTTGCCGTCCATGGCCGCCTTGAACGCGCCGCGCATGGCCACCTCGGTCTTTCCGTACCCCACATCCCCGCAGACGAGACGATCCATGGGCCGTGAACGTTCCATGTCGCGCACCACGTCCTCGATAGCACCCAGTTGATCCGGGGTTTCCTCGTAGGAGAAGGCAGCCTCGAACTCGCGGTACAGGTCATCGGGAGGCGAAAAAGAATAACCCTCGTGGACCTGACGCGCCGCATAGATGCGCAGCAACTCCTCGGCCATTTCTTCGACAGCCTCCCGGGCTTTCGCCTTCTTCTTGTCCCATCCAGCGCCCCCGAGCCTGTCCAGTGACGGTTCGCTTCCGTCGCCCCCCACGTAGCGCTGCACCAGGTTGATCCGGTCCACTGGAAGGTAAAGTTTGTCCTTAGCCGCGTACTCCAGCAGAAGGAAGTCCCCCCCGATACCGTCGAACGCCAGATGCTGAAGTCCCCGATAGATTCCCACACCGAAGTCCACATGGACCATGAAATCACCCGGCTTCAGTTCCGCCAGTGATACCAGGAGCTGTTTCTTGCGGATCTCGGAGAGGTCGCGGCGTTTCACCCGCCGGCCGAAGATCTCCTCTTCCGCGATAACTACGATCCCGTCACCGGGAAGGCGGAAGCCGCGGGAAAGGTCACCGGTGAGGATCCGCACAGCAGAGGCGTCGAGAGGCGCCTCGCGGAAACGACTTTCCGAAACGTCCATGGGGACGCCGTAGTGACCGAGGAGCTCCCGCAATCGCTGAACCTGGCTCCATTGATGGCAGACCATGCTGACCCGGTATTTTTCACCAAGCCACGCGAAGATTCGCTCCACAAGCGGACGAAGTACGCCTTCGCTGTCCGGGGACAGGGCAAGCTTCAGGTCGCTGTTATCTTCGCCGGCAAAACGGAACGGAATGGAGCCGCCATCCTCATCCTCCAGTTCAAGACGAGGAACCGAGATCCTTCTGCAGGCGCGCTTCATCTCCCGAACCTGCTCCGAAGCGAGAAAGAGGTCATCCGCAGCGCAGACGATGGAGAGAGCGTCCGACGCTCTCCGCTCCGCGCCGAGGAGCTCTTCCCCGAAGCACTCCTCGGCTTCCTGAACGGCAAGGGGATCGATTTCCACGAACACCGCCCCGGGACCCGCGTAATCGAAAAGGGTTTCCATCCCTGGATGCACCAGCGGTTGCAGATACTCCACACCCGGCGGACAGATGGCATTCTGGAGCTGTTCCACGAGCTCCCGCCGGCGGGTTGCCGGAAGGCCCAATTGGTCGCATCGGGCCTTCAGCCTGGGGGAAAAGTCTCGTACAACCTCTTCCGAAAGAATGATCTCCCGGGACGGGAGTATCACCAACTCTTCCAAGGGGTGCAGTGATCGTTGCGTAACCGGGTCAAAGGAACGGATGGATTCGATGAAGTCCCCGAAAAACTCGATCCTGACCGGGGCCTGGAGATCGGGCGGGAAAATATCTACGATTCCACCGCGAACCGACGCAGTCCCGCGATCTTCAACAAGCGGGACCATGGAGTACCCGAGATCCACGAGCTTCCTGAGGAGAGTATCCCGTTCAACCTCTTCGCCGGCCACCAGGTACTGGGAATACTCTCCCAGAAGCCGTCGCGGCACAACTCTCTGCATCAGGGCGGAAACCGGCGTCACAACCGCTCGCGCCCTCCCCTCCTGAAGCGCCGCGAGAGCATGGAGCCGTTCTCCGCTGACATCGGGGTGGGGCGATGACTGCTCGAAGGGAGAGGTTTCCCAGGGCGGGAAACGGAATACTGCTTCGGGGCGGTCCGTATACAACCGAAGCTCCCGGAAAAACTCGTCAGCCGTCTCCGTGTCCGGCGTGACGACCATACAGGGCGCGGGCATGCCGGGGAGAAGCCTGGCCAGGAGAAAGGCCGGGGATGATCCCTTCAGCTCCGCAAGGGTGACTCTGGAAAACTCGTGAAGAATTGCGGCTGTGATCCGCTGAAGCTTTTCGGAAAGGCTCGGGGTCATGAGTATCTGTCCGGAACGGTGGGTTTTCCCGCGATGTCGGTTCCGGGGGCCGGATAACGACACCACGGAAGCACTGCGGGGTGGGAAAGGAAAGGAAAAAGTACAGATAGAATGTTTGTTACGGGTTTGACGGAAGGCGACGGATTCGGAGGATCAGGCGTCACGCAACGCCATGTGCGGCAAGGATGCTATTTACCCTTCTTCAAATCGATGAGTATCAGCTTCGCCACGGCCTTCAGCGTCTCGAAGACACCTTCTCCCGTAGTAGCGCAGGCCTCGAAATCAGGAACATTCATCATGTTCAGCTCCTGGCGCATCTCCTCCACCGGGATGACATACGGAAGATCTCGTTTGTTGTACTGAATGACAAAGGGAAGCTTGTTCAGCTCATACCCCTGCTCTTTCAGGTTGATCTGGAGGTTTTCGATCGACTCGATGTTGGCGTCCATGCGCTCTTCCTGGGAATCGGCGACAAAGACTACCCCGTCAACACCCTTGAGGATCAGCTTACGCGATGCGTCGTAAAAAACCTGGCCCGGAACGGTGTACAGGTGGAATCTGGTTTTGAAACCCTTTATCTCCCCGAGGGCAAGCGGAAGAAAGTCGAAAAACAGGGTACGCTCCGTTTCCGTGGCAAGGCTGATCATCTTGCCTTTGGCTTCGGGAGCTGTTTTGGAATAGATGAACTGAAGATTGGTCGTCTTGCCGCAGAGACCGGGACCGTAATACACGATCTTGCAGTTGATCTCACGGGAGGCGTAATTGATGAAGGACATCTGGCATCACCTCGGAAGATGGATTGAGCATTTGAAACCGCCGCAAAACAAGGCATCTAACCGACGGCTGGATAGTCTGGACCACGGATTAGCTGAACAGATTGTCAATGTCGTCATCGGTGATTTCCGCGAAAGGAAAGTCGCCGTCACCGCCTTTTTCCCGCTCCTCGGCCCGCTGCGCAAGCCTGTCGAAGACGGCGGCGAGTTCCTCGGAGGCCTTTTTGACCCTCAGGCGGACAAGGCCGAGAGATGAGCGGCTGTCGAACAGCACGACAAGGATGACACGACCACCGACAATGGAAATATGCAGGTTGTCCTTTTCACCTTCATGAAAAAGGATGGAAAACTCTTTTTCGCCGATAAGTTTCGCCAATCCGCCGGTGGCGGCGATATTACCGGCCGTGAGGGAGGCGAGAGACGTGGTGTCGAAACGCTCCGTTTCTCCGACGCCGGAGATCAACTGGCCGTTTTTGTCCACGAGAAATATCACCTTTGCATTGGCTTCCCTCAGCAGTTTTTCCAAAACGGTATTCAACTGCTTGAACTCGTCTTCATACATTATCATTTGCGGAGTCGCCATTGCACATACCCCTCGAGCTGTACGAAATTTTTTCACAGCGGCTCATTTTATAACAAAAGCGTCCCCACAAGGCAAGGTATTAAATCACCTTTAACGATTCCGGAACTACAAGAGAGCCGAAAAAAACCTCTTTTTTTCATATCAGATTCATGAATCAGTTTAAACAAAAAGCCCCGGCACGTAACGCACGCGCCGGGGCTTTTCTTACGCGGCTTGAACCGCCGGTGTTGTATTATTTCTTTTCTTTGCCTGCGTCGTACGACAGACCCGCCATCTGCTGGTAGAGGATCGCTCGGCGTGTCGTCCACTCATTCGCCTGCTTGATGAGTTTCTCGGCTCCCTTCGGATTGTTCTTCTTCAGAACCCGGTACCTGTTCTCACCGAGGGCAAACTCCTCAAAGGAAATGGACGGCGCCTTGCTGTCCAGTTGCAGAGGATTCTTCCCTTGCGCCGCCAGGGCGGGGTTGTAGCGGTAGAGGGGCCAGTGCCCGCAGTCAATCGCCTTCTTCTGTTCGTCAATACCGCGCGTCATGTTGATTCCATGCGCGATACAGTGAGAGTAGGCAAGGATGAGAGAAGGCCCATCGAACTGTTCCGCCTCGATGAATGCCTTTACGGCCTGCCCCGGATTGGCCAGGGATATCGAAGCCACATAGCATGTGCCGTAGGTCATGGCAATCAGGCCCAGGTCCTTCTTGGGCATAAGTTTGCCTCCGGCTGCGAACTGGGCCACGGCACCGAGCGGCGTCGATTTGGAGGCCTGACCGCCGGTGTTGGAATAGACTTCCGTATCGAGGACCAGCAGATTGATGTTCTTGCCCGAGGCGATGACGTGGTCAAGCCCACCGAATCCGATGTCATAGGCCCATCCGTCACCACCGACACCCCAGACGGATTTTTTCACCAGATAGTCCGCAACCGCCAGGAACCTCTTGGCCAACGGCCCGTTGCAGGAGGCAAGCTTTTCCTTCAACGCAGCGACACGTTCACGTTGGGCCTCGATCCCGGGCTGGGTTGACTGGTCGGCATTCTTGATTGCAGCGAGAATGTCCTTGATCTCGCCGGCGCCCGCGCAGTCTGATTCCATGACCTGCGTCAGATATTCGTTCGCCGCCTGGGAAAGCTTATCCACGGTAAGACGCATCCCGAGACCGAACTCGGCGCAGTCTTCGAACAGGGAGTTGGACCATGCCGGTCCGCGCCCGTCGTTCCGCTTCGCCCACGGTGTGGTCGGCAGGTTTCCTCCATAGATGGAGGAACAACCGGTAGCATTGGCGATGAGAGCCCGATCACCGAACAACTGCGAGAGAAGCTTCAGGTAGGGTGTTTCTCCACAACCGGCGCAGGCGCCGGAAAACTCAAACAGCGGGGTAATAAGCTGGCTTCCCTTGAGGGTATCCCGTTTAGTCAGTTTCGGATCGGTATCGGGAATTGTGAGGAAGAAATCCCAGTTCACCGCTTCCTGCTCGCGGATGGGAACCTTGAAGGTCATGTTGATGGCCTTGTGCTCGGGATTCTCCTTGCTCTTTGCCGGACAGTTATGAACGCAGGCCCCGCAGCCGGTGCAGTCCTCGGGAGCCACCTGCACGGTGCAGGAAAGCCCTTTGAATTCAGCTCCGCGCGCATCCGCGGACAGGAATTTTTCAGGCGCCCCTTTCAGAAGCGATGGGTCATACACCTTCATCCGGATTGAGGCGTGGGGGCAGACAAAGGAACAGATTCCGCACTGGATGCATAGCTCCTTGTCCCAAACGGGAATGTCGACGGCGATGTTGCGCTTTTCATAGCGGGAGGACGCGGTAGGGAACGTGCCGTCCGCCGGCATGGCTGAAACCGGCAGGCCGTCGCCTCGGCCGGCGATTATCTCGGCGGTTACCTTCTGCATGAACTCCGGCGCATCCGCACTGATGGGCGCCTTGACGGTAATCGCGCTGGTCGCTTTTTTCGGTACTTTTACCTCGAAAAGGTTCTCCAGGGCCGCATCCACCGCCTGATAGTTCATCTCCACGACCCGTTCGCCCGCCTTGCCGTAACTCTTCTTGATGGCATCCTTGATGGCCTTGACCGCGATCTCAAGGGGAATGATGCCGGATATCTTGAAGAATGCGGTCTGCATGATAACGTTGATGCGCGCCCCGAGCCCCAGCTCCTCGGCAAGTTTCACCGCATTGATAACGTAGAACTTCAGCTTCTTGTCGATGATCTGCTGCTGGACCTCCCGCGGCATCTGGTCCCAGACCTCATCCTTGTCGAAGAGGGAGCAGAGCAGGAACGGCGCCCCTTCCTTGGCCCTGGACAGCATGTCGTACTTTTCCAGGAAGGTGAAATTGTGACAGGCCACGAAATCCGGTCTGTTGATGAGATACGGCGCGCGGATCGGACTCTTGCCGAAGCGGAGATGGGAGATGGTGACGGTACCCGCCTTCTTGGAGTCGTAGACGAAGTACGCCTGAACGTTGTTGTCGGTCTTCTCGCCGATAATCTTGATGGAATTCTTGTTAGCGCCGACCGTTCCGTCCGAACCGAGCCCGTAGAAGACAGCGGAATAGATTCCGGAAGCGATGCTCGAAAAATCGGGATCGTATTCCAGGCTGTCGCCGCACACATCCTCGTTAATCCCCACGACGAAGTGGTTTTTCGGCGTATCCTTTGCCAGGTTATCGTAGATGCCCTTGACCATCGCGGGAGTGAACTCCTTGGATCCCAGTCCGTAACGCCCACCCACGATGAGAGGATACTGGCCGAAGGGCGCCGCTTTCTGCTCCATCATCTCGCCGATGGCCGTCCTCACATCCAGGTAGAGAGGCTCACCCAGGGAGCCCGGCTCCTTTGTCCTGTCCATGACGGCTATCTTCCGTACAGTCGCCGGCAGAGCGGCGACGAGGGCCTCCGCGGGGAAGGGACGATACAGGCGAACCTTCAGCACGCCCACCTTCTCGCCGCGGGCGACGAGAGTTTCCACCGCCTTGTGGACGGCATCCGCGCCGGAACCCATGATTACCACGACACGATCCGCATCCGGCGCCCCCACGTAGTCGACCAGATTGTACTGGCGACCCGCGATCCCGGCAAACTTGTTCATCTCCTCCTGGACAATCTGCGGCGTTGCCAGGTAGTACTTGTTGACTGTTTCGCGCCCCTGGAAATAGACGTCCGGATTCTGGGACGACCCTCGCAGGACCGGACGATCCGGAGAAAGCGCCCGGGCGCGGTGCGCGACGATCAACTCGTCATCGAGCACGGCCCTCATATCGTCAAAGGTGAGCTCTTCCACCTTCTGGACCTCATGGGAGGTACGGAAGCCGTCAAAGAAGTGGAGAAACGGCACTCGGGAGCGGAGGGTCGCCGACTGGGCGATAAGCGCGAAGTCCATTACCTCCTGCACGTTATTGGAGCAGAGCATTGCCCAGCCGGTGGACCGGCAGGACATGACGTCAGAGTGGTCGCCGAAGATGGAAAGCGCCTGTGCGGCAATGGCGCGGGCCGACACGTGGAAGACGGTCGAGGTCAGTTCCCCGGCAATCTTGAACATGTTCGGAATCATCAGGAGCAGCCCCTGGCTCGCGGTGAATGTCGTTGTCAGGGCTCCCGCCTGCAGGGCGCCGTGAACGGCTCCGGCCGCACCCCCTTCGGATTGCATTTCCGTAACCAGCGGTACGGTGCCCCAGATGTTTTTTTCTCCTTTGGCACTCTTGTCATCGGAGATTTCACCCATTACCGATGAGGGGGTAATGGGATAGATCGCGATTACTTCGTTGGTGGCATGGGCTACATGGGCTGCAGCGGTGTTACCATCGATCGTAACCATTTTGCGCTTCATGCAAGAACTCCTCCTTGAGTTGCTGTTATGACCGCTTGGCGGTCATTTTCGGTTTCTACGGCCTATTCGGCCGTTAGAACCTGAATCCGGGGCCGACTACAGCTCGTTACGCCCCTCCAGTGCCCTCTGCACCGTGGCTACGTCCACATACTCCAGGTCGCCGCCGATGGGCATTCCGTGGGCCAACCGGGTAACTTTTATTCCGAGGGGCTTGATGAGGCCGCTCAGATACAGGGCCGTCGCCTCTCCCTCCACGGTGAAATTGGTGGCCAACACGATCTCCCGTATCTCGGAATCCTCGAGACGTCGCACCAGTTCGGCAATTTTGAGATCCGACGGCATAACGCCGTTCAATGGAGAAAGGGCGCCGTGCAGGACATGATACCTGCCGCGGAAGGCGCCGCTCCGCTCTATGGCCAGGAGGTCCTGAGGCTCCTCCACGACACAGATAACGCCACAATCTCTTTCGCCGCTGCAGATGCAGCAGGGATCATCCTCGGTAATACCGAAACAGATCGAGCAAAACCCGACACTGTCAGTCACTTCCCGGAGGCTCTCGGCAAGATCCCTTCCCATCTTCGGTGACTTCAGGATATGGAAAGCAAGCCTGAGCGCCGTCCTTTCCCCGATACCGGGAAGCTTTTTCAATTCACCGACGAGCCTTGTCAGGGATTGCGAAAAATGTATCATATTTGGGCGTAGAATATAACCACTTTTTTTATGAAAAATAAAAGGTATTCAGTTTTTTTTAAATTAACTAAAACACCCCTGTTTTTGTGATGAATTTTGGAATATAACAGTTTTTTACAAGGAGTAAAAGCATTATCTTCGCGGCGACGAATCCGGTCGCTCATATCAACGCTATTTCCAGTAATTGCGTACAAAAACGGCCCGCGAGTGCGTCACCCCTCGCGGGCCGTTCATTGTATGTACGCGGAAAGGGAAACCTTTCCCGAAACACTGCATCGATTCTTTTCAGAACAGCCCCGGAATGCTCAGGCCTCCCGTTATCCTGCCCATCTCGGCAGCCACGTCTTCCTGAACCTTTTTTAGAGCTTCGTTAACGGCCGCCATGACCAGATCCTGCAGCATTTCAACATCTTCCGGATCAACAGCCTCCTTGCGGATTGCCAGCGACAGAACCTGGTTCTTTCCATTCACCACGGCCGTCACGGCTCCGCCGCCCGCGGTTGCCTCCGCGGTTCTATGCGCGGCTTCCTCCTGAAGCCGTGCCATCTTCTGTTGCATCATCTGGGCCTGTTTCATTATCTGCGCTAAACCCTTTGACATCAGTCTCTATCCTCCTTGGTATCCGTTTGCTGCTTTATTTCCACAACCTCACCAATCTCACCGCCGAAGATCTCCAGAGCGGCGGACACTACCGCATTTTTTCGGGCACTTTCCTCCAAAGCGCGCTGCCGGCTTACCGTCTCACGGTTTTTTTTTTCGCGCACGCTCGAAGGGAGGTCCCGCGCCTCTCCCGATACAGGGACCACCCTGACCACGGGAGAGGATTTCCAATATCTGCCGGCCATCTCCACAAGAGAGGCCAACGACTCTTCGTCCTGAAGACATGCGAGGTGGAGCGAACCCGCGGGAAAGCCTATTTCCACGCATTCGGCCGAGAAACGGAGCGGCCGGCCGTGCTCAAGAATCGCGCCAAGCCTCTTTTTTTCACCGGCAACGAAAGAGACAAACCCCGGCCACCCCTCTTTGGTCGAGCCCGAACAACCGGAAGCGGGGGGAGAAACACGGGCGGAGGAGCGAGGCTCTTCAACCGCAACCGGAGCATCGACCCGCGCAACGCGCGCCGCCTTCTCATGGACAACCTTCCCCGCTCCACCCTCAAGCGCCTTCAGGCGGTCGAGGATCTCTCCTACGGGGACAACGGGAACAAGGGTACACATCTTCAGGAGAGCCAGCTCCAGAATAAGCCTGGTGAACCCCGACACAGCCATCTCGGCTTCGGCCTTCAGCAGAATCGAGAGCTGCCTCCGGACTTCTTCCAGCGTCACGGAAGCGGCCTGTTCCCTGAGCTCTCCCAACTCCCCTTCCGCGATATCAATGAGTGCGGAAGGGTTTTCGGTCACCTTGAGCACGGCCAGGTTTCTGAAATGATCAATGAGCTCCTGGCAGAAATGCCGCATACTGTAGCCACAGGAATCAACCCGCGCCACAATGTCGAGCGCATTGCGGCAGTCCCGGGCAAAGACGGTATGGGAGGTTTCCATCAGAAGCCGCCTGTCCACGACACCAAGGAGGCCGATTACCTCTTCATCACCGACCTCGTCACCGCAAAACGCCAACACCTGATCAAGAGTGGAGAGGGAATCGCGCATACTGCCGTCCCCCTTGCGGGCAATAGCCGTCAGGGAGGCGTCACTCACGGTGACCTTCTCCTCGCGAACGATATGGCGCAGGCGGTCGACGATCTTCGGGAGGGGAATGCGCTTGAAGTCAAAACGCTGACAACGGGAGAGGATGGTTATGGGGACCTTGTGGGGTTCGGTCGTTGCGAAGATAAACTTCACATGGGGAGGCGGCTCCTCCAGCGTCTTGAGAAGCGCGTTGAAGGCGCTTGTGGAAAGCATGTGAACTTCATCGATGATGAAGATCTTGAAACGGCAACGGGACGGGAGATACTTGATGTTTTCGCGCAGTTCCCGGATATCCTCGACGCCGGTATTCGATGCTCCGTCGATTTCAAAGACGTCGACGGAGTTGCCGGCGGTTATTTCGTCGCAGGCCGGGCAGGCATTGCAGGGCTCCGTCACCGGTCCCCGCTCGCACTGAAGCGCCTTGGCAAGAATCCTCGCCGCGCTCGTCTTACCGACGCCCCGGGCGCCGGTAAACAGAAAAGCATGGGCGACCCTGCCGGATTCGATGGCATTTTGCAGTGTCCGGCACACATGTTCCTGACCAATGAGGTCACCGAACGTCTGCGGCCGCCATTTTCTCGCTAAAACAAGGTACGACAAAGGTTGCAACGCCTCATTACTCAGTTGTCTACGGCTGTTGATGCTGAAGGAAGCGGGACGGGAAGGCGATACCGATCCTTTACGGCCATGACTGATAGCTGGGCTGCCCCGCGGCACACGGCGGGGGTTACTGCCGCTGCTTCCTTCCGGACCTGACGGGGTTCATAACCTTCCGTTGCGCGGGACCCAGCTATCAGTCATGGCCGTAAAACACGAAACAGGCACTACCCGGTTCAAGGCGCCGATGCTCAGTCACCGATGCCTCCCGGGATACTGCCTGCCTATCTGAAAAGCAGTGTTTCTGTGGCGAATTAAATGGCGGAGAGAGAGGGATTTGAACCCTCGGTACGCTATTAACGCACACACGATTTCCAGTCGTGCTCCTTCAGCCGCTCGGACATCTCTCCGTGAAGGGGAAATATATATGAACCATCGACGGCTTGTAAAGTTTTTTTTTATTCTGCGGCATGCCCATTCCAGCCGTATCCGCGGTCGGACATTCCGACTTTTCTTTCATTGCCTAATATCGGCAAAAGAATTATTCTGTACGCCGTCTGCACTATTACCCGGGCGGAGCGGGTTGCACCGACCCACTCCCGGAAAGAAAAGGTACTTCCATGAAAAAATGCTTTCCCACATTGATGATCGCCGCCCTTGTCGCACTCCTTTCCGCATCGGCATTCGCTGAGGAACCGGCCGCGCCGACCGCTTCAAAGGCCGCTGTTCCCGGATCCGCGCCAACCGCCGAGAGACAGCCGACGGTATCGGAGCCGGCGGCGCCGCTTCCCCTCTCCCCCCCGAAGGTGGAGCAACCGGTCAGGATTGGATACGTAGATATGGCCAAAATAGCCGGCGAGTCGATTCCAGGCAAAGCCGTGCAGAGCGAGATCAAAACCAGGACGGATAAATACCGGTCGCAGATCAAGGCAAAAGAAAAGCAGCTGGAAAAACTGAAGAAGACCATCGAAGCACAGGCAGCGACCCTTTCACCCCAACAGCGGGAGGCCAAGGCAAAGGATTTCCAGAAAAAGGTTGATGATTACCGGAAACTGGTCCTCAAGGCTGAAAAGGACGTAAGTGCCTTGCAGGAGCAGCTTTTGGGCGATCTCTACAAATCAGTCGAGAAAGCCGCCGGCGACTACGGGAAAAACAACGGCTTCGCCGCGGTGGTAATGAAGAAAGAACTTCTCTATTCCGCCGAGAATGTAGAAATTAAAGACCTTACCGCGGAAATTATCAAGCTCGCTGAAAGCCCGCGGGTAAAAAAATAGGAACCGCCAAAGAATATTCCTCGTTGCCTGCCTGACGGCTGTCCCGTGAAGTCTTTCGCCCTGCCCCCATTGACAAGAAGACAGAACAAATTACCCTTGTCATCAAGGGGGCGGGGCGAAATCTTGTGGGGACGTTCGACTACCCACCAGGAACATATCTCATCCGTAATCAAGTTTTTGCGGATTGCATCCCTGCACATCCACATCAGTGGAGAGAAATCTTACTATCTCAAGGTTTTTCATTCAGCACACGATAAGTACACGAGGGGTCAGGCATGACACTCATGGATTTTTTCCGTCGGATCGACTCCTGGACTCCGGACGAAGTGAGGAAATTCATCGACGCGCGGAAACCCGAGGATTATACCCTATTGGACGTGCGACAGCCGGGCGAGTATCGGCTCGGGCATCTGCCGGGAGCGAAGCTGATACCGGTTGATGAACTGCCCGGCCGCCTTGCCGAGTTGGATCTCCGGAAACCGACAATTGTCTACTGTGCTGCCGGCGTGAGGAGCCGGGCCGCGGTTTCCATCCTGAAAAGAGCCGGTTGCACGGAGGCGGTCAGTATGAAGGGGGGACTCCGCGCCTGGAGCGGAAGTTTTGCGGAAGGATATCCCGAGGCGGGAATGACGTGGTTTGCCGCTTCCCTGACCGCGGAAGAGGTAATTGCCCTGGCCTGGCTTCTGGAAGACGGAACGCGCCTTTTTTTCCAGGAAGTGGCGCAAATGAGGGATAGTGATGAAACATCACAGCTCTTCCTGCACCTCGCCGCGGCGGAAAAGGACCACGGCAAGGCGCTTCTCAAGCTTTTCCGGGACGTAACGGGAAGAGACCCCGGCATGGACTTCCCCAGCGGCGTACTGCGTACCCCTCCGGACGAAAAGATCATGGAAGGGGGAATGCGTCTCGCCGAGGCTCTTTCCTGGGCGCGGGGAAAAGATGCACGGGAAATTCTGGAACTGGCCATGTCCCTGGAAATAACCGCCTACGATCGCTTCATCTATTTGAGGGAAAGGTTTTTCAACGAGAACGTGCGCACGATCTTCAACCTCCTTGCGGCTGAAGAAAAGGCGCATCTCGAAAGCCTGACCAGGATGTTCGAACACTCTCTCGGCCGGCTATCGGGGTAAGTGCGCCGGAACGCAATCCTTCTCTTCCCCGAAACAAACCCTTGCACTCCCCCCTGCATGCACCGGGCGGTTGCATAAGGCCGGCCCCCACGGTTCGACCCGTCGTCGTCCCGTTACCGTGGATACAGAACCGCCCGCAGCACCTCCGCCAACTCCTGAACGGTAAAGGGTTTCGCCACGACACCGGAGAAGCCGAAGTCTCGGTATGACGCAAGTATCGGATCGTTATTGTAGCCGCTCGAAACAATCCCCAGCGCCTCCGGATCAGACTCCAGCAGATGGCCCATAGCTTCCTTCCCCCCCATTCGCCCCGGAATGGTCAGATCCATAATCACGACGGCAAACGCATCCCCCTGCTCCTTCGCCTTTCGATACAGGTTCAGCATCTGGACCCCGTCGCAACATACCTCAACCGAGTACCCAAGGGCGGACAACAGTTCGGACGCCACTTCACGGACAATCTCCTCATCATCCATCACCAGCACCCTCCCGCTCCCCGGGACGATTGAAGGCTCACGCTGCCCTTCCGACGGATGGGAGGTCGCGGATGCGGGGAGATAGAGATGAAAGGTCGTCCCTTGCCCGACCGTAGACTCTACCTCGATGTGCCCGCCGTGATTTCTGATAATCGAGTAGACGGTGGCAAGCCCGAGGCCGCTCCCTTTCGGTTTGGTAGTGAAATACGGGTCGAAAATTCTCTGCAGGTGCTCTTCGGGGATGCCGGTTCCCTGATCCTCCAGGGAAATCTTAACCCACCGTCCTCCCGTCTGAACCTTCCCGGGACAGCCGGCCGCATTCTCCGCGGAAACCCGGACATACCCCCCCTCAGGCATCGCCTGCGCGGCATTGATGATCAGGTTGTGAATCACCTGGCTTATCTGCCCCCCATCCACTTCAACGGGCAGAATATCGTCGGGTATTTCAAAGGCGCAGCGCACATTGGATCCGGTCAGAGCGAAGATCGCGGAATCCATGATAATCTGACGGATGGAGCATATTTTCCTGACAGGCGTCCCCCCTTTTGAAAACGTCAGCAACTGCAAGGTGAGATCCCTTGCCCTTTCCGTTGCCTTCTCGGCTTCAACAAGCCTCCTGCATATCTTGCCGTCCGGTTCCGAATACATCTTTGCCAGCGAAATATTTCCCAGGATGCCGGTAAGCAGATTGTTGAAATCGTGCGCGATTCCTCCCGCGAGCACGCCCAGAGACTCCAGTTTCCGGCTTTTCAGGACCTCTTCCTCCAGCTTTTTCCTTTCCGTGACATCTTCCATCATGGGGAGAAAATAGAGCGGTTGCCCGGATCCGTCTTTCATGAGGCAGACGGATAGACGGGCCCAAATAATCCGTCCGTCCTTGCGTACGTACCTCTTATCCATCTGAAAAGTGTCGATCTCGCCGGCGATGAGACGCGCCTTCATCCTGAGATCGCTTTCCAGATCCTCGGGATGGGAAATATCCGACAACCGAAGAGCCATGAGTTCCTGTTCCGAATACCCGGTGACCCGGCACCAATCTGCGTTCACCCGGAGGAAACGGTAGTCGAGGGATACAATGGCGGCCCCGATGGGCGACTGGTCGAACGTCCGGCGGAATCGGTCCTCGCTCTCCCGCAGGGCATTTTCCATCCGCTTCCGCTCGGTAATATCCAGGATCGTACCCACAACCCCGCCGGGGGTGCCGTCTTTTCTGGTGAAAACGGCCTTCCAGAAGATAACCTCCTGTATTGTCCCGTTCGCTGCCTGAACGGAAGATTCGAACACCTGGACGCCCCCTGACATCAACAGTTGCGAATCCGACGCATGGTAGACGTCGGCAAGCTCCCTGGGACTGATGTCGTACGCGGTCCTTCCCACGATCTCGTGTTTTCTCAACCCCAGGAACTCCTCAAAGGCCTTGTTGCACCCCAGGTACGCGCCCGACGAGTTTTTGAAGAAAATGGGGCTCGGGAAGGCGTCGATGAGTTCCTGGAGAAAGTGCACCTGCTCCTGCAGGTCGTCCTCCGCCTGCTTGCGGTCGGAAATGTCGTTGATGATGCCGATGGCATGCCAACGGTCCTTCAGTCGCATGGAAGACAGGGCAAGATCGATGGGGAACTCCTCTCCGTCCTTCCGAAGCGCAACCAATTCCAGGTGTTTGCCCACCACCGTCCCGGTACCGGTTTCGCGGAATCGAGGAAAAGCAACCTCTGACATCTCCCGGTAACATTGCGGCGCCAGCAGCTCATGGACATCCTTGCCGACGACCTCGTCGGCCGACCAGCCGAAGATACGTCCGGCCGCGTCGTTCCAGAAGGTAATCCGGCCGTCCTGGTCGATCATGACGATGCCGCTCATGGCGGAGGCGGTCATGTTCCTGAACTTCTCCTCGCTCTGGAGCAGCGCCTCCTCCGCGTTCTTCCTGGCGGTGATATCCTCCAGCGTCTCAACCGCGCCGATGACTTCGTTGTGCGAATCGCGCACCAGCGCCGCCGTTACAAACAGCCAGCGACCATCATCTCCAAGGGCGGGAAAGAAATCCGTCACTTCGTAGGCTTCTTCCCGGAGGGTTGACCGGCTGTGCTTTCCCCGGTACCATACGTCCAGTTTCTCAACATCACCCTCCACCAGCAGGTCCGCGAGACAGGGATGTGTTGTGGAGTAGAAGGCCTTCCAGTGGTCGGTCGTGCCGACCATCTCCCGGGCGCTCAGACCGGTGCACTTTTCAATCGCCTCATTCCAATAGATAACGCGATGGTTGCGGTCAATGACGAACTGAGGAATCGGCGACCCGTGCAGGATGGACCGCAACCGTTGCTCGCTCTCAACCAATGCGGTCTCCGCTATCCTTCGCATTCGAACAAGGAGAAAGGTCAAGGCGGCAAAGAAGACTATAAGTACGGCGGCCATGAGGACCTGGTTAATTTTCAGCCGGTCGTACGTGGAGAAAAATTCGCTTTTCTTCACCCCCACATAGAGGGCGCCGATGACGTCGCCCTTCTCGTTTCTGATGGGATCATAGGCCGTGAAATAGGGAACACCCAAGATAAGGGCTTCACCACGGTATGGTTCTCCCTTTCCGAAGACCGCCTCATAGGGAGGCCCTTCCAGGATCGTTCCAACCGCCCTGCTGTCGTCACCCTTCAACACGTTGGTTGAAACGCGAACCCTGCCCATGAAAATGGTCGCGGTGCCGCCGAATATCTCCTTGGCCTTGTCCGGCAGTTCATAGTTGCCGTTGACAACATATTCTCCCGCGAGCAGCTTTCCATCCACGACACGATAGTGCTTCCCCTTTGCCCGAAGAAGCTCCCAGAACGTTTTTATGTGACTTTCCTGCATCAGGGAAGCCTGGCGGAGCGCTTCCGTTCGCATCTGGCCGACGGAAAAGACGGTTGCGCTGATTATCGCGGCAGCAAGAAAGACAACGGTCAGGTAGAGAAAACCGGATGGTATCTTCATCTAATATGTTCTCCGGCGCTTTTTCATATTTCGGATAACTCTACCATCGAAACCGAATACCGTCAAAGCGATATGCACGCCCATTTGAGGTGTTAGCGGACATAGCCGAAACCATCCCTTGCCCGACAAGGTCCGGCCACGGAATCCGAAGCGACTCATCTGGAGGATACTATGCAGGCCCAGTGATACAGAACGGCCCATGATATCACTTTGCAATATATACGATGTGTAAACTATTTCGACTGGGACGTCGGTATGTTTGACACTTGGCATGCGGAGAGCGGAATGGATGGGCAGGGTTGTCCGTGGAGGAAACAATGACCGGGACGACGCCGTTCACGGTCGCGCCGCTTGCCGGTGAGGGAGTGGATGAAACGAGCGCCGTCATGCCCGAGGCACGGTTGCGGTTGTACCGCACATAAACGGCGGAAGTGCGCCTGTCAAAGATCACAGATAATTGGATTTCTTGAAGAATTCCGGCTTGAGCAGGAGATACTTGCCCTCCAGGGCTTCTACCTCGTTGTTTCGGGCAAATCGCCTGAGGAGGCGGGAAACCGTCTCCCGCGCAACGGAAGCGTGTTCCGCGATCTCCTTGTGGGTGAGTTTCATTGCGACGATGGTCCCACGCCGATCCTGGACACCATACATGTCGCCGAGGTGACGGATAACCGTCCGGACTCTCTGTTCGGCGTCGCTCAGGCTCATTACCTTGAGCATCTTCCAGGAATCGCGCAGTCTGGAGCAAAGCATGATGATGATGTGGCGAACGACCATGGAGTCGGTGAGAAGCGACTGCTCGAAATCGCTTTTCGCCAAGAGTCCGATTTCCGTGTCTTCCATGGCAATGACCGAGGCGGGCCAGGTTTTGCCGTCAAGGAGCGCCATCTCGCCGAAATAGTCGCCCTGCTTGTGGAACGCCAGGATATGCTCCTTGCCCTTCTCGCTCTGGTGTACGACCTTTACCTTGCCGGAAAACACGAGATACATGAACTGGCTGGTATTCTCTTCGCGCAGGATAATCTCGTTCTTGTGAAATTTTCTCTTCCTGACAACATGCTGTACCGTTGCCAGATGTTCATCGGAGAGAGAGGCAAAGAAAGGAATTTTCCGGAGAAGCGTTACGCTGTCCGCTCCACGGGTTTTGATGCGCGATTCCATGGTGAACCACCTTTCCCGTGCTTTTTCCTGCGCAGCCTATGGTAAAATTGTACCTCAACGAGGTGAAAAATGAATACATACCATGACTCTCTGCTCAAACTGGTCGGCCTGTCGAACTTCCTGGAACAGCAATCAGGCCTGGATGAATGCCTGAACGATCTGGTAAAGCTGGCGGCCGGCATACTGGAGGTCCGGAACTGTTCTATCATGCTTTTCCATGACGAAGAGGAACCGGGCGAATTCAGACTTCATTTATTTGCAAAATGCGGTCCACTGCCTGAAACTGCGTATGACGAGGCGCTGAAAGTCACCGAAGGGATAGCGGGACAGGTTGCCGCGAAGGGAGAACCTCTTCTCGTGGAGAATATTACGCAATCGCCGTATTGTGCGCTGGCGCGTCGCCCTGGTGAGACGAGCAAAAGCTTCATATCAGTACCGATAACAATAGCAGGGAAAGTCATCGGCATCATGAATTTCAGCAATCCGCTTCCGGAACGCCGCCTTGACGCGGTGGACCTGAAGCATGCCGTTTTTGTCGCGCTCCTGGTGGGCAAGTCCATCCAGGTTATCGAGATGCAAAAGATACTCCAGTCGAAATTCCTGCAGTTTTCCATGTTTCAGGAGGCGAAGACCATCGTAGGAGGCGCGATCGCACCCCTCAGCCGGGATCCGGAAAAGCTTGTGAAAATTGTCGCAAAGACCTTCTACCGGGAAATGACCGGCGCCGGTTTCGCCCCCGACCATATCGTCAAGGCCGCTACCGAGATCATCTCCCTGCTGAACCAGACACTTACCAAACACAAAAAGCGCCTGAAAACCGATATTCCCGACAGTTCGGAATGAAAGGGGCTCTACGACAAGGATTGTGCGTTTGAGAACAGACCCTGACGACATGAAGGTGGAATAAACGGCCGGAATGCCTGTGGAAGAATAAGCTCAAAAGTTCGTACACGGGGTGCCGATACGATCTCATAACTCTCTTGAAACATGGAGAAAATATGAGCTGTTAGAAACGCTCACCCAGGTTTCAGCGATCTTTTCCGCCGGCCGTCTTTTTATGCAGCGTCTTCACGGGCGTTATCGTTCCATCCGCGGCGTACGACTCAGCGGAAAAGCTGCTTTCGATCATCAGCGACATCCTCGACTTCTCCAAGATGGAGGCGGGCATGCTCGATTTTCAGCACAGCGGATTCCAGTTAAGGGATGTAGTGCTGGGCGTCATCGACCTGTTTTCACTCAAGTCGCAACGCAAGGGACTTGCCCTGCGTTCCGAGGTCGACTCGAAAATACCCGACTCCGTGGAAGGGGACGCCACCCGCCTGCGACAGGTCCTCGTCAACCTGCTGGGCAATGCCCTGAAGTTCACCGACAGGGGAGAGGTGTGCCTGGACGTGAAACTCCAGGATACGGAAGGGGAAACGCTGCTGCTGCGCTTCGAGGTGCGGGATACCGGAAAGGGAATTGCCGAAAGCGAGATGAAGGTCATCTTCGACGCCTTCACCCAGGCGGACGTGTCCATGACCCGCCGCCACGAGGGTACCGGACTTGGTCTTGCCATCTCCAGGCAACTGGTTGAGATGATGGGCGGCGCCATCGGCGTCGAAAGCAGGCAGGGAGAGGGCTCCCTTTTCTGGTTCACCGTTCGCCTGAAAACGGGGGACTCCTTTTCTGAAAAAAAGGTCTCCGTCGAAGAGACTGTACCGAAGTCGAGACCTGTCGGTCTTCCCGCGAATGTTTCCGTACTGGTTGCGGAAGACAACCCCATGAACCAGGAAATGTGCCGGTTCATGCTGGAAGAGCTGGGATGCCGGGTCGAGGTCGTTCAGAACGGCGCCCGTGCCTTTGAAGCAGCGGCAAAGCAAGACTATGACCTGGTATTCAAGGATTGCCAGATGCCGGAAATGGACGGCTATCAGGCACCGGCCAGAATACGCCGTCACGAATCATCGGGAGAAAAGAAGGATCGCCGTCTTCCCATAATCGCCCTGACCGCCCATGCCATGCAAGGGGATCGGGAGCGGTGCCTGGCGTCCGGAATGGACGACTACCTCGCGAAACCATTCAACATGAATGAACTGGCGGAAATGGTGTACCGATGGGCAGGAAACCCCGACCAGGGAACTGGATAAAGAGAATTTCCCCTCCGTTCAAGATGTTCATCGCCCCCCTCCCGGAAACCTTGACAAACAAGCACTCCTGTGGCACAGAATAGCCGGCGGCGGTAACAGCCGTTGCCCGCTCGACACACTTCGCGAACAGGAGGTTTCACCATGAAAAGCATCAAAGGAACGAAAACCGAACAGAACCTGTTGAAATCGTTCGCCGGCGAAAGCCAGGCGCGCAACCGCTACACCTACTTTTCCTCCGTTGCCCGCAAGGAAGGGTTCGTGCAGATTGCCGACATTTTCGATGAAACCGCGAACCAGGAAAAGGAGCACGCCAAACGTTTCTTCAAGTTCCTCGAAGGGGGTGACCTGGAAATAACCGCCTGCTTCCCTGCCGGCAAAATCGGCACGACCGCTGAGAACCTGCTGGCGGCGGCCACGGGGGAACATGAAGAACATACCATTCTCTATCCCGATTTTGCCGCCGTTGCGGAGAAAGAAGGTTTCGCGGAAATAGCCGCGGTTTGGAACGCAATCTCCGTGGCGGAAAAGCAGCATGAAAAACGCTACCGCGACCTGCTGGCCAACGTGGAAAGCGGCCGTGTCTTCACGCGGGACGCGGACGTGGTGTGGCGTTGTCGCAACTGCGGCTATCTCCATCAAGGCAAGGGCGCCCCGGAACTCTGCCCTGCCTGCGCCCATCCCCGGGACCATTTCGAACTGCTGGGAGAAAACTGGTAATCCGCCCGACACGGGTGTATTTCCGCATTGTAAAAAGCGGGGCATCGCCGGGGACAACGGCGGTCGCCCCGCTTTCTTTTTAGAATCTCCCTTTGAGACAACCTCAGCCGGAAGTCCCGATTTTCACGGGTGGAGATGCGGCATTTTCTTTTTCACGGTACACTATCCATGAGTCGACATGTTCCGGAAGAATCCCGAAGCGCAAAAGCTTCAAAGAAAGGTGGTACCGCCCATGACGGAATCTGTGAACGGGTTCCCCTATATCAGGTCCCTGACCATCGAGGATGAAAACAGGATCCGCCAGATCCCGTTCCTGAACATAGATTCACTGCTGATACCCTCGCCCTACATCAAGGACAAGGCAATCGACATCGATTACGACCACAGCTACGTCTGGGAAGAGGAAGGCGAACTGCTCGGCTATTTCCTCATCTATTCCGACCCGGAGAAGAAGCGCTTCCATCTCTACAAGCAGGTAACGAGCCCCTTCGGAAGAGGCAAGGGGATCGGGTCGGCCTTCATGGAGAAGTTGGCGCGCGATGTTGCTCCCGACGCTTTCATCTACCTGTTTGTATGGGAAAAACTGAGCAGTTCCATTGACTTTTTCCTCAGCAAGGGATTCTCCTACCAGGAAGCCATCGTCTATCGGAAGATGAAGTTCTACCTCATGTCCGCGCCTGCCGCCACAATCCTGGAGAAGATCGAACAGGCCGGCATCAAGGATGTTTCCATTGCCGAAGAGTTGAGCAATGTGCGGCACGATGCCAAGAAGGCGCTGAAAATCATCCTCGACCTGGTATCCATGCTGTCCGTGGACAATTTCAACAAGGTGATCGAAGACATCAACCGCGAGACGACGGCCCTGCTCAACACCCTGAACATGTATGAGGACAAGATTACGGCCAGCCACGAGGTGCACATCAAGGAACTGATAACCGAGCGCGTCATTCCTTTCATCGAGGTCGCCGATGTCCCGTGCGAGATACGCCTCGTCATCGGTTCCCACATACCTCCGGTCATCGGTCACTACATGAATTTCAGCCGCGCCCTGATAAACCTGGTGTCCAACTCGCTTGACGCCATCCGGGAATCGGGCAGGCGCGGTTGCATCGAAATCTCCCTTGCGGAACGAACTGATACGGTCATCCTCTCCATCACGGACAACGGCGCCGGCATCGCGGAGGAACGGCTGATGAAAGGACCTGATTTACTGCCTCTTTTCGTGGGAAAAACAACAAAACAGGGCAAGACCGGAGAGGGAATCGGCACGCGGCAAATCTTCGCCACCTTCGGAGCGGGTAACATTTCCGTTGAAAGTGCTGTCGGTGAGTTCACCCGATGGACCATCTCCCTGAGGAAAAGCTCCCAGAAGGACACTATCCTGCTGACGGAGACGAAATCACGGTATGTGGAGTTCATCAAGGCCACGGAGCATATCGGGATATCGGGGACCAGTACGCGAACCAGTATCGCCGCCTTTATCTGGCAGGTGAGACAGATGGAGATCTTCAGCTACGAGCTCCTCTACCAGTTCAGCAGGTACAACAACGTTCGCGACATCTTCAGAACAATCCTTCTCTACCGGTACGGAGACAAGGATTTCTCTTTCCTGAAAGCGGAGCTGAAAAAATGCAGGGTCGACAACGAGGCATTCAGGTCATGGCTTCTCGGGATCACCAAACGCATCAAGCGCAACGAAACCCATATTGCCATGCATCTGGATTTCCAGGAGTACAAAGGGATTCTGTTCAAGAGTTACGGGCAGGCCCTCGGATACACCATCATCTTCACCCTCGACCCGGAAACGGGACGCTTTTTCGCCACCGACCGGAAACTTGCCGAACACATGGACTTCGTCTCGTACCTGGGCCGCAACCGTGACCAGTTATTGCGCGGCGAATTCGTCGGTGATGTGAGAAACGTCGAGAGCCCCATCTATCTGGGGGTCTGGTCCGTAAAGACCGCCGCGGATCTCCGTGATAAGCTGGCATTGATGCGAGCCGGCGCACGGCAGTTGCTGGAGATGGGCCTGAAAAACGAGAAGCGGCTGTGCTTCTATGCCACAACGTACAACCTGTGCGAAGTTGAGGTCGACACTCTCTCCTCCATAACCCTGGGGGAGTTGTCAACCATGGAGGACACGGACTTCGACCGACTTATCGTGCCGTCAGAAGACGGCATGCACGGCATGGTCTTCGCGGATTGAACGTGAAAACGGCAGATACAATCGTCCTCCGTTCCGGCGTCCTGACGATCCAGGTTCCGATGAGACGCCGGAACGGTTTTCCGTCTCACCTCAGGAACGGCAGTTTAATCGGAGAGGACGGCAGAGAAGGTATCTTTTCAATGGGAGAAGAAGCGGAGGAAGGGATTGATTCAGACACCGCTCTTCCGCCCACTCCGCTCTTCCATTGCCGGTAGCAGGCAAGCCCCTTCTCGTTCGAGCACTCCTCCACCAGTTTACAGCCGCAGTCCTCGGGTGTCGGTCCGCACTTCTTGTTATGAAAGTCATTGACCGTTTCTTGTCCTTTGGGGCAGACAAACGAAGGAGGCCAGTCCTGCTCCTCGTTGCTTCCCATGCACGGACCAATGACGCTGCCGGCCCCGAATACCAGGTCTTTTCGATGCCAGCATGCCGATGCACGGCGCTGGTTCTGACAATCGGCCGGCTCCACGCTTCCGGACAGGCCGAATTTCGGCTTTCCATACGCGGAGCAGTCCAGCATCTTCGTGGTGGTTCCGATGCGCACCTCGCAATCCTTTGTCGACCCCTTGCGGCAGCAGACACTTGCCCGTTCGAACAGGCGACAGCCGCACTTCTGCAACTCAACCACGTCGTAGTCCCAGCAGGCGCCCACCGGATACAGGTAGTGCTTGCCGTCAAGCTCGTTCGTGCTGCGCTGTCCCCCGCGACCCTTCACTTCGAGCACCCTGCCCTTGACCCTGTGCTGATCTTCCCAGAGACGGATCACCTGTGCCTTCGAGGGCTCCGCGCACACCGGCCGCACCGCGAACAGACCGCAGATCACGCCCGCACCGACCACGACCGCCGCCACACCGATCTGCTTGAAACTCGTTCTCATTGATAATCCCTCCTTTTGATTGAAGTACCGCCTGACGAGCGGCGCCCTGCCGTCCGCCCTTCATTCTGCAAAGCACCCGCAAACGCATGGGAATCCAGTATCAAAAAAACATGATCTGAACAGGGAAAGGTATTCCTGGAAACACCGGCTGTGAAAACCGCGTCGGATTCAACCGCACATCAATGGAGAGGGAAGCAGAATTGTTAAAATACCAAGAAAAGTTGCCCGAGAAGACGGGAATTTGACGAAAACCCTACGCGCTCACAACCACCCGGTTGCGGCCGGCCCGCTTGGCTTCATAGAGCGCTCCATCGGCCTTTTTCAGGAGCGCTTCGAAAGAGGGCAACCCGGCGTTCATTTCGGCAACCCCGAGACTGACGGTAACGTTGATTTCCATGCCCTGGTAGACGTGTTTCATCTCGGCAATCGTTGTTCTGAAACGTTCCGCCAGCAGCGCCGCGGACGCAAGCACGGTCTCCGGGAGGAGGCAGCAGAACTCCTCACCTCCATACCGGGCAAGGAAATCCGTCTTTCTGATCAGCGACGCAATCGTGCCGGAAATGTTCTTCAGGATGAGGTCTCCGCACAGGTGGCCGTAAGTATCGTTCACGTTTTTGAAAAAATCGATATCGAACATTATCACGCTGAAGCCCCTTCCATACCGGGCGTGCCTCGCGCATTCCTCCTCCAGGCGCTTTTCCAGGAACCTCCGGTTATAGACGCCGGTAAGGCCGTCCCGCAAGTTCATCTCCAGCAGGCGATGCTCATAAGCGGCAAGTTCGGTCACATCCTGCACCGTGAGGTAGAGGCCGGTTATGGCGTTGTCCTGGTCGCGCAGCGGTCCCATTGAGCAGCTCTGCTGCATCCTCTCGAATCGGGATTCGAAAGAGCTTTCCGGTCTGAAGGGAAAGAGGAAGTGATGGAGCTTCTGTGAGAAGAAGGAGAAATTTCCGAATGTGAGGACGGATTTGCAGCTGCGTTGAAACCTCGGCGTATTCAGGGAAGGGAAGAAATCGAACAATGATGAGCCGACGAGTTGTTCCGCCGGTATGCCGCTGTGGGTCTCCATCCAGCGATTCCAGTAGCGAACCCTGAGTTCCGTGTCCAGGATGACGAGACCGAGGTTCACCGAGTCAAATATCTGGGCAAGCTCATTCATAGTGTTCCAGGAATTCCGCAAGCGATTGCTTTATCCATTCCATTGAGTCCTGGGTTGTCACGAGAAACAGAAAACCGCTCACGTTACGCTCATCGAAGCGGAACACGGTCTTCATGACGATGGCGGTGTACTCCGGGTCGAAGAGTCTCTCCGGCAGTATGTCGTGGGGTTTGTTTTCAACCAGCACCGTGGGAGGAGAATAGGTCACCACATCTCCCAGAAGTTCGGTAATCTTGCCGACGCACGCGCCGATCAGGATATTGCCGACTTCCATCAGGGTTTCCTTCTCAAGGATCTCCATGGAGCCCGACTCGAATGTTGTCTCGTGTTCGGCGTCCAGCATGGTGATAAGCGCTTTTCCGGCGTCGGCGGGAAAGACCAGAAACGCTCCACCCCTGAACTTCCCCCAGAAGTCCTGCTCCACGATGCTGATGGTGGAAAAGTCCCGCACCTCGTACCGCAGGTACTCCGGAAGATCCTCCGCTTTCAGCACCTTGATATAGGGAACGCTCAGAACCACGAAGATATTTATCACTTCGGCGAGTTCGGCCGCGGCCTTGCCGAAGGCGATATTCATGATCTCCTGCAGCGTGTCCTTTTCCTCTTCACTGATTGAAGGGAGCTCAGTTTCCATGGTGTTTTCCCAGGAATTCGTCGGCCTTCGCCAGGGCGTCTCCGACGCTTTCCTTTGTCGGTGGTTTTTTCAGGACAAGAAAGGCCCCGAGCCCCATGACCCTCTCGATTGATTTAACCTGGATATCCGCGGTAGCCACGATAATCACGGCGTCGGGATTATGCTTCTTCATCTCCTCCAGTGCCTGAACTCCGTCCATGACCGGCATGGTAAGGTCGAGAAAGGTGATATCGGGCACTATCTCCTTGAACTTTTCAAGTCCGGCAAGGCCGTCGCCGGCCTCGTGGATCTCAGGGTCGTCATCCTTCGGGAGACAGCTTTTCAGCATCTTCCGCGAAATAGGCGAGTCGTCAACTATCAGTATTTTCCTGGCCATGGCATACCACCTCGCTGGATTGACTTTCCGCCGGGAACCTCCGCGGACCCGCGGAAGATGCGGACTTGTTCAGCACGAGGGACAAAGTAGCAAAAGAGAGGAAGCTGAGTCAATGGAAATAAGGGGAATTTGGATGGCAATCCTTCATTATAAAACGACGAGAGACGTCATGAAGGGAGCAGACCGAACGGGATAGAGCCATGGACTTCAAGCGCCTCACGTGTCATGATTCTACCCTTTTCCGTTGCCCGGCATCGCCGCCTTCTGCTATTGTGTCCGCTGTCCACACACCCCGTGATCTCATCTCGGTGAAGTCTCAGAGGACATGGTAAGGCGGGTATTCCATGAATGACGCAGATGAAAATCACACTCGACTGAAAATTCGGGCGGCGCGCATCTCGGTCGCATCCAACTCCCTGCTGGTGGGTGCGAAACTGGCGGTCGGCGTTTTCATGGGCTCGGTTGCCGTGCTTTCAGAGGCGATGCACAGCGGGCTCGACCTGATGGCCTCAATCATCGCTTTCTATGCGGTGGGCAAGGCGGGAAAACCGGCCGACGAACGCCATCCCTATGGTCACGGGAAATGGGAAAATGTCTCCGGCGTGGTTGAGGCGCTCCTCATCCTTCTGGCAGCGGTCTATATCATCTACGAGGCGGTTCTCCGTCTCCTCCACGGCTCGGAGATAGAGCACCTCGGCATCGGTACCGCGGTCATGGCGATCTCCGCCGTGGTCAACTGGTTCGTATCACGCTACCTGTTCCAGGTCGCCCGGGAAACCGACTCCGTTGCCCTGGAGGCCGACGCATGGCACCTCCGGGCCGATGTCTACACATCAGTGGGCGTCCTTGTCGGTCTGGTCCTCATCGCCTTCACGAAACTCACCATCCTCGACTCCGTCGCGGCCATCGCGGTTGCCGTTCTGATCATCAAGTCATCCGTCGATCTCACGAAAAGCGCGGCGGCCGACCTCTTCGACACGCGTCTCCCCCGCGAGGACGAGGAAATAATCAGAAGGATTCTCACCGGCTACAAGGAGGGATGCATCGACTTTCACCGCCTGAGGAGCAGAAAATCCGGTTCCATGAGGTTCATCGACCTGCACCTCGTCGTGCCCCGGAAATGGTCCATCGAAGAGGCGCACCAGGTGAGCGATCGCATCGATAAGGAAATCCGTGACGCCCTTGCCAATACCCAGGTCATCATCCATGTCGACCCCTGCAACAAGAGCCTCGCCCCCTGCGAAAAATGTACGCGGGAACCGGAATCGTGAGGATTCGGGTATCGGTCGGAGCCCCTTTCCGGCGACTCACCTGCGGACGAATATTTCCCGCGCCATGCTGGTGTCGATGGCGAATTCGGAGAAACCGACGCTGAAGATATAGGAAGGGAAGGTCTGTTTGAGGCGGATGCAGTTTCCGGGAAGCACACCCATGGCCATGAGCTTCTGCATCTTCTTGTTGTCCTCCGTCTGTATGTAGGCGATCTCCCCCTCCTCGTTGGGCTTCAGTTCGGTGAGGGGAACAACACCCAGGTTGCCGCTCCGCTGCGCCTCGACGCAACATTCACCCGGCGGGATCGGCTTGCCGTGGGGACTGGTGGAGGGGTGGTTGAGCAGGGTGCAGACCTTGGTGTCCACCCCCTCGTTGAGGAGGTGCTCGAACTGGCAGGCCTTTTCCCTGGCCGCCTCGCCCCGGATATTGAAGACATCCATCATGAGCCGCTCCGCGAGGCGGAAGCGTCGGACAATCTTGCGCCCCTCCTCTTTCCCTTCCGGACGGAGCGCAACCCTCCCCTCTTTGACCTCAATCAGGGCAAGGTCGGTCAGTTCACGAAACACCGGCTCATCCGGTGACAGTGAAATCTTTTCCAGGTCCGTGAATACGTTGCCTTCCTCCTCGACCTCCATCCAGAGTTTTTCGAGAATCTCCTCGGCCTTTTCCGACAGTTTTTCGCTCATGTCATCTCCCGGATTTCGTAAATAGTTTCTTTATCTTCCGTACCAGTGAAGGCTCCGGAGGGTTTTCGTAATTGCAGCGAGGACACTTCAGCTTGTTGCAGCCGGGACTCATGGGGCAGCTTCGGCACCCGGAACCCGCTTCCCGTTCGTCGAATTCATATCCGCAGAACCCGCATTTCATCAGAGGATACCGGTCAGGAGCAGGAACTCGTTCAGGAGATAGCCGCTGGAGAACGCAAGAAGGCTGACGAACACTCCGATAGCAAACGCGACCTTCGTACCCCTTTCCTTCTGCATGACCAGAAACTGGGCGATGCAGGGGATGAAGAGGGTCAGGGTCACGGCTGCGACGGTAAGCTGGCGGGCATCGAGGAGCCCCTTGGTTTGAAGGTCGTAGAGCCCCGCGGCCCCGTAGTCGCGTCGGAAGAAGCCGAAGATGAAGGCAATGGCCGTCTCCTTGGGCAGGCCGATGGCTGCCATTACCGGTTGCATCCAGGACACGAGCGTCTGGAAGAAGTTGGTTATCTTGCCGAGCCAGAGGAGGACCGATGCCAGGATGAAGAGGGGAAGGATCTCAATCAGATACCACTGCATCCTGGAATAGGTCTTGGTCAGTACGTTGGAGAGCTGCGGCAGGCGCATGGGCGGCAGTTCCATGTAGAACATGGGAGATTCGCCCGGCACCACCCGGGAGGCCAGCAGGCCGACCAGCAGGAAGATGAGGAGCATGCATGCGCTCCACACGGCGAGCGCGCCCGGAAACTTGGAGAGAAGGGCGAGGATGACGCCCAGTTGGGCCGAACAGGGGATCGCCAGGGCCAGGAGCAGGGTGGCGATGACCCGCTCGCGAACCGTCTCCAGGGTCCGGGTGACCATGGTGGCCATGGTATCGCAGCCGAAGCCGAGCACCATGGGGATGACCGCCCGGCCGGTGAGGCCTATCTTCTTGAACAGCCGGTCCACGAGGAGGGCGAGGCGGGGAAAGTAGCCGCTATCCTCAAGGATGGAAAAGAAGAGGAAGAAGGTGGTCACGATGGGCAGGATGATGCCGACGGCATAGCGCAGCCCGAGGGTGATAATCCCGTACTCACCCACGAACAGTTCGCGAAGGATCTCCCACGGAACGACCTTGTTGACCAGGGAAACCATCCAGGGGTTGAAGTATCCCTCCAGAACCGTTCCCTCCAGAAAATCCACCAGAGTCCCGGCGCCGAATTCGCCGACAAACTTGTAGAGACCGAAGTAGAGCGCCGCGACCAGCAACGGCACGCCGGTCAGGGGGCGCACGGCCCAACCGGAGAGGCGCTCTCCGAAAACCGGCGTCCTATTGGCGGATGCATGAAAAACCCCGTCCAGAAGTCCTTTCACCACAGCCTTCCGTTCCAGGGAAAGCTCAAGGTGAAAGGAATCCCTGCGGGCGAACATCTTTTCACGAACCTTTTCCTCGATGGCCGCGTATTCGGCCCCCTCTGTTTCGCGCACTATGCCGGCGACCTCTTCGTCCCTCTGGAGAAGGAGGAGCGCAAGGGACTTTTTCGAGATCGTGTAGCTCCCGGCCATCAGGGCGATGATCTCCATGAGATCCGCCTCCAGCCGTTTGCCGTAGCCGAAAATGGCGCGTTTCGAACGCTCGTAGCCGACGATGATCTCCTTCAGTTCCGGCAGGCCCCGTTTCTTCGCGGCAGCCGCGCCGACCACCGGAATGCCGAGCTTTTCCTGCAGGAGGGGGATATCGATGGATATCCCCATCCTTTCGGCCTCATCCATGATGTTGATGACGAGAACCACCGGCAGCCCCGCTTCGATGAGCTGGATGGTCATGGAAAGCATCCTCTCCAGGTTCCTGGCATCCAGGACATGGAGCACCACGTCGGGCGATTCATGGAGAAGGATCTCGCGGGCAACGCGTTCCTCCTCGGTGATGGGAAGGATGGAATACATGCCGGGGGTGTCGATAATCTGGCAACTCACGTCGTTGATGACAACGCTTCCCCGCGCCACCTCCACGGACGTGCCGGGATAATTGGAAACGGTGACGTAGGCGCCGGTCAGGGCATTGAACAGCACGCTCTTGCCCACGTTGGGATTGCCCACGAGCGCCACCTTCCGGCAGCAGTCGCAGGCGCCGTCCGGCGAAGGAATACAGGCAGGTTTCTTTCCGAATTTCAGCATGAATCCTCTCACGCGTTCCTATTGTTTATGAAAATCACTTTCACCAATTGCCCCTTCCGCCGTTTGGCGTGAAGACCGGCGTACGGTCATCGCGCCGAGCCGGTTCACACAAACCGGACGAACGTCATTCCTGTTTCCGGCATTTCGGGCAGATACCGTACATCTCCAGCTTGTGGGTTTCCACATGGAAGCCGAACTGGTCGGCGACCTCGTTCTGCAGACGCTCGATGGCCTCGTTTTCGAACTCCTGGATCGCTCCGCAGCGTGTGCACACCAGGTGATCGTGATGCTCCCCCGCGGTGATGTGCTCGTACCTGCTCTGCCCGTCTCCGAAATGTATCTCGCGGGCAATGCCGCATTCGGCGAAAAGTTTCAGGGTACGGTACACGGTGGCATAGCCGATGGTTGGATTCTTCGACCGCACCTTCAGATACAGCTCTTCGGTGCTCATGTGGCGGTCCGAGGTGAGAAAAGCGTCAAGGACGATATCGCGCTGGCGAGTGGATTTGAGACCCTTTCCGGCAATGAAATCATGGAATTGCTTCTTCTGCACACGTTTCACGGGCACACCTCTTTTGAAAATGATTATCATCATACATATCGGGAAAGGTGAAGTCAAGCGCTTCACGCAGGTATCCCTTATACACACCCTTTCGGACATCTTCCCGGCAGCAGAAAGACTTTTTCGGAGGGGACCTCTCGCTGCATCCCGGAACCGTTCATTGACTCCCCCCCTCTCTTGCGGTAATCTGCCATATGGAAACAAAATCCGTCGAATCGACGGAACTGATGGACAACAACGGGAATCGCATGAAAAAGCTACCAGTGGTAAAAAAATATTTTGCATCTGAAATACCGATAGCGGGAGAGATGTGGCGTCGCCTGGAACTGGATATGGCGGACGAACGGTTTACAGCCACAACCGGCGCCCCGCTCATCCGCTTTTGCCGCGTAGCGGCGGATCGCCTGAACCGTCTCCCCGGACGGGAAGATAGAAAAATCTCTCCATCAACGCTTATACTCTTTGCCCAGATGAACCGCATCTTCCGCTATCTGCTGAACCGATACTTTGACGAACAGCACCCCGCTCTCGAAGATGCGATCCTCACCGTCCGGAGCCTTGCCCATACCTCCGGGCCGCTTGCCGCCGCCATACGGCGCTTCACCGAACTCTATCCGCCGGCCGAGATCCTGGAGGGCCGGGTGACGAACACGCGGGAATTCCTGGCAAAGGATGACAAACGCCGCACGAAACGACGTCTGGCAACCCGCGAGATGCTTCTGCTCCGGCTGGACGGAGAAAATCCCGCCCTTGCCCCGTGCCGGGATCTCTTCGACGATACGCGGCTGGCCGCCGGCTCCCCCTACGGCCAGGTGACGGCAGCCATCGACACGGAACTGGAAAAGGCGCCGTCCTGCGACCCCTTCGACCTGCCCATTCTGGAACTGCTGCGTGCGCCCATGCGCGCATGCCCCGACTCCCTGTCCGGACAGATGGAATTCATCAGACGCACCTGGACGACCCTTCTTCCCGCGGAGTTGCTCGAAGAAATCCTGTCGGTCCTGGATATCGTAAAGGAGGAAATGAGGGAACGGTTTGATGGACCCGGGCCTCCCGTCGTCATCGAGTTCAGGAAGGTCGGGGGAGAAGGGGATCTATTGTACGGCGGCGAGTACCCCGAGCCGGAAAAATTTTCGGCCGACACGGAGTGGATGCCGAACGTGGTGCTGATCGCCAAGATGGTCTATGTCTGGCTTGACCAGCTTTCCAGGAAATACGGACGCACCCTGTCCCGTCTCGACGAAATCCCCGATGCCGAACTGGATACCCTTGCAGCCTGGGGCTTCACCGGCCTCTGGCTGATAGGGCTCTGGGAGAGGTCCCCCGCCTCCGGGAAGATCAAGCAGTACTGCGGCAATCCCGAAGCCATCTCTTCCGCCTATTCGCTGTATGATTACTGCATCGCGGCCGACCTGGGAGGAGAGGATGCCCTGGAGAACCTGCGTCGCCGGGCCGCGCACAGGGGAATTCGTCTTGCCAGCGACATGGTGCCCAACCATACCGGCATCGACTCCCGGTGGACCAGGGAGCATCCGGACTGGTTCATCCAGCTCGACTATCCTCCCTTCCCAGCGTACACGTTCACCGGACCGGACCTGTCTTCATCCTCCGACATCAGCCTCCAGATCGAGGACGGCTACTGGTCGAAAACCGATGCCGCGGTGGTTTTCCGGCACGTGGACAACCGCAGCGGACGGGTCCGCTATATCTACCACGGCAACGACGGCACCAGCACACCCTGGAATGACACGGCCCAGTTGAACTACCTGCTCCCCGAAGTCCGGGAAGCGGTGATTCGCACCATTCTCCACGTGGCGCGGAATTTTCCCATCATCCGCTTCGACGCGGCAATGACCCTGGCGAAAAAGCACTACCAGCGCCTCTGGTTCCCCCAGCAAGGGCTGGGCGGCGGCATACCCTCACGGGCAGAACATGCCCTCTCGCGTAAACGTTTCGATGAAGTCTTTCCCGTGGAATTCTGGCGCGAAGTGGTGGACAGGGTCGCCGCGGAGGCCCCGGACACCCTCCTCCTTGCCGAGGCGTTCTGGCTCATGGAGGGATACTTCGTCCGGACCCTGGGCATGCACCGCGTTTACAACAGCGCCTTCATGAACATGCTGAAGATGGAGGAAAACGCCAAGTACCGGCAGACCATCAAGAATGTGCTCGAGTTCAACCCGGAGATCCTGCAGCGGTTCGTCAATTTCATGAACAATCCCGACGAGCGGACCGCCATCGATCAGTTCGGCAAGGAAGGCAAGTATTTCGGCGCAACCGTGCTTCTGGTAACCATGCCCGGCCTTCCAATGTTCGGTCACGGGCAGATCGAGGGGTTTACGGAAAAATACGGGATGGAATACCGCAGGGCCTACTGGACGGAAGAACCCGACCGGCATCTGGTGGAGACCCATGAGCGGAAGATATTCCCTCTCATGAAAAAGCGCCGACTGTTCAGCGACGCGGCGAATTTCGTGCTTTACGACTTCCTCGCCGGGGATCGGGTCGACGAAAACGTTTTTGCCTACTCCAACTCCCATGGCGAAGAGCGAGCCCTCATCGTCTACCACAACCGTTTCGCCTCCACTCGCGGCTGGATCCGGACATCCTGCTCCCGTACCGTCAAGGACGGGTCCGGGGGAACACGACAGGTACGGACGACACTCGGAGAAGCGCTCGCCGTCCGCTCCGACGGAAGATTCTACTACCGGTTCCGGGACGCGGCCACCGGCCTGGAGTACCTCCGGCACGGCCGGGATCTGCTGGAACGGGGACTGTACGTCGAACTGGAAGCCTACGACTATCACGCCTTCCTCGATTTCCGGGAAATCCGCGACGACGACTACGGAACCTGGGGCAAGCTATGCGCCGAACTCAGGGGGCGGCCGGTGGACAGCCTGGAGGAGGAGATCAAGCAGATTCGCCACGCAAAGGTTATCGCTACCCTCGGCGCCCTCGCCTCGGAACTGCCGGATCTGCTGCCGGTTCTCTTCAACCCGCACCCCACGGCGGAATCCCCGGGTGATGCCGGCGATGCCCTGCGGAAACGTCTCACGGCGTTTTTCTCCGCACTGAAACTGGACACCGGCCACCCGCAGGACGAGCGGGGTGTCGCCGAATGTGTGGTGCGGGACATGGAGAATGTTCGGGAGATTGCCGATCTGAAGAGCCGACGCGCCGGAGCGAAACCGGCCCTTGATCTCCTGAGGTCGGAGCTTTCCCCTGAAAGGGGATGGACCACGCTCTTGCTCGCGCTCTACCTTCTCCTGCGCCGTACAGGAAGTGAAACGGGTGCCGGCTTGAGACCCGGCGAGGTATTTGCGGAACTGGGATTCGGAAGGGTACTGGCCGATTCATTCCGCTCCGCGGCCGAGAGGTTGCGACATTGCCTCCCCCCCTGGGGAAGGGAATCCGACACATGCATACTGAAAATCCTTCTGGAACAGGGGGCATTCTTCGAAGAACGGGAGATGGAAGTACAGGGAGTTCGGGCACAGGGTCTTCTTGCCCGGCCCGATGTGCGGGACTTCCTCCTGGTCAATGCAAGCGGAGGCACCGAGTGGTTCAACAAGGAACGCTTCGAAGCCCTGATCCGGCTTCTCTTCCTGACAAAAGCCGCGGTCGCCCCGACCGGGAATTCCGGTGAGCGGCTGACCGGCATGATCCGTCTATATCGTGCCGCCGGGAAACTGATCGACGACGCCGAACGCGCAGGCTACCGTACGGACGCCTTTCTGACGCTCTCTTGTTCGGAATAGGGCGAGCCGTGAGCTCGCTACGCCGTCAACTTTTGACTGGCGTGTTTTCCGTCTCTGTGCTACATACAGTTCGGCATCAACTTTTCGTGACAAAAGGAGATGAGGGCATGAAGGTAAAAGTAAAACTTTTCGCCACGTTCCGGGAAGGCCGTTTCGGCGAAGAGCTGCGGGAATACACGGCAGGCACCACCGTCGGAGACGTCCTGAAAGAACTGAACCTTCCTTTGGAGGAGATCGGGGCGACGCTGATTAATCACCGCCATGTGGAAGAGGATCAGCCCCTCCAGGACGGGGACAACCTGTCCATCTTTCCACTCGTCGGAGGAGGCTAGCAATGCAGACAATGCAGGAGGCACGCACGTTTCTGCTGAAACATGCGGAGGGTGACCTTCTGCCGTGGCGGCACCATGTATTCGCCTCCACCCATTTCGGCCTCTCCATGGGCCAGGTGGAGAGGCTTGCCCTGGAATCGGGTCTCCTGCCCGCCCGCTATCAGAGAAACCGCAAGACCATATCCATAAGCCAGCAGTTGCGGATTTTCAACGGAAGCGTGGCAATAGTCGGCTGCGGAGGTCTCGGCGGATATATTATCGAGCAACTGGCTCGCCTTGGCGTCGGCCGGCTGACAGCCATCGATCCCGACGTGTTCGAGGAACACAACCTGAACCGCCAACTCTACTCAACGCCTGCCATGCTCGGCCGGCCCAAGGTGGAAGCGGCGCACCACCGGGTCAGGGAGATCAACCCGGCGGTCACACTCGACCCAATCAAATGCGCCTTCAGCAAGACCAACGGCTTTGATATTCTCCAGGGATCGGATATCGTCGTCGATGCCCTGGACAGCATACCGGTCAGGCTGGAGCTTGCCGAAGTCTGCAACGAATTGAACGTTCCCCTGGTGCACGGCGCCATCGGCGGATGGTACGGCCAGGTGGCCACCCAGTTTCCCGGAGAACAGACCCTGCGTAAGATCTACAATCGACCCTCCAACGCAAAAGGGGTGGAAAAAGGGCTGGGCAACCCGTCATTCACACCGGCGGTCGTCGCAAGCCTGGAAGTGGCGGAGGTCTGCAAACTCCTCATCGGCCAGGGGCAGCCCCTCAGCAGACGCAAGCTCCACATCAACCTGCTGGACATGGAGATTATCGAGCTGCCTTACTAGAAGCGTACCCTTTCGTCCCACCACAAAAAAACCGGAGTATCCCCCCGCATGTAAGCATACCAGGGAGGACATTCCGGTTTTTTCTTTGTTCAGCATTCGAAAACGGTTACAGGCTTTCCTTCACCTTGTCCGCCTTGACCGTCAGGCGGTTCAGGGCGTTGATGTACGCCTTTGCGGAGGCTTCGATGATATCGGTGGACGAACCGCGGCCGATGACCGTGCGGTTACCCTCGGAGAGACGGACGGTGACCTCACCCTGCGCATCCGTACCCCCGGTTATGCCCTCAACCATGTACTGAAGAAGCTTGGCCTTGTTCTTGGTAAGCTTTTTGATGGCCTTGAGGGTTGCATCCACCGGACCGTCCCCCAACTCCGCGGTCCGCACCGGCGCCCCCTCGATTTCCATCTGAACGGTGGCGGTGGCAACGGCAAAGGAACCGCAGGTAACGGTTATGTGGCTCAACCGGAATTTGTCCGGTATGCGCATGACTTCGTCGGCAACGATGGCATCCAGATCCTCGTCGAATATCTCCTTCTTCAGGTCCGCCAAGGCTTTGAAGCGCTCGAATGCCTTGTTGAGCATCACTTCCTCAAGCTCGTATCCCAGCTCTTCCAGCCGTTTCTTGAAGGCATGGCGGCCGGAATGCTTCCCGAGAACCAGGGCATTCTCCTTGAGACCGACCGATTCGGGTGTCATGATCTCGTAGGTAGATTTCTCCATCATGACCCCATGCTGGTGGATCCCCGCCTCATGGGCAAATGCGTTTGCGCCCACGATGGCCTTGTTGGGCTGCACCACGATGCCGGTAACGGTGCTCAGGAGGCGGCTGGCTGGGGTTATCTGCTCCGTTACGATGTTGGTCCTGAAGGGGAGGATATCGTGCCGGGTCCGGAGAATCATCACGAATTCCTCAAGGGAGCAGTTGCCCGCGCGCTCGCCGATGCCGTTGATGGTGCACTCCACCTGCTCGGCCCCAGCCTGGACGGCGGCGATGGAGTTGGCCACCGCCAGGCCCAGGTCGTTGTGGCAGTGGACGGATATGATGGCCTTTTCGATATTGGGAACGTTCTCCTTCAGGTATCTGATGATGTTGAAATATTCGAAGGGAATCGTATACCCCACCGTGTCGGGGATGTTCACCACGCACGCCCCGGCGTCGATGACCGCGCCCACCACCTCGGCCAGAAACTTCAGATCCGTGCGAACCGCGTCCTCGCAGGAAAATTCCACATTCGCGGTGTAGGACCGGGCGCGCTTCACCGCTTTTACCGCCGTTTCCAGGACTTTGGCCGGTTCCATCTGCAGCTTGTACTTCATGTGAATGTCCGAGGTGGCGATGAAGGTGTGGATGCGGCCCTTGTCTTCGGCGTACCGGAGCGCCTCCCATCCGCGGTCGATGTCCTTGAAGTTGGCCCTGCAGAGGCCCGCGATTTCCGGACCCTTGATGGTCTGGGCGACCCTTTTCACCGCCTCGAAATCCCCTTCCGAGGCAATGGGGAAACCTGCCTCAATCACATCCACATTCAGCTTCTGCAGCTGCTTGGCTATCCGCAGCTTCTCATCGATGTTCATGCTCGCTCCCGGGGACTGTTCACCGTCCCGCAGGGTTGTGTCGAAAATTCTGATTGTTTTCACCGTGTCCATAGTAGACCTCCCTGTTCTGGTGAGCTGCCAACAAAAAAGCCTCCGCCCCAAACGAGGGGCGAAGGCTTTGCTTCGCGTTACCACCCTTCTTCGTCCGCCACGGCGGACCTCATTGCTCCCTTTACGCGGGGTACGGCTCCGGCTACTCGTCTTCACCGAAGCGGCTCCAAGGCGAGTTCGTACCGTCTTTCCACCGGTTCGCACCAACCACCGGCTCTCTGGAGAAAAGAACTGGAACTACTACTCCTCTTCACTGCCTTTACAAGTATGGAAGTGATAATAAAAAAAACAGGCGGCCGCTGTCAAGCTTCATTCTGGGAATCGGCTTTTTTTTCATCCTTGTGCAGTGCCTTTTCCAGCCTCCTTCTCCTCGGATAGGTCATGATAAAGCCGATGGGGCCGGAAAAGATATAGCAGATAAAGAGCACGAAAAGCATCACGACCGGTTCAGCCGCGACAATGATAAGAAGCAGGATGGCCAGAACGAGAAACGCGAACGGCTGGCGCTTGATCAATCCCGGGTCCTTGAAGGAGTAGTAGCGGAAGTTGGAGACCATGAGAAAGGCCAGGAGATAGATCAGGAGCAGGATGGCGAGCTTCTTGAACGAGCCGGGCCAGCCGAAATGATGGAACAGCAGAACCGTGGCGGACACCATGCTCGCGGCTGCCGGGATGGGAAGGCCCACGAAACGCTTGCTCTCCACGGTATTGACCTGGACATTGAATCGTGCCAGACGCAGTGCGCCGCACACGACGAAAAGGAAGGCCGCCAGCCAACCGAGCCTGCCGAAGGGTTTCAGCGCCCAGGAATACATGAGGATTCCGGGGGCGACCCCGAAGGCGACGAGGTCGGCAAGAGAATCATACTCGACCCCGAACTTGGACGTAGTGCCGGTAAGTCGCGCTACCTTGCCGTCCAGTCCGTCGAAAATGGATGAAATCAGGATCCACAGGGCGGCTGTATCGAAATTGCCGTTCATGGTGGCGACGATCCCGTAGAATCCGGCGAAGAGGCTGCCTGTCGTGAACAGGTTGGGAAGGATGTATATCCCCTTCCGCATCCCTTCGGTCATGTCGATCTTTTCCCCATTCATGGCAGTCGCCCCAGTATGGTTTCACCGGCGACGGTTTTCTCGCCGGCCGTGACCCGAATCTCGGCGCCTGTCGGAAGATAGACGTCGACACGGGAGCCGAACCGTATCAGCCCGAATCGCTGACCGCGCCGAAGCACGTCGCCCTTTTTCGGGTAGGAGACGATGCGCCGCGCAATAAGGCCCGCAACCTGGACAATAACTATCTTTTCACCCCGTTCCGTCTCCAGGATGATGCCGCTCTGTTCATTTTCGAAGGTCGCTTTTTCATCCCGCGCATCGTGGAACTTTCCCTTGACATAGAAGGTGTCGATGACCGTCCCCGTACAGGGAACGCGGTTCACATGGACATTGAAGACCGACATGAAGATGCTTATCTTCATCATCTCGGCGTCCAGATGGTTTTCCCGGGCGTTCCCCAGGAAGGTGATGACGCCGTCGGCCGGAGCAAGAAAGGCATTTTCGTCAGCAGGAGGGGTCCGTTGCGGGTTGCGAAAAAAATAGGCGATGTAGAGCGTCACCGTCAAGGCAAGCAGCGCGGGTATCTTCCAGGAGAGAAGCACCAGCGCCAGCGTGGCTGCCCCCGCCATGGCGATGAAGGCATAGCCTTCGGCTGCTATCGGCGTATTCTGATTACGCATGTCTTTCCTACCTCGCTCATGCCGGCGCCTGATAGAGAAAGGCCGGATTCCGGGGCCTGGACGCGCCATGACCCCGAACCCGGCCTCGCCAGCATTCGTCGTACCTTTAGTTTTTGGTCTTGTCGACGATCTTCGATGCGCCAATCCAGGACATCATGGAACGAAGCCGCGCCCCAACCTCTTCAATGGGGTGCTCGGCCGCATGGCGGCGCAGGGCGCTGAAGACCGGCTTGTTGGTCTTGTTTTCCAGCATCCATTCCTTGGCAAATTCACCGGTCTGGATCTCGGCCAGGATCTGCCGCATCTCATCCTTTGTTTCCTCGGTGATGACGCGCGGCCCGCGGGTCAGGTCGCCGTATTCCGCGGTATTGGAGATGGAGTAGCGCATATTGGCGATGCCGCCTTCGTAGATAAGGTCCACGATAAGCTTCAGTTCGTGGAGGCACTCGAAATAGGCCATCTCCGGAGCGTAGCCCGCTTCGACGAGGGTTTCGTACCCGGCCTGGATCAGGGCGCTCACGCCGCCGCAGAGAACCGCCTGCTCACCGAACAGGTCCGTCTCGGTCTCTTCACGGAAGGACGTCTCGATGATGCCGGCCCTGCCGCCGCCGTTGGCCGATGCATACGCAAGGGCGACATCGCGGGAGTTGCCGGCGGGGTCATGATGAACGGCGATGAGGCTCGGCACCCCGCCGCCCTTCAGGTACTCGTGCCGTACCAGATGACCGGGGCCTTTGGGCGCGATCATGATGACATTGATGTCATGACGCGGTACTATCTGGCCGAAATGGATGTTGAAGCCGTGGCTGAACGCCAGATAGGCGCCCTTTTTCACATGGGGACCGATCTCTTCCCGATAGACGTCACCCTGGATTTCGTCGGGAAGCAGGATCATGACAACATCGGCTATTTTCACCGCTTCCGGGGTGGGAAGCACCGTGAGACCGGCGTTCTCCGCCTTCTTAACGGATGCGGAATCCGCCCGCAGGCCGACCACCACATCGATACCCGAGTCCTTCAGATTATTGGCGTGGGCGTGTCCCTGGGAACCGTATCCGATTATCGCCACCTTCTTACCCTTGAGCACGCCAAGGTTACAGTCTTTGTCGTAATAAATCCTCATTGTTTCCTCCTGAAGTATTGTGCAACTGCAGTCGCTAGCCGCTAGCCGCTAGCCGCTGGTTCTTATCCCTTCCATCCTTTGGCGCCCCTGCCGATGGCGACGGGCCCGGTTCGCACCAGTTCCTTGAGACCGAGGGGTCGCAGGAGTTCCAGGATTGCGTCTACCTTGGACGGAGAACCGGTGACCTCGATGGTATAACTCTTCGGCGTAACATCAATCACCTTGGCCCGAAAGATATCGGCAATCCGCAGCACCTCCGCCCTGTTATCATCCTCTGCCGTCACCTTGACCAGGGCCATCTCCCTCTCAACGGCGCTCCCGTCAGTGAAGTCGATGACCTTGATGACGTCGATGAGTTTGTTCAGGTGCTTGGTAATCTGCTCAAGAATCTGTTCATCCCCCCGGGTGACGATGGTCATGCGGGAAATGGAGTCCTCGTTCGTTGGCGCAACAGACAGGGAGTCGATGTTGAAGCCTCGGCCGGAGAAGAGCCCGGCAACCCGTGACAGGACCCCGAATTCGTTTTCCACAAGTACCGTTATCGTATGTCTCATGTGGCATTCTCCTCAGTGAACTGGTGAAAGAGATTTCGTACCCCGCGCGCATTTCTCCTGCTCAGGAAGCGAGGACCATCTCGTTCAGCGAGGCTCCGGCCGGAACCATCGGCAGGACCTTCTCCTCTCGATCAATCTTGAACTCCATGATGACCGGCCCCGGTGTCGAGAAGCCTTTCCTGATGGTCTCCTCCACCTCGTCCGGCTTGGCTGCAGTGAATCCCGTAGCCCCGAAAGCCTCCGCAAGTTTCACGAAATCAATAGGGAGATCAAGGACGGTCTGCGAGTACCGTTTGCTGAAGAACAACTCCTGCCATTGCCGCACCATGCCGAGGTAATTGTTGTTCAGAACGCAGACCTTCACCGGCAGGCGGTTCTGCACCAGTGTCGCTATCTCCTGCAGGTTCATCTGGAAACCGCCATCCCCGCAGACGGCAATCACCTGCCGCTCCGGAAACGCAGCCTGGGCGCCCATGGCCGCGGGAAGGCCGTATCCCATGGTGCCGAGACCTCCGGAACTGAGGAGGGTCCGAGGGCTGGTAAAGGTGAAGAACTGCGCGGTCCACATCTGGTGCTGCCCAACGTCGGTGGCGATAATCGCGTCAGGCGCGGAGAGTTCCCGCAGCTTTCGGATGACGAACTGCGGCTTGATGACCTGGGCCGACTCCTTGAAGCCCATGGGCTGTTTGGCCTTCCAGCCTTCGATCTGCGCCAGCCAAGGCTTGATGGATTTTCTGAAGCTCTCTACCGCATCACGGCGCTCCTCAAGGAACGCATTTAGTTTTGTCAGCACATCCTGGACTGCGCCGACGATGGGAAGATCGACGCGCACATTCTTCCTGATGGAGGTGGGATCCACATCCATGTGAATGATCTTCGCGTGCGGTGCGAATGCGGGAATCTTGCCGGTAACGCGATCGTCGAAACGGGCGCCCACGGCCACCAGGAGATCGCACTCCGTCACCGCCATGTTGGCGTAGAAGGTGCCGTGCATGCCGAGGAGGCCCAGTGACAGAGGGCTGTCCTCCGGAAAGGAACCGAGACCCATGAGGGTTGTCGTAACCGGCGCGTGCAACGTCTCCGCCAGTTTCCGCAACTCTGCCGCGGCATTGCCGAGGACCACTCCTCCCCCCACGTAGATAACGGGCTTCCTGGCGGAAAGGAGCATGGACGCCGCTTTCTCAACCTGCTTCGGGTGACCCTCGATGGTGGGCTTATATCCCTTTATCTCAACCTTGTCCGGATACTTGAATTCGGTGACGGCAACCTGGACATCCTTCGGCAGGTCGATGAGAACCGGGCCGGGCCGGCCGGTGCGCGCGATGTAAAACGCCTTTTTCACGATTCCGGCAAGTTCCTTGACATTCTTCACCAGGAAGTTGTGCTTCGTGCAGGGACGCGTTATACCGATGATATCCACTTCCTGGAAGGCGTCATTGCCGATGAGGGCCGTGGGCACCTGACCGGTGATGACAACCAGGGGGATCGAGTCCATGTACGCGGTTGCGATGCCGGTGACCGTGTTGGTGGCTCCCGGTCCCGACGTGGCAATTGCTACGCCCACCTTGCCGCTGGCCCGCGCATAGCCGTCGGCGGCGTGAACGCCCGCCTGCTCGTGGCGGGGCAGAATATTTCTGATTTCCGGAAAGGAGTAGAGCTCATCGAAGATGTTGATTACCGTTCCACCGGGATACCCGAAAACCGTATCAACACCCTCCATTTTGAGACATTCCAGCAGGATTCTCGCGCCTGCGAGCTTCATAAGCAAACCTCCCGCACTTTGTACCGATTGATCGCCGCAGCAGATCTGTTGCCGGCGTGTCAGTCCGCTGTCGTGATTGCCCCGGTGTAGGCCGAGGTTACCACCTTGGCGTAGCGCGACAGCCATCCCTTCTTGATCTTCGGTTCAGGCGGCCTCCACCCTTCGCGCCGTTCGGCGAGAGTCTCCTTGTCCACGAGCAACTCCAGCCTGCGGTTCGGGATGTCCAGCAGAATCTCGTCGCCTTCCTCTACAAGGGCGATGGGGCCGCCCTCCGCGGCTTCGGGAGAGATATGGCCGATACAGGGACCGCGGGTCCCGCCGGAAAAACGTCCATCGGTAATGAGCGCGACGGAATCCCCGAGACCGAGACCCATGATGGCGGCGGTCGGCGCCAGCATCTCCCGCATCCCCGGACCTCCCTTCGGCCCCTCATAGCGGATGACCACCACGTTCCCGGAGGTAATCCTGCCCTGCATCAGGGCCGCCATGGCCTCTTCCTCGGAATCGAAACAGCGGGCCGTGCCGGTAAAATGCATCATCGGCTCGGACACCCCGGACTGCTTGACAACGGCGCCCTTGGGCGCGAGGTTTCCGAAAAGGACGGCAATTCCCCCTTCTTTCTTTACAGGAGAATCCACCGGACGGATAACCTTTTCATCGATCCGGTCGATGCTGGAAACCAGTTGCCGCGTGGAGAGTCCCATGACGGTCGGACAGTCCTTTACGCGGTCTCCCAGCTGTTTCAATACGCCGAGGACACCGCCCGCCACATCGAGGTCCTCCATGAAGTGCTCGCCGGCCGGGTTCATGGAGGCAAGCTGCGGGGTCTGCCGCGCAAGGATGTCGAAGGTTTCAAGGGGGAGGTCAACTCCAGCCTCGTGGGCGATTGCAAGCAGGTGCAGGACCGTGTTCGAAGATCCCCCGAGAGCCAGGTCGACACGGATGGCGTTTTCAAACGCGTCACGCGTCAGGATTTGGCGGGGTGTGACATTGTTTTTCACCAACTCTACGATCTTCTCCCCCGAGGCAAAGGCAATCCTCCGTTTCAGGGCGGAGACCGCCAATGCCGTTCCGCACCGGGGAAGACTCATTCCCAGGGTCTCTGTCAGAATTGCCATGGTGTTGGCGGTAAAAAGGCCCTGGCAGGAGCCCATTCCCGGACAGGCGTTGTCTTCGCAGACCTGCAGTTCCTTGCCGTCAATGACGCCGGCCTTATACCGGGCCATGGCCTCGAAGGTATCGGTAACGAAGGAATAGCGCCGCGCATCGGGTCCGCGGCCCGACAGCATGGGTCCCGCGGTCACCACGATGGACGGTATGTCGAGACGCGCCGCGGCCATCAGCATGCCGGGTGTGATTTTGTCGCAGTTGGTCAGGAGCACCAGACCGTCCAGCCGGTGGGCTTCAGCGATGGACTCCACCATGTCCGCTATCAGTTCACGGGTGGCCAGAGAATAGTGCATCCCCTTGTGTCCCATGGCGATTCCGTCGCACACGCCGGGTATCCCGAAGAAAAAGGCATACCCTCCACCCGTGTGGATCCCCTTTTCAATATACCGCTCCAGATCACGCATCCCCACATGGCCCGGAATCAGGTCGGTAAAGCTGGTCGCGACGCCGATAAAAGGCTTGTCCATTTCCGTCTGGGGGACACCGGCCCCTTTCAGGAGAGCCCGATGGGGTGTTCTTTCAAGTCCCTGGGTAATCATGTCGCTGCGCATATCCGTCCTCTCCGTACATCCCTGAATCGAAAAAATAAGGATTCACCTTAATACATTCATACCCTACTGTCAATACGAACGGCTTTGGATGAACCCGCCCGGCACGGCACTTTCAGCGCTACAGGACGGCTTCCGGGGAACCGGGCCGCGCTGAGAAGCCGACCGTACCTTCCCCTAGGCCCCCGCTTCCCTCTTCATACGAGCTATTTCGGCCTCCGACGGCCTGATATAGACGGGAACCAGTTTTCCTGACGGGATCGTTTCTCCCCGGGAAATGCAAGCGGCTGCAAGCAGCGCCCCTGCTGAAGCCCGCGGCGCATGGCACCCGGAAGGAGCAAAATGCGCCAGTTCACCAAGCCTGGCGGTTATTGTGTCGCAATAGCGAAGCGCCCCGCTGCCGACAAAGAGAGTTGGCTCCCGGATGCGATCGAGAAAGTCGTTCGGCGACACGACGCAATCACCGAGAATCGTCTCCGGCAGCTCCCCGCACCGGTAGAGTGCGGTGTACACCTCGTTTTTTCTTGCATCCAGCATGGGACAGACGGGAAATGCCGCGAAGGGAAGATTCATGGCGAGCATGGCCAGCGAGGAAAAACCGACAACCGGGGCGCCCGTGGCAAGCGCCAGGCCCTTGACGGTAGCGATGCCGACACGAAGGCCGGTGAAGGAGCCGGGTCCCAGGGTGACCCCGAAGGCGTCGATGGCGGCAAGGTCTACGCCGGCGCTCTCCAGCACCAGATCCAGGGAGCGAAGCAGGGCGGTGGAATGGGTCGATTCGGGGTTGACCAGCCATTCGGCGCTCAACCGGCCGTTCTCCGTAAGCGCCACGCTGCAGGAATTGGTTGATGTATCGATGACCAGGAGCTTCACGTCACCCCTGCCCGACCAGATACCTGACGATATCATTATAGAAAGCAAGCGCCATGAGTCCGATCAGCAGAACCAGCCCGACCTGCTGGGCGACCTCCCGTATCTTCATGTGAAGCGGCTTCCGGAAGATCATCTCCCAGAAGTAGAATACCAGGTGTCCGCCGTCGAGAATCGGGATTGGGAGAAGGTTAAGGAGGCCGAGGTTGATGCTCAGAAGGGCCATGAAGGCGAGTAAGCTCACGATGCCCGTTTTTGCCTGCTCCCCGGCCATCTTGGCAATCATGATGGGCCCGCCGATGTTGTCCGCGGAAATGCTCCCTCCGATCATCTTGGCCACGGCGAGAACAGTCATCCTGGTAACCGTCCAGGTCTGCTCTCCCCCCTTGATCACCGACTCCAGAGGGCCGAACTGCTCCGTAACGTAGTCATCGGATACCATGACTCCTATCACCGGCGAGGTGATGGTATCGCCGAGGAGATCCTTGGCTGTCCGCATCTCGGGGGTCACCCGTACGGAAAACGGTTTTCCGTTCCGCTCCACAACCAGATCCAGGGGCCTCCCGCCGCTGGCCGCGATCCGATCCGCCATATCGTTCCAGCGTGAAACCGGTGCGCCGTTGACGGAGGTAATCCGGTCTCCTTTCACGATTCCCGCACGGGCCGCCGGCTTGTCTTTCATCACGTCGCCTATCTTCGAAGTTGCCGAAGGGATCCCGATCATGCAGATGACGGTGAACGCCAGATAGGCGAAGAGGAGGTTGAAAACCGGGCCGGCCGCGACAATGATCACCCGTTGCAGCGGCGGCTTTGCCATGAAAGAGCGATCGACATCCTCGGGCGGAAGATCTTCTTCACCGTTCTCGCCGACCATTTTCACATACCCCCCGAGCGGGAATGCGGAAATGCGGTATTCCGTCTCGCCGATCTGCCTGCCGACAATACGTGGACCGAAACCGAGAGAAAATTTCTCGACCCCCACGCGGAAGAGTTTGGCAAAGAGAAAATGGCCGAACTCATGGACGAAGATCAGGACTCCGAGTACTACGATAAAAGACAGAATGCTTGTCATGGAATTCTCCCTACTGGGTTAGCAACTCTTTCGCCTTCATTCGGCCCCAACGGTCGGCATGGAGAACCTCCTCGATGGAGGTGAGCGCGTGCGGTTGATGGGCATCCATTGTCTTTTCGATAATCCGGGCTATGTCGAGAAAGCGGATGGAGCCGGAGAGGAAGGCTTCGACCGCAACCTCATTGGCGGCATTCATGACAGCCGGCATGCTCTCCCCATCACCAACGGCGCGATATGCCAGTTTCAGCGCCGGGAAGCGCTCCATATCAGGCTCGAAAAACGTGAGGGAACCAAGTTCGGCGAGATTGAGGCCCCGCACTCCGGTCGGCACACGCTCCGGCACAGTCAGGGCATAGGCAATGGGCGCCTTCATGTCGGGTGTCCCCAACTGGGCCATTACGCAGCCGTCCACATACTCCACCAGGGAGTGGATGATGCTCTGGGGGTGGATGACAACCGACACCTTCTCCACCGGTACATGGAACAACCATTTCGCCTCGATAACCTCAAGGCCTTTGTTCATCATGGTAGCGGAATCGATGGTTATCTTCTTCCCCATGCTCCAGTTGGGATGATTCAGGGCATCGTCTATGGAAACCTCCGCCAGCTTCCGCGACGGATACTGGAAGAACGGTCCACCGGAAGCAGTGAGGATGACGCGCTTCACGTCTTCGCTCCGATGCCCCTGAAGGGACTGGAAGACCGCGCTATGCTCGCTGTCCACCGGGTAGAGCCGCACCCCCTGCTCCTTCACCATATTCATGATCAGGTGACCGGCGGTCACGAGTGTCTCTTTATTGGCGAGGGCGACGTCCTTGCCCGCCCTGATGGCCGCGACCGTCGGCACGAGACCGGCGGCGCCGACAATGGCGGCGACCACCATGGTTGCATCGGAAGCCGTTGCCGCCGTTATCATGCCAGGGATTCCGGACAGGATCTCGGTTCTTGCCCCTCGAACCATCTTGCGCAGCTTTCCGGCCGAATCTTCCGTGATGACAGCCGCAACTTGAGGGTTGAACTCCTCAATCTGTTTCTTCAACAGCTCCAGATTGTTTCCGCCGGTAAGCGCCACGACGTCGAACCTGTCACGATAAGCGGAAACTATCTCCAGGGTGCTGACGCCGATGGAACCGGTTGAGCCGAGTATGGAAAGTTTTTTCATGGTATTCCTCGATTATGCAAACCGTCGGACCTGCCGGTGCTCAGTGAAAAAAATATCGTACGTAGACGTACAGGGTAGGGGCCGCGAACAAGACACTGTCGAGACGATCCAGCATTCCGCCGTGACCTGGAAAGATACCGCCGCTGTCTTTGACCCCGAAACTTCGCTTCAGAAGCGACTCGAACAGATCTCCCAGCTGTCCCAGCAGACCGACCAGGAGAGCGGTCGCGACACAGTCAACCGGGGTAAGGTGGGGAAAGAATGCGGCCTTTGCCAGAAATGTACCCGCGACACTGCCCGCAAGACCGCCGAACATGCCCTCGACGCTCTTCTTTGGACTGACGAGAGGATACAGTTTCGTCTTTCCGAAGGAGCTCCCCACATAAAAGGCCGCCGTGTCTCCGGACATGACGATGATCAGCAGGAGAAAGACCCACTGTATTCCGAACGGCATATCCCGCATCAGGACGAGATGGGCCATGAGAAGCGGAATATAGAGAATTCCAAGGAGGAACAGCGCAGCTTCGCAGGCGGCATCCTTGATATCTTTTATTGTAAGCAGAGAAAAGAGACCGAAAACCAGAACGCACATGGTCATCGCAAGGTGAACGGGGAGAATCGTGGAGATCAGCGAAACGAAAAACGCGCCGCCGACCAGTGACGCAAGCACGCCCCCGGTCCGGCGACCGGGCAGGGCCATGCGGTAAAACTCCATCATTCCAATGAGAGAGAGAACCAGTATGAAGCAGGAAAACGCGAATGATCCTGCTTTCAGGATAAAGAGTATGAGTAACGGAAGGGCTATCAGCCCCGTAATCAGCCGTTTTATGACTCCCTCCTCTTACGGACCTGATCGCTGATGAGTCCGTAACGGCGCTCTCTCGCCTGGAAATCGGCCAGGGCGCTGTAGAATTCATCTTTGCCGAAATCCGGCCAATTCACTTCGGTGAAGTAGAGTTCCGTATAGGCGATTTGCCAGAGAAGAAAGTTGCTGATGCGCATCTCGCCGCTGGTACGGATGAGAAAATCGGGATCCGGCATATCCGCGGTAAACAGATATCGACTGAAAAGCCCTTCGTTGATCGCCTCCGCGCCAATCGTGCCCGAAGCCAGATCCGCTGCAAGGCGAGCAGCGGCCGATACGATCTCACGACGGGCGCCGTAGGAAAGCGCCAGCGTCAGAACCATGCCGCTGTTTCCGGCGGTTCTGGTGACGGCTTCGTCAACCGCTCCGTTCACGTCAGCGGGAAGTTCGCCCCGATCTCCGATAACATTGAATCGGATATTATTGGTCATCATCCGGGACGTCTCCCTCGCCAGATACCTCTTCAGCAGCGCCATGAGGGAACGCACCTCCGTTTTCGGCCGAAGCCAGTTCTCGGAGGAAAAAGCGAAAAGGGTAAGGTACTTGATGCCCAGGAGAGAACTTTCCTCAACGATAGTCCGAACCGTCTCCACCCCCTTGCGGTGACCGACGATTCTCTTGAGCATCCGTTCCTGTGCCCATCGGCCGTTACCGTCCATGATGATGGCAAGGTGACGGGGCAATTTTTCCGGATCGAGCATGTGCATACGTAGCCCTAAATAAAAAACCCCATGCGGAAAGGGGTCAACTGGATGATACCACGGAGTAACCAGCAGTGAGAGACGAAGCGAAGAAAAGTAAGCCCTGTCATGTTATGGGAAAAACGGCACGCGGTCAGACTTCCATGACCTCTTTTTCTTTTGCGGAGAACACCTCGTCAACCTTGACGACAAAGCCGTTGGTCATGTCCTGCACTTCTTTTTCAGCCCGTTTCAGGTCATCTTCCGATATCTTTTTGTCTTTTTCCAGTTTTTTCAGAGAATCGATTGAATCCCGCCGAATGTTTCTGAGGGCAATTTTCGTTTCCTCGGCCATTTTCTTCAGTTGCTTGACGATTTCTTTTCTCCGCTCTTCGGTGAGGGGAGGGATGGAAAGACGGATAAGCTTGCCGTCGTTCGTGGGAGTAAGGCCGATGTTCGCATTGAGTATGGCTTTCTCGACAGCGGAAATAAGCTTCGATTCCCAAGGCTGAATAGTGATGATGCGGGCCTCGGGCACGGCAATCTGCGCGACCTGATTGATGGGCGTCGGGGTGTCGTAATACATGACTTTGATATCATCCAGGATAGCGGTGCTGGCTCGGCCGGTCCTGACCTTCTGATACTCTTTCCGGAGCGAGTCGATGGTCTTCTCCATGCTTTTTTTCATGGAAGCGAGGACATCCTTCGTCATGCTATTCTCCTTTTACGATGGTGCCGATTTCCTCACCGAGGATAACCTTTTTGATGTTTCCCGCAGTGGTGACATTGAAGATGATAATAGGCAGGCTGTTGTCCATGCAGAGGGAGGTGGCGGTGGCATCCATTACCTGCAGACCCTTTTTCAGGACATCGATATAGCTCAACTGGGAAAACTTGAAGGCATTGGGGTCTTTCATGGGATCGGCCGAATAGACGCCGTCAACCTTGGTTCCCTTCAGGATGACCTCGGCGCCGATCTCCATTGCGCGAAGACTTGCCGCGGTATCGGTCGTGAAGTACGGGTTCCCCGTGCCTGCGCCGAGAATGACCACACGGCCTTTTTCAAGATGCCGGATGGCGCGGCGCCGGATATACGGTTCGGCCACTTCCCGCATCTCGATGGCCGACTGCACCCGGGTGTCCACACCCATCTTCTCAAGGGCATCCTGCATCGCCAGCGAATTTATCATCGTTGCGAGCATTCCCATGTAGTCCGCGCTCGCCCTGTCCATCCCCCGGGAAGAAGCAGCGAGCCCGCGAAAAATGTTGCCTCCGCCGATGACGAGCGCCATCTCGGTTCCGCATGAAACCACATCTTTGATCTCGGAGGCGATGGACGTTATCGTCAGGGGATCGATGCCGTATTTCTGTTCTCCGGCAAGGGCCTCGCCCGAAAGCTTCAACAGCACCCTTCCATATCGCGGCTTATTCATAGTCAGCATGCCCATTCTCCCGTCGCCGCCATACAACCGGCGGCTCTCCCGGACAGGATCGAATCATAGACCGTCATGCACATGGGCGGATGGAAGGATATACCGGCGCCCCTCCATCCGTCCCGCCAATGGAACAAAAAAATCAGGCTCCGGCGGCCGCCGCGACCTCAGCGGCGAAATCACTTTCTTTTTTGGCCAGACCTTCTCCCAGGACGAATTTGGTGAAACGGCGAATGGACATGTTTTCACCAATGGAAGCAATGGTCTCGTTCAGGTAGGTTTGAATGGTCTTGTCGGGATCTTTTACGAACGCCTGCTCCAGGAGGCAGATATCACCATAGAACTTGTTGATCTGGCCGTCCACAATCTTCTCGATGATTGCATCCGGTTTTCCGCTTTCCTTCGCCTTGGCCCGATAGATATCCTTTTCCCTCTCCAGAAGTTCCGCCGGAACCTCTTCACGGCGGACAAACTGCGGAGATGCGGCCGCGATATGCATGGCGATATCCTTGACAAAAACCTGGAACGCCTCGTTCTTGGCCACGAAATCGGTCTCGCAATTCACCTCGACCAGTACGCCTATCTTGCCGCCTGCGTGAATATAGGAACCGACGACGCCCTCGGAGGCAATGCGGCCGGCCTTCTTGGAAGCCGCGGCAAGACCCTTCTTCCGCAGGTAGTCGACAGCCTTCTCCTGGTCTCCGCCGGTCTCGGCCAGCGCCTTCTTGCAGTCCATGAGACCCGCGCCGGTCACTTTTCTCAGTTCACTTACCTGTGCTGCTGTAATAGTCACCTTTATATCCTCCCTCCACGGTTCGACGAAACCGTCGTCCAACCGGTGTGCAAGTATTCTCGTTTTCAATCGACATGAACGACACTGCCGGACTTCGGCAGCTTTGCCGTTCGTCTCAGCCCCGGCCGCCCCCTAGTCCTCCGGAACAGCGGGAGCTTCGGTCTCGACCTCGGCTTCCGCGGGGACCTCCGCCGCCCCGGCGTCGCTGTCGCTTTTCAGCTCCGCTTCACGGGCCTGAACCCCTTCTATTACGGCCTCCGCTATCTTGCTGGAGAGCAGGCGAATGGCGCGGATTGCATCGTCGTTGCCCGGGATTATATGGTCGATTGGATCGGGGTTGCAGTTGGTATCAACGACGGATACGACCGGGATACCGAGCTTGTTGGCTTCCGTAACCGCGATGGACTCGTTCTTCGGATCAATCACAAAGATGGCGCCCGGCAGCTTGTTCATCCCCTTAATCCCGCCAAGGGATTTCTCCAGCTTCTCGCGCTGCTTTTCCAGGCTCAGTATTTCCTTCTTCGTATAGGCTTCGATGGAACCGTCGGCAAACATGGCGTCAAGCCGCTTCAGACGGTCGATGCTCTGGCGTACGGTGGCGAAGTTGGTCAGCATGCCGCCGAGCCATCGCTGGTTCACATAAAACATATTGCAGCGCTGGGCCTCTTCGGCAATGGAATCCTGGGCCTGCTTCTTCGTCCCGACGAACAGGATGGTCTCTCCGGCCTGCGCCGTTTCCTTGACAAAGGTATAGGCATTCTTGAAAAGGCGAACGGTTTTCTGGAGATCGATGATGTAGATACCGTTTCTCGCGCCGAAAATGTACGGCTTCATCTTGGGATTCCACCGCTTGGTCTGATGACCGAAATGTACCCCTGCTTCCAACAGTTCTTTCATGGTGATGTTCGACATTGATACTCTCCTTTGGTTTTTCCTCCGCCCCCCCGGAATCCACCCGATGCGGACACCGCCGGAATGAAAGGGGCGTGCGTGATAAATAGCGAATCTGTATACCATATCGGCCATGGTTTCGCAAGAGGAATTTTGTCCGGGGGCTTGAATCTTCCGCTGAAAACGGGCATGCATGCCATGCCCCCTCGGCAGGGCACGGTTGCTATTTGCCCTTCGGTCATGTATCATGCCCGCTGTCATGACTAGAATCCTCTATCGGTATATCGGCAGGGAAATCATCACTCCTTTTCTGCTCGGTTTCGCCGTTTTCACTTTTGTTCTCCTCATGGGAAGGTTCATCAAGCTTGCGGAAATGGTGATCGCGAAAGGCGTTCCCCTTTCCGATGTCCTGCGGCTTGTGGTGTACATGCTTCCCTCCTTCTCCATCGTCACAATCCCCATGTCGTTTCTGCTGGCGGTGCTTCTGGCATTCGGCAGGCTTTCCGCCGACAGTGAGTTGACGGCCATGAAAGCCACCGGAATAAGCCTGTACGGCCTCCTGCCTCCGGTAATAGCCTTTGCCGTCATCGCCTACCTCACAACCACCTCCATCACCGTGTATGCCCTCCCGTGGGGCAACACCGCTTTCAAGACCCTGTTGTACAACGCCATCAACACTAGGGTGAATATCAGCCTGAAGGATCGTGTCTTCAACGATGATTTTCCGGGACTGGTAATCTACGTCGCACGATACGACGAGGAAAAGCATCATATCTCGGGGATACTGATTTACGATGAGAGAAACCCCGAAGAAACGGTTACCATCTTTGCCAAAAACGGGCTCATCATGACGGATCCCGACAAGAAGGCCCTTCGCCTGAGACTTCTGGACGGCGGTGTCCATCGGCCCCGCGGCAAGAGCGGGTACCAGCTCATGGAGTTCGAAAGCTACGACCTGAGCGTGAACTTCAACCAGAACTACAAGATAGTACCGACCATTAACGAGCTCGACATGACCTTTCGGGATTTGAGGAAAGCCATGGCGAATCCCGGAAACGACGCCCGGACGACAAGGGATCTGTTCCTGGAGTTCCACCGCCGCTTGGCTCTCCCTTTCGCCTGCTTCGTCTTCGCCCTTATCGGTGTTCCGCTTGGCCTGCAGAACCGCCGGGCAGGCAAATCATCAGGGTTTTCCATCTGCATCGCACTGCTGCTGCTCTACTATATCCTGCTCACCGCGGGCAAAACCCTTGGCCAGAAAGGCGTAATTTCCCCTGCCATCTCCATGTGGCTGCCGAATATCCTGTTTATCGGTCTCGGCCTCTACCTCTTCTCGAAGACGGCGAATGATCAGAGGATCCCCGTTTTCGAGCTGCCGGCCCGCCTTCTCCAGCGGGCCCGATTGCGGCTGGTCAGGCTCCGGACTCAATGAAAGTGATACGGCACTACATCTCCATGACGTACCTGAAACTGCTCGCGCTCTCGGTCGGCTCTTTCGTGACGATCTACCTGGTCATCGACTTCCTGGAAAAGGTTCGCCGCTTCTCTCGATCCGACTGCAACCCGCTGTATATCCTGCTTTTTTTCCTTTATAAAATTCCGGCGATCGTCAACCAGATAATGCCGCTTGCGGTACTGATGGCAACTTTGCTCACCCTCGGCACGCTTTCCCGTTCCAGCGAGATAATCGCCATGCAGAGCTGTGGCATCAGCCTGAGAAAGATTGCCGAACCCATCATCGTTATTGCATTAGCGCTGAGCCTCTTCACCTTTTTTTCCAACGAAGTCATCATCCCGAACACCTCACAGCAGATGAAATACATCGAAGAGGTACTCATTCAGAAAAGGAATCCGAGCACTTTCTTCCGCCTGAACAACATCTGGTATCGTGAAGAGAACTATATTCTGCAGGCGCGCCTCTTTATCCCGGCAACCCGGACACTGAAAGGAGTAACCCTCTGGCAGACGACGGAGGATATGCGGCCGGTGAGACGCCTGGAAGCGGAAGAAGGGGCATGGGACGGGTCTCGCTGGACTCTGAGGAACGTCGTGGAAATGGACTTCACCAAAGGAACGGCGCCCTCTTCAACGATGTCGAAAACCCTCCCGGTTCCCTTCAGTCTCAAGGTTGACGATCTCAAGACATGGGACAAATATGCGGAAGACATGGGCTTCTTCAGGCTGAGAGGGTACACCGTAAAGCTCAGGAAGGGTGGATACGATGCAACCAGATACCTGGCGCAGATGCACTCGAAACTCTCTCTCCCCTTTGCCTGCCTGATCATGGCATTTGTCGGGATCCCGTTCGCCCTGCGCGGCGGACGGTCCAGCGGAATCGCCCTCGGCATCGGTCTCAGCCTTGCAATCGGCTTCGCCTATTTCATTATCAACGCAATCCTCATCTCCTTAGGACAGACGGACGTGCTGCCCCCCCTGGTTTCCGCATGGGCCGCAAATTTTATTTTTGCACTCTCGGCGATATGGCTTACGCTCACCATCCACCATTGAGATTTCCGCACCGAGGTCAACCGAGACACTTCACCCGTAAATTTTGTCATATATTCCGAAGCATTACGGCTAAGAATAAAAATTCGGCCGTTTAACGGTTGACATTTTCGATCCTCATGGTTTATTTTTACGGACTTTAAAATATCCATCACGAGATTTTTCTCCATGGTGCCGGTGATACTAATGGCGGAATAAGCGCCATTCGGATTGCCCTGAACCTTCACTGCCGAGTTTCTTCCTCTGCTTTACAGGCCGGCGGCACTCCGGGTCCCAGCCCTTCCGACACGTTCCCCCTTACGAACTCCACCACTTGAACCCGAGTTGTCGCCAAAGAGAAAACCTCGTGGAACCGATCTCGTTACCGTAGAAAACTCCGGATGAGACCCTAGAGGTCTGCAATTCGGAAACCATATGTATTCAGCATATTCGCCATGCGCAGACAACCATACAACCCTGCCGCCACTGACGCGGAATTATCATTGAAAGGAGGTTCACGCCGGAGGAACTGAAGCACGTTGTGCGGCAGCGAACAGTCGCGTCGCAAATCCGGCAAAAACCCGAAAAAACCGAACACCCATTTACTTATGAAGAAAACAGCTATTATGTTGACAGCGGTCACACTGTGCATTGCGTCGTGCGACCAACCGCAGCTCCGAAAGGCACAACCGGTTGTGGTACGGCCTGAATCGGAACTGGACAAGCACATTCGTCGGGTAACGGAAAAGGAGATACATCTGGAAGAGAGGAGAATGCAGATACCCGCAATCGTCGCGGCCTTTGCGAAAAGGACCGATCTGCAGCGCGCCCGTTGGCTCGCGGCCCTCTGCTATCTCAAGACCCTTGACACCCCTTTCATGCCGATGGATATCGCGGAGATTGCCCTTGCGGAAACAGGTTCCCACGGTCTGTCCGCCAGAGCGGTATCCTACCGCGGGGCGTTGGGGGTATGGCAACTGATGCCGCACCGCGCAAGGAGCCACGGGTATACTCCGCAGGACATGGAGAATGACGAGAAGTGCGCCGAAGCGGCTGTACGGGAACTCCTCACCAAGATGAAAATGGCGCGGGGAAATCTCAGGAAAGCCAAGAAGTTGTACTGCGGGGTCGGGCCCCAGGCAGATGCCTATGAAGTGAAGCGGATGAAGTTCAGACGGGAAATCCTTCGGGAAATGATAAAGTATCCGCCCCTTCGAGCGGAGAACAGTTCCGGAGAGCAACTTCGCCCGTCATAGCGAATCAGCGAGAAAGCCGTCAAGGGACGGCGTACTCCGTGTAATCGGCAGACCCTGGCGGGTCTGCTTTTTTGTTCCCGAAAAACGTGGCCCTGCACTGAACCCATGGAGCGCCAAAAAGTCCACATGTGACCGGATACTGAGGTATTGAAATGAAAGAACTGCTGCTTCTGCCCCTTTTGCTGCTGGCTGCCTGCTCGATGATTGTGGAGAAACCCAAGGTCAACCTTTCCGATGTACGGTTTGCCGGGCTTGATGGCGACGGGGCCACCATCGACTTTCTCCTGACGGTGACAAATCCCAATTCATTCGACCTTCCCCTGAACGGCTATTCGTATACCGTCCACATGATGGCCCTCCCTTTGAGTCGGGGAGAATCAAAGGACTCCGTTATCTTTCCCGGAAAGACAGCAACGGATGTGCTCATTCCGGCGCGGCTCAAATATAGCGATGTCCTCCAGATCCTCAGGCGCCGTCCAGGGCTGAACGAAATACCCTACCAACTGACGGCCGATCTGGCTGTGGGGACACCCATCGGAGACATAACCGTGCCGGTACGGAAAAGCGGCGTTGTTGCGGTGCCGGAAAAATACAGGCCGGGTACCCTGCTGCGGAAATTCGGAGATTTTCTGAAGATAAACTGATGGCGGAGGGACAAAGGGCTCACTCTGGGGTAAGCTTTATACATGGGGGTTGTCCGCGCGTCGTACCCCCTGCCGGCTGGAAAAGCCGGGAAAAGGAGTGAACCTATGAATCATCTGCTCCCGATTCTGCTCATGGCCTGTGCCGGCGCCGCGGTGGCGCTCCAGCCTTCCATCAACGCCCGGCTCGCGCAGAAAGTCGGGCTTCTTGAGAGCGCATGCTCCTCGTTCGCGGTAGGCACGGTGACACTTGCCCTCGCACTCCTTCTCTCGGGGAAAGGGGTGCCGAAAGCACTCCCGGAAACGGTGTGGTGGGAATGGTCGGGAGGGGTTCTCGGAGCATTCTTCGTGACGGTCACGATACTGGCGGTACCGCGCATCGGAACAGCTGCGGCGATGGCTGCCGCCATCGCCGCTCAACTTGTAACCGGCCTGGTTCTCGATCACTTCGGCCTGTTCGGCTTCCGCGGTGGTGAAATCAGCCTTACGCGATCGCTGGGAGCAGGCCTCCTCATTCTCGGCGCATGGCTGGTCGTCCGTCGCTGAACGGCAGGACGACCAGGTATTCATCTTCGAGCGGGAAACGGAGTCGTCCGGAGAGAACGAAGAATAACACCGCCCGCCGAATCCGGGTTTATCGTTTGAGCAGAATCGAAAGACTCGATTTTCCCCCACTCTCCGTCCTTGTCATCACCACCAGATCCTTGAAGTAGGAAAGCGTTCCGTGCACTGTCGCGTCGGAAGCGGAAGAAAGCGCACCGTTGCCGCTGATGGTGAACGTTTCGTCGGGCGGCAGGGTTGAGCCGCCGCTGCTGTCCGCATAGGACGAGAATGTGGACATCCCCGAGGCATTCATGGAGAGCGCCCCATACGCCCACATGGGGGAGGTGACGAACCCCAGGAGACCATAGTCGCCGGCCAGATCTGCCACCAGGTAGTCGATGAGGGGGATCCCCGGAAGCTGGGTTATCTGCAACAACCGGAGAACGTAGCGGGGGCTCCCGCCGCTCGTGTCCGTCGCCGTTCCGACGATGAGGGTCTTGTCGGATGACATGGTGGCGTACGGCAGGACGACCGTTGGTGCAGGCAGCACACCGGTCGCTGTCTCCGTGACGATTCCGTCCGATGTGATGGAAAGAAGGGACGCCTTGTCGCCCGGCTTTGTCGCGCCTGAGGGGGAAAGGAACGTGGAATACTTGATCTGCCGGTCCTTTCCGGCCTGACCCACCGCATACTCCCATTCCTCCCTGGACCCGACGGAGATCTGCTGGTAAGCGAGAGGGAGTGGTCCGGTACCCGGCGGCGTGCTCCCGGTACCTGCGATATCCGCGTCACTGTAGGTAACGCCCGGCACCCGCTTCTGAAGAACCAGGATGATCGGAGCGGAATTGTTCAGAGTGGAGGTGGCTGCAAGAAGGGTCTTGCCGGTGGAAAGGACTCCGTGGAACTGGCTGGCTGACTGAGTGACGGTGCCGGTCGAATCAATTGTCAGTGTTGTCAAAAGCTCCGACGGCGCCGCCATTCCCCCCGAGCTGTCGAGGAACGATGAATAGGCAACAGCCCCGTCAGCTCCTATCGTGACGGCGCCGCGCATCCATTGCGCATTCGGCTTGCCAGCCAGGGCGTTGAAATTCCAGGTACCCTCCAGGTCTTCCTGGGAATAGGCGCCCGACTTCGTCGGCGAGGCGGAGACTTCCTGCGACAACCCGCTTTCTCCGTTGGAGTTGGCGCCCGCAACCGCCAGATAGTATTTGGTGCCGTTCTCCAGCCCGCTCACGATGTATGAGGTGCTGGCAATGCCGGTGATTCTGGTCGCGGTTTTCGTATCCACACCCGGTTGCGTTGCATAGTACACGGTATACGTTCCCGCATTGGACGCAGTCGCCCAGCTGAGGGTCACCTTTCCGTCACCGGCCTTGGCCGCTACCGAAGTCGGGGTTGCGGGGGTACCGGGGTCGTACCTGAAGGGATCACCGCCGCATGCGGAGAGAATGATGCAGAGCATCGCAACGATTCCCGACAAGAAGTACGTGCGTGTCCAATCCTGTTTCCCAGTTCTCATGGTTTCACCTTTCTTCAGATCCGACCGAACGATGCCCTTAGTATCCCTTCAACTGCTGCCTGGTGCAGTTGCGCCACCTGGCCTCACCGGCTCCGCCCTCGTCGGGGATAACGAGAAGCACCAGCTTGCCGCCCAGGAGAACGGTCTTGACCTTGTCTACCAACCGGACCATGTCCGCGTCGTCGGGCGATACCCCCTCCATGGTTCGAACTGCGTCCACCTCGGGGAGTGACAGAATCTCCCGTACCGACACAAGACCGTTTGCAC
>CALABV010000120.1 GCA_937886325.1 uncultured Geobacter sp.
CGCAACGCGGCAACCTGTTCATCGCACAGAAGATCGGGTTCCACCGTAGTGCGGAAGCGGTGCAGCACCCCGCTTGCCCGCACCAGGGCGGCGCTCCGCTCCGCCGCCTCGCCGCTGCCGGGCACGCAGGTAATCCGATCGTAGTCGGGAAAGGTGGTCTTGATGTCCATGCCGACCCAGTCCAGGTGGGACAAGAGCTCCCGCAGGGCCTCCGGAAAGGCGCCGCCGGTATGGAGCCCGATCCGGAACCCAAAGTTCCTCACATCGCGGACCGCATGAATGAGCCCCGGCTGCATGGTGGGCTCGCCTCCGCTGAACACCACGGCGTCCAGCACGCCGCGCCTTCGGCCGAGAAATGCCAGGACTTCATCCCAGGGAATCGCGCCGGGAGCCGCGGCATCCAGCAGTTCCCGGTTGTGGCAGTAGCGGCAGCGCCAGGGGCATCCCTGGCAGAACACCACCGCGGCCAGGTGATCCGGGTAGTCGATTGTGGTGAAGGGGACCAGGCCGCCGACCTTCAGCATGCTTTTTCCGCCGCGGGTGTTTCCAGGAAGAAGCGCCGCTGACGGTGCTCGGCCTTCTTGCCGATATTGAACGATTCCACCGGCCGGTGGTAGCCCATGACCCGTGTCCAGACCTCGCAGGGCTGGGAAGTGGGTGAGCACAACGGACAGAAGGGATGTTCCCCCGGCAGATAGCCGTGTTTCGGGCAGATGGAGAAGGTGGGCGTAATGGTCAGGTACGGGATGCGGTAGTTCTCCAGCACCCGTCGCACCAGCCTGCGGCAGGCCGCGGCGCCGGATACCGGCTCGCCCAGGTAGAGGTGGAACACCGTGCCGCCCGTGTACTTGCGCTGGAGCTCCTCCTGCAGCTCCAGCGCCTCGAAGGGGTCGTCGGTAAAGCCGACCGGCAACTGGGAGGAGTTGGTATAGTAGGGCGCTTCTGCGGTACCGGCCTGGAGGATGCCGGCGAACCGCTTGCAATCCTCGCGGGCGAAGCGGTAGGTGGTCCCTTCGGCAGGGGTTGCCTCCAGGTTGTACATATGGCCGGTCTCCTCCTGGAAGAGCAGCAGCCGTTCTCGGATGTGGTCCAGGCAGCGGCAGGCCAGGGCCCGCCCCTCGTCCGTGGCGATGTCATGGCGGTCGTTGGAGAAGTTGCGGATCATCTCGTTGATGCCGTTCACGCCCACCGTGGAGAAGTGGTTGCGCAGGGTGCCCAGGTATCGCCGCGTGTAAGGAAACAGGCCGCCGTCCATGTGGCGTCGGATCTCCTTGCGCTTGATCTCCAGGCTGGTTCTCGCCAACTCCAGCAACCCGTCCAGGCGGCGGAACAGGGCGGCCTCGTCCCCCCGGTGCTGATATCCGAGCCGGGCGCAGTTGACCGTCACCACGCCGATGGAGCCGGTCTGCTCGGCAGAGCCGAACAGTCCGTTGCCGCGCTTCAGCAGCTCCCGCAGGTCCAGCTGCAGGCGGCAGCACATGGAGCGGACCATGTTGGGGGAAAGCTCCGAGTTGAGAAAGTTCTGGAAGTAGGGGAGCCCGTAGCGGGCGGTCATTGCGAACAGCAGCTCGGCGTTTTCGCTCTCCCAGGGGAAGTCGGCGCTGATGTTGTAGGTGGGGATGGGGAAGGTGAAGACCCGCCCCTTGTCGTCCCCGGCGGTCATGACCTCGATATAGGCCCGGTTGATCATGTCCATCTCGGCCTGGAGCTCTCCGTAGCTGAACGGCATCTCCTCGCCGCCGATCACCGGGACCTGGGCGCGCAGGTCCGCGGGGCAGACCCAGTCGAAGGTCAGGTTGGTGAAGGGCGTCTGGGTGCCCCATCGCGAGGGAACGTTCAGGTTGAACACCAGTTCCTGGATGTGCTGCCGCACCTCTTCATATAAAAGCCCGTCCTTTCTCACGAACGGCGCCATGTAGGTGTCGAAGGAGCTGAAGGCCTGGGCGCCGGCCCACTCGTTCTGCAGGGTGCCGAGGAAGTTGACGATCTGGCCCACGGCGCTGGACATGTGGCGTGGCGGACCCGCCTCCACCTTGCCGGCCACGCCGTTGAACCCCTCGGCCAGCAGAGCCCGCAAGGACCAGCCTGCGCAGTAGCCGGACAGCATGTCCAGGTCGTGGATGTGGATGCTTCCGTCACGGTGCGCCTCGCCCACTTCCGGCGGGTAGACGTGGTTGAGCCAGTAGTTGGCGACCACCTTGCCCGAGACATTGAGGATCAGCCCGCCCAGGGAGTACCCCTGGTTGGCGTTGGCGTTGACCCGCCAGTCGGACTGTTCCAAGTACTCGTTAACCGACGCGGCCACGTCCACCAGGGTCTTTCGGTCCCGGCGCAGCTTGTGGCGCTGTTCGCGGTACACGATGTAGGCGCGGGCGGTCTTCAGGTGGTTGGCGGAAATCAACGACTGTTCCACCACGTCCTGGATGTTTTCGATGTGCGGAGGGGTCTCGCCGAACTTGTGGCGCAGCACCTTCAGCACCTGGCCGGTCAGAAGACCCGCCTCGTCTCCGTCGAACTCGCCGGTGGCCTCCCCGGCCCGCCTGATGGCGGAACGGATCTTGTCAGCCTCGAACGGGACCGTGGAACCGTCGCGTTTCATCACGCTCCGCAATGGACAGATCCGGCTCTCCTTCTCGCGCGCCGCATTGTTCATGGTTTTGGTACCTCCTTGAGTGGTATCGCGGTTCTAAAACGGCGACAGGCCGAGATCTCAGACATGCCGCGGGGCAACAATGCCTGATACGCCCGCACGTTTCATCCCCGCATCAGTCTGAATCCGTTCTGCCTGCCCAGCGCTTCGATCACCGCTCGATGCACGGCGCGACCGATCAGACAGCCTATACGGCCGTGCCCGCCCGTATAGGTAACCTTCGGACCGCTGTTCCCCGATGCGATAATGACGTTGTCCGTGCCGGTGCCCGTTGCCTGGATGCCTTTCGTGTAGCTGCTGGGGACCATCAGGTCCTCGAATGCCGCCGTTTTCGCCTCGGTCACCGTGATTATCGCCCGCGCCATGGCCGCGTGGCTAAGTCGGGCGTTTGTCAGGATGATGATGTTGACCGTACCGGCCGGACCGATGTCGGTCTCCATCGCGGTACCCTCGTCCCGGCCGATCCTGAGGGCATTGGTTTCGGCGCCCGCCGTCACCAGCGCGGCTACCGTGAACGGAGGCCACTTCCAGGTCACGATCACACCGTTATCCAAATCCGCCGCGGTGCCCATGTGCGCAAGTTCCGCAACGGAGATCCCGAGGCGGACGGCCGCTGTTTTCCTGGTCCCTTCGAGATAGCGCCTGCCTCCGCAGACACGCCCGTCTTTCACCGCTTCTTCCGCCTTATGCCAGAGATCGGGGTGGGCCGCATGGTTCATGAGGGCCCGAGCGCGGAGAAAACCGTTGTTTGTGCCGAGAACCCGTCGCCGACCGGAAAACCGCACCAACATCGTCTTCTCCCACAGGGTGTCCCGTTCAGCGCGATCCACCAGCACAACTGCGTCAAGCTCCTTCTCCAGGGTAATATCGGCCGAAAACGAAACGGAGGTGTATGGCAGTTGCACACCATCCGCCGACATACGTCTCTCCATACGAACCTCCATTGCATGTATCCGGCGAAATGCGGAGCAACCGAGTGGGTTGCCCCGCAACGGCATGATACGTTACGATAGTGTAAGAAGACCGCTATTTTCCACCGCACCCTTCAGCTCGGAGCGGACCAGCCTGGCCGCGGCCGCCATGTTGCGCAGCGCCTTTTTCGTTTCCGGCCAGCCCCTGGTTTTGAGACCGCAATCAGGGTTGACCCAGAGCCGCTCCGCCGGAATGACGGCGACGGCGGCCCTGATGAGACCGGCGATTTCTTCTACTCCGGGCACACGGGGACTATGGATGTCGTAAACACCGGGGCCTATCTCGTTGGGATACTCGAATTCCCGGAACGCCTCCAGCAGCCCCATCCTGCTCCGGCTGGACTCGATGCTGATAACATCCGCGTCCATGGCGGCTATCCAGCGCACTATCGGTCCGCCCCCTTGTACTCCTTGCCCAGGCAGAGCAGGGTGATCGGGCCGAGCAGTACCGGCTTCGGCCTGAGACCGAGCGCCCGCGCCCGGCGCGCATCATCGGCGATCACGCTGTTACTCCTCCTGATACTCATGTCCGGAGTGAACTCGGGGATCAGGTAGTGGTAATTGGTGTCGAACCACTTGGTCATTTCCATTGCCGGGACATCGGCGTCCGCGTCGCCACGGGCCATGCGAAAATAGCGATCCATATCGGACCCGGTAGCCGCAAAGCGTCGCGGCGTCATGCCGAGCATGGCAATCGTGTCCAGCACATGGTCGTAGAAGGAAAAATCCCCCACTGCTACCAGGGACAACCCTGCTTCTTTCTGAATACGCCAGTGGCGTCCCTTGAGCGCATCCCCTACGGCGTTCAGCCACGGCAGGGAACTTCTTCCTTTCCAGTAACTCTCCAGCGCCTTCTTCAGTTCACGATCGGCGCCAATCCGGGGGAAACCCGGTATATGTGCTTCCATTTAGACAACTCCTTTTCTTGTAGTCTTTTTCGCGAGACTTCTCTTCCCCGCTGAACAGGACGTCTTCTGGCTTCCGGTTCCCGCATGCCCGCGCCTTCCCGTTTCCAAAGAAACAGTGGCTTGGGCGGGATTTCCACCGGTTACAGCGGCGCGCCCGCGACGGATTCTCACCGTCTTCCGTTTCCCGTTCAACACCGTATGCAACTTCACGTGCCGATTATTTCCCGACCGGAACGATCCGGGCCGCATCACCTCCTTTCATCCCTATTTAGTTTCCATCCGGAAACTCCGGGTGGACACTATTGTGCGCTGAGAACAAACCGTACCCTGAGCAGCGCCCGCGAGGGGGTTCCACGCCCGTTCTTCGTGGCGGGGGAAAAAGTCGAGCGCCTGACAGCGTCGATGGCCGCTTCGGTAAAACCATATCCGGCGCCGCGCACGACTTCCACCCGCTCCAGGCCTCCATCTCCATCGATTGTCAGTCGCAGGGTCACCGCCCCCTCCTGCCCGAAACGGCGCGCAGCGGCGGGATAAACCGGCATGGCGCGATGGAGAAAGTACGCGGCGGCTCGGCCGCCGATAACCGGCTCATCCCCGGGGACACCGGTGCTTTCCTTCCCGATGGAAAGAGAGTGTGAATTCCCGCTCGCTGCGGCTCCCGACGCTCCATTCACCGAGGGAAGCGGGGATGCTATCTCAACCGATGAACCGGCGCCGCGGCTTGCCGGCTTCTGGGAACCGCCGTTCTGCCGGGAGGCAACCTGCCGGGCCGGCAGCAGGGCGGAACGGCTCTCCTTGATTGCCGATCCGGCCTCATCGGCCCCTCGAGTTCTTCGCGACCGACGTTTCCCGCCGGAAGGGAGCCGGGATATGGCAGTCCGTCGCGTGTCGGTTTGGACGGAAAGACCGGGCGGACAACCAACCAACTCTACGAGGATCGCATCCCGGCCGGGTTTGGTCTCATGTTTCTCCGGAAACAGAAGGAAAATCATCAGGATGTGGCAAACGAGGGAGGCGAGCAGGCATCCGCCAAGGCCCCTGTTCCGGATTTTCAGGAAAGGCGCCGCCCTCTTAATCATCTCTCGCCCCACAAGGGAAGCCGCCGGTCCAGTTCGAAGGCCGTCCGAATCAACTCCGGCTCCAGGACGCCGGCGGGCGGTCCGTCCCTCAGGATTTTCCCTTTCCTGATCAACAGCAGCCGGTCCAGTTCGCGGGCCAGAGACAGGTCATGGAGGGACAGGAGTATGGCCATGGGCCTTTCCCGCCGCAGCCGTTCCAGGAGGTCCAGCAGTTCGTACCTGAAGCGCAGATCCAGCCCGGCCAGCGGCTCGTCCAGTAGCAGCACCGACCCTCCCTGGGCAAGTACCATGGCGAGAAAGGCGCGCCTCCGTTCTCCTCCGCTGAGCCGGTTGACGGGTGTATCCCGGTACGCGGTCAACCCGGTGTGGCGCAGGGCATCACCACAGGAAGCCTCACCCGCTCCGGACGCCGCGGCCCCCATGGCAACCAGTTCGCCGACCCGGAACGGGAGCGATGCGTCGATTGCCTGGGGGAGGTAGCCAAGCCTGCCCGCCCGTTCCCTCCCGCGCCACTCGCCGACCGGTCGTCCCCCCAGCGCCACGGAGCCGGAGCCGGGCCTGAGGATTCCCGCGCCGAGACGAAGGAGAGTGGACTTGCCGGAGCCGTTGGCGCCGACGAGCCCCACCAGTTCGCCTTCACGAAGGGAAAAGGAGAGGTCGCTAACGAAGGGAGATGCGGTATAGGAGAAAGACACCTCGTTGAAGCTCAGCATGTTTCCGCTCCGCCTCGATCCCGGTTGCGGAGCAGCACCAGGAACCAGGGCGCGCCGATGAGGGCGGTCACCACGCCTGCGGGTATCTCCAATGGCGGCAGGACGCTCCTCCCCACGGTGTCGGCCAGACAGAGAATCATCCCTCCCCCAAGCGCCGACAGCGGCAGCACGCGTCCCGCATCCGAACCCGCCAGGAGCCTGACCCCGTGAGGGACGATCAGTCCGACGAAGCCTACGATTCCACCCAGCGCCACCGAAGCGGCGGTCAGCAGCGAGGCTGCCAGCACCAGCAGGCCCCGTTCCCTGCCCGGCTCCAGACCGAGGCCGAATGCGGCCTCATCGCCGAGCGCAAGGGCGTTGAGCGCGCGTGAGCGTCCAAAGCCCAGGATGAAACCGGCAAGCATGAGAAGGGCCGCGGCCGGAACCAGGGTCCAGTCGGCGGAAGCCAGGTCACCGGACATCCAGAGAATCGCCCGTTTCACTCCATCCGCGCTTGCCAGACTCATCAGCAGCATCAGAACGGCGGAAAGAAAGAAGCTCACCCCTATGCCGGACAGGAGGAGACGCTCCCTGGCCGCCCCCCAGCCGTTGCGCCCCAGCAGGCCCACCACCGCGCTCGCGAGCAGTGCGCCGAACAATGCCAGGGAAGGAACCAGCCAGAATGACCCCCCTCCCGTTGTCAGGAGCCCGAAAGCGGCAGCCAACGCGGCCCCGCTGGAGGTACCCAGAACGTAGGGGTCGGCAAGGGGATTGCGGAACACTCCCTGGAGCACCGTGCCCGACGCTCCCAGTGCCGCTCCCATGAACAGGGCCACAACCACACGCGGCAGCCGGAGATCCGTGAGAATCCGCCACTGGAGAGGGTCGGCGGAGAAGGGGTTGATCATCAAGGGGCCGACGGAAAGGGAGAGCAGGACTACCAGGACCAAGGCCGCGCTCATAGTGAACAGGGGGCGACTCTTCATGACCCGCTCCCCTTCCGTCGCATCGGTTTTTCGGGGAGGAACCGCTCCGCGCAGCGGCGCAGCTCTCCGATTCCCTCGGGAATCCGGGGGCCGGAACGGTAGAGGGCATCGCCGACGTAACAGATCCGCCCCTCGCGCACCGCGTCCACCGACGCCAGCCGCCGGAGCAGTTTTTCCATGGGGAAGATGCGGGCATGTCCCGAACCGACCACCAGAATCTCGGGATTGCGCTCCGTCACGGCCTCCAGTGACAGCCGGGGATAGGTTCCCGGCGCCTCTGAAGCAATGTTACGGAATCCGACGAGGCGGAGGGCATCATCGATGAGCGTTCCCGAACCGGCGGTCACCAGGGGATCGGGCCAGATGACGAACAGGGCGCGATACGCCGTTTGTTTTCTCTCCGCCGTACGCAGTGACTGCTCGATGCGGGCCGCCAGCCGCTCGCCTTTGACCGCGATGCCGAGGTCACGGCCCAGCCGTCGTATCCCCGTGGCCAGACCGGACAAGCGCGAAGCGCGAAACAGCGCGGTTCTGATCCCCAGCCGTTCCAGACGGCCCGCGAAATTGTGACCGCTCCCTTCCTCGTCCACTACCACCAGATCGGGTCGCAGTTCGAGTATCCTTTCCAGAGACGGGTTGGCCGGACCGCCAACGGTCGGTTTCCCCCGCACCGAAGCCGGGTAATCGCAGAATGTGGTTACGCCGACCAGGTTCCGTTCCAGTCCCAGGGCGCAGATCACCTCGGTGACGTTGGGCGCCAGGGAGACGATCCTGGCGGGGGGAGCGGCACGGCAGACGCCGGCCCATGCAATGAGAAGCATCAAACAGAAGAGAATCGGTTTCACGGGTGACTCGTTTCGAAAACGCATGCTGAAGTAAACTCCGGAGACCTTCCGGGTTTTCAAAACCCGGCAGGTCTGGGCATTTCATATTCATCAAAGGTATTTCAGAACGACACCTTCACCCCGCCATACCCGCCGATGCCGGGGGTTCCGTACCCCCAGACCTCTTCGTACTGGCGGTCCAGAAGGTTTTCCACGCGGGCGAACACCTGCAGCCACCTGGTGACGTCATAGGACGCGGCCAGATTGGCCAGCAGATATCCACCCAGGTCCACCCGCGTGCTGGCATAGGTGACGGGGTCGAAGCGGGTGTCCTGACGTTTCCCCACGTAGGCGATCTCCAGATTGACATTTCCCTTTTTATTGAAACGGTAGTTCGCGTCAACAGAGAACTTGTTTTCCGGCCGCCGCAACAATTCGAGGCCGGTTGCTTTGTCCTTGGTCTTCGTCCAGGTGTAAGCGGCGCCAAGGGTGAGGTCGTCCGTCGGCCGCACCGTGGTGGAAAGTTCCACGCCGTACGATTCCGCCCGGGCAGTGTTTTTGTAGCGGGATGCGCTGCTGTCGAATTCGATCAGATCCTCGAAATCGTTGGAGAACCAGGTGGCTCCCAGTTCCATGCGCCCGTCGAGAAGCGCCTGCTCGACACCGATTTCCCAGCCTTCGCTCTTCTCCGGGCTCAACGACCGGTTGCCGTAGGTCGGTTCATAGAGCTGGTAGAGCGACGGGGCCTTGAATCCGGTACCGTAACTCCCCTTGAACCTGGTAGCGGTCTGTTTCACCAGGTACGAGGAGGTGAAACGGTAGGTTGTTTCCGTGCCGAAGCGGCTGTGGTCGTCGAGCCTCACCCCCAGGGTAGTAAACCACGCGTCCCAGAGGCTGATGCGGTCCTGGAGGTAGTAGCCGGTGATCCGGTCCGACTCTCCCGGAAAGACGCTGCTGTAAGGGCCATAACTGCTTTCGGAATAGTAGTCGGAACGGGCCTTCTCTTCCCGCGTCTCGACTCCCAGGATGAGGGTATTGGTCTTGTGGAGACGCAGCGTGTTCTGCCAGTCGAAGGCAAGGGACTCACCGTGAAAGGAGCTGCGTTCAAGATCGGACGGATGCAAGGCGTCCGTGTCGTTGCGAAATTCCCGATCCAGGTTGTTGAAGGATATCCCCAGCGTCTGCTCCCACAGGTCGTCGAACAGGGAGAGACGCCCCTGACCCCGAACAAGGACCTGTTCCGAACGGACGATGTAGTTGGGATCATCCTGGGCCGCGCCGCCACCGTTGTCCAGGTCTGCCTTGTCGCTCAGGTACCTGACGATGCAATCGAAATCAAAGTTCCGTGCCGGAGAGATCCCCAGCCGTGTTGCAACGGAGGTGGCGTGGTAGCCGTCAGTCTCGTGATTGCCGTACTGTTCCGCCGCTGATGAGATTCCTCCCGTGTCCTGGCGGGACACTCCCAGCGAATAGTTCACCGGACCCGCGCCTCCGCTGACGGAAACCTGTTCCCGTGCCGTGGAGAAAGAGCCGCCCTTGGCCGAAACGAAACCGGAAGGTCTTCCCGAGCCCCGACGGGTAATGATGTTGATAACCCCGCCAATGGCGTCGGACCCGTAGAGCGTGCTCTGGGGACCGCGCAGGATCTCGATGCGCTCGACGGCGTCGGTGGTCAGCGAGGCGAAGTCGAAGCTACCTCCCGTCGATGCCGGGTCGTTCATGCGGACGCCGTCCATCAGGACCAGCGTGTGTTCCGACTTGGCGCCCCGGATTCCCACGTAGGTCGGTCCGCCGTCCCCCCCGTTCCGGACCACGTCCAGGGAGGGAACCGTTCTCAAAAGATCGAGAACAAAGGGCTGTTGCCGCTGCTCAATCTCCTCCCTGGTGATTACGGTAATGGAGCTCCCAACCTCGTGCAGCGCGGTCTCGCTCCGGTTCGCCGTGACCACGATCTCGTCCATTTCCTGCGCTTCCTCCCCCAGTGCGTAGCCTGGGCACAAAACAACCGGCAGACACAGGCTGATCAATGACCATTTCCTCATAGCTGACATACGAATACCTCCCTCGAAGTAATCGGACGGAGCGGTATTCCGGCTGAGGGCGAACTGCTCGACCTACTTGCCCGCCTTCCCGGGGGCTGATCCCAGTGGCGTTTTTTCACCTGACGGTGAAACGGGCTTTCGTTCCCATCACGGCTGCGGGGCAGCGGGGGAATGGCTCCAGCTGCGAGCGGTACCCCTCTTCCTCGCTCCTGTCCGTTGAAAAACAAAAAAATGCTAACGGTGTCGGTACGGACGGTAGTCTGCAGAATTATGGATCCGGAAAATGATCGAGGTGTGTTCGGTGGATTGAAATGGACGGAAAGACGGAAAGATTCGAATGAACTCTGGCATGGATGCCTCCCGCGAAGCGTGCGAATGGAGCGGTATTCCGGCTCAGGGCGAACTGCTTTACCTACTCGCCCGCCTTCCCGGGATAATCCCAGTGGCTGTATCACCTTGCGGCGATCGGGCTTTCGTTCCCATCACGGCTGCGCGGCAGCGGGGGAATGGCTCCAGCTACGAGCGGCACCCCTCTTCCTCGCTTCCATCCGTTGAGATTGGATACGTTACTTCTATCACCCACAGGCATGGCTGTCAACGATATAATGGGAAACAAACACAACATATGGTGCCGATCGAAAATTATCTCACAATATATGAGTTTTTATAAAAAACGTCTTTATGGGAAACAAGGGAGGGGCCGGAAGGAGGGAGGGGCCGGAAGAACCCGGCAGCTGGCGAAACCACTGCCGGGCATTGAGAAAGAAACCTGTCGGGAAAAGCTACTTCTTCGCGGATATCCCCGGCTTCGACCATGACAGATCGAACTGGGCATGGACATAGCCGCAGTCGATGTCCCTGTCGCTGCCGGTTGCGTCGCGGAAGAACTTTCCGGTAAAGAGGCGATCATACCCCACGATGAGGGAAAACCGGTCGTTCACGGCATAGGTGAGGGTGAAGTCGGTTTCGAGCCCTATCCTGCGGCTGAAACCGTCTTCCACCGCGTTGGCGTAGAAGTAGCGGCCCGCGGCGGAAAAAGAGAGCTTGTCCGTAAGGTCGATACCCCACCCCAGGTTGAAGACCTGGAGGCCGCTTGCATGGTGATCCCCGGCATCAACCCCGGAAAGGTCGCCGATCAGGGACAGATCGCCGGTGAGGGCAGAATCGTTGTTCGGGTTGCGGAACTCCCTCCGTGCCGAAACGCCCCTGGCGGCGTCCTTCCCCCCGGAACCGTAGGCATAGCTTGCGAAAAACGTGTTCTTCCGGTCGAAAAGCCTGGCCTCGACGTTCATGTCCGCGTGGCCGCCCCAGGCGCTGATGCGGTCGTTGCTACCCCTATCGCCGTTAAAGGTCCTGCCGCTCTCGATAACAGGTTCGATCTCCAGGGACACCGGCCCGAAGGACGTAGTAGCGCGCAGGCCGAAGATATTCAGGTGTTCGCCCGAATGGTGCTCGTCGGAGCCGGTGTCGTTGAAACCGTAGGCCTCGATGACCGTGTCCTCCTTCACGGCATAGCTTGCGTACCCACCCACCAAGTTGCCCTTGACCCCGTCGGACCAGGGAGTGGCATACCAGCCGCCGAGCAGATCGACGGTCAGCGCCTCCACCGGCTTGATGCGAAGCCGGGCCGCGTCGAAGGACAGCCCCTTGAACCAGCTGTCGCTTCCGAGTATGAATGTGCTGCCGTACACGAACTCCTGCCGGCCGACCTTCAGCCCCAGAAGGTCCGAACCGGGCAGACGCGCCTCCGCAAATCCCTGGTAGAGGGAGATCTTGCCCAGGTACTGGCTGCCGCCGGTGTACCCGTACCCCTGTCCCTCCAGGTGAATATCCAGAAAATCTGTCGGATGCCAGTAGGCATACGGCAACACCCTGTAGACGAGCCGCGCTTCCGCATGCCCTGGATTGTACGCCAGGTCGGGAAAGCGGAAATTGCCCGCCCCTTCACCGCGCACGAAGCCCTTTACGCCTGCCTTGATCTGAAAGGGCGGCTCCTCGTTTTCCGATGCCGCCTGTTCTTTATTCGGCGGTTCGTCCTCCGCTCCGGCCATAGCCGGGAAAGAGAAAAGAAGTATCGCCGTAAGCAACAGAAACAAGGGACTCCTTACGGGCCGACCCAACCCGCCGATAGATGCTGATCCTCCAGGCAGAGTGAAAAGCATTGATAGAAATCTTTCCATATACCCTCCTTTACATGAAAACCATGCGGTTCATTTCTTCGTTCCGCAGATGGGGCACCCCTGCATGGAAAGGGGTCTCTCCAGTCGGCAGTCTGCCAGAAGCCGGTCGTCGAGGAAGATATCCCGCGTGGGCCCGTCCGCTTTCACCATCCCCTCGTGGAGCACGATGGTCCTCTCGCACAGGTCCAGCACCATATCCAGGTCGTGGCTGGTAAAAATCTTCGTATGGTGGAATTCCCCGAGAAGCCCCATCAGGCGACGGCGTGCATGGGGATCGAGTCCGCTGGTGGGTTCGTCCAGCACCAGGATGGACGGTTCCATGGAGAGCACCGTGGCGATGGCGACCCTCCGCTTCTCTCCGCCGGAAAGGTGGTAGGGCGGCCTGTCCACAAGGTGCGCGGCGCCGACCCTCTCCAACGCGTCCTCCACCCTCCTCTCCACCTCGTCGGGCGGGAGCCCTAGATTGAGCGGCCCGAAAGCCACGTCCTCGCGCACCGTGGGGAGAAAAAGCTGGTCGTCCGGGTCCTGGAAAACCATGCCGACGGCGCGCCGGATCTCGGGCAGGGTCGAACGGGTTACCGGGAAGTCACCCACGCGCACCGCCCCTTCCGTGGGGACCAGGCAGCCGTTCAGGTGCAGGAGGAGGGTGGATTTCCCGGCCCCGTTGGCGCCGATGATCGCCACCGACTCGCCGTGGGTGATGCGGAACGACACGCCCCGCAGCGCTTCGGTGCCGTCCGGGTAGACATGGCGCAAATCTTTGACCTCGACGATGTGATGACTCATTCCAGAACCCCCGCGACAAGCGTACCAAGAATCCGCGGAATATTCTCCAGCCGGAACAGGAGAAAGAGCGCCGACCAGCCCAGGAGATAGAGTGTTTCCCAAGCCCCGAAACGGCATGGGCGGCGCGGATGGAATTCGCCGGTGAATCCCCGGGCGAGCATTGCCCGATGTATCCGCTCGGCCCGCTCCCAGGTGCGGAGCAGCAGGTGCCCCACCAGGGAGCCGAAGTGCTTCATGCCCGGGCCCCTCCCGCCGAAGGTCCTCAGTTCCCTCGCCAGGGACATCCTTTTTCCCTCTTCGATCAGGACGAAGATATAACGGTAGAGAAACAGAAGCTGCACGGCGAAGGTCCGGGGCATGCCCAGGCGTTCCAGCGCGGCGCAGATGGAGGGGAAGCCGGTAACCGAAACCAGAATGAACGCCGCGGACACGGTCAGGGCCGCCCGCACGATGATGGACGCGCAGGAGATCCATCCGCCGCTGATCGCCAGCGGGCCCACGTGCAGCAGGATGCGGCTGTCGAGGAGCGGGTTGAAGATGCCGATTACCGCCGCGAACGGAAGGACAAGGGCTGTCTTTCTGACGAGAAACAGGGCAGGCAGGTCGGCGAGGGCTATCAGGGCCGCGGGATAGAGGAAAAAGGGGAAGAGGGCTGACACTTCATATTTGCCGAAGGATACGACCGAAACGAGGAAAAAAAGTGTTGCGAGCACCTTTGCACGGGGGTCGAGGCGATGGATCGCGCTGTGCCCCTCGGAAAGCCGATCGAGAAGCCTGAAATCAAGGGATGTTCCGTCTATCGTCGCCATAGAGTGTCCATGAAAAAAGGGAGAACAACCCGCTTTCTCCCTTTGTCGCTTCGTAAATCCTATCCCGCTTCCGCCTCCCCCGGATCAGGTCACCCGATGCCGCTTCCGGAGCAGAAAGGGGACAAGACAGGCGATTCCCAGGGTCAGCAGCGATCCGACAACCCCGGCCACGCTGGTTCCGAGACGGACGTCGGAAGCTCCGGCGTCGTTTTCTTCTTGCCGCACCGCCGCCGCAGGGGTTTTCCTGAACGCGTAGTCGGGCAGGAAAGCGGTCTTTTCCTGGAATGCAGCAAGAGTACCATATATTCCCCGGCTCGGACCCGACAGTTCCTCCTTGCCCGTTACTCCGGCAATTGCCCATTCCAGTCCGTCGGGGTTTTCAGACGCGAACCGGGAGAGGATCCCGCCCGTCAGCAGAGCGGCCACGAGAAAGGAGATGAGCACGCCGCGCAGCGGGTGGTTGCCGATGGGCCTGACCCGCAGGGCGCCCTCCAGGATCTCCGGCCGCGCCCGGTGGACGAACGACACCACCGCAACGGTGACGAAGCCCTCGACGATGCCTATTGCCAGGTGAATCGGCTGCATCAGGAGCAGGAAGGTGGAAAACGGCAGTTCAGAAATGCCGGAAAAGTATGTCTGCAGGACAACGCAGAACGGTCCCAACTGCAGGCCGGCAACGGCGGAAAGCATGATTGCAAGGGACATGCGCCCCTGTGATGGATTCGCGCCGAGTATTCTTTTGTAGATGAAAGGGTACACGATAAAGGCCGTGACGAAACCCATGTTGAAGATATTGCACCCGAGGGCAAGCAGGCCGCCGTCGCCGAAGAAGAGCGCCTGGACCACCAGCACCGACGCAATGGTGAGAAAGGCCGCATGGGGTCCAAGCAGTATCGCAAGGAGGAGTCCTCCACCCAGATGGCCGCTGGAACCGGTGGCCGGTATGGTGAAGTTGATCATCTGGGCGGCGAAGAGGAACGCTCCCAGAACCCCCATGAGCGGGACCTTCCTTTCGTCCGGTTCGGAACGCACCTTTGCGGAGCAGTAAGCGATGGCCCCCGCGGAAACAGCCCACATGGTTCCACCCACAGCCGGTGAGAGAAGCGCGTCGGCCATATGCATAGCATGCTCCTTTCCTGCGGTTCCCATATCGGGACCAGTAATACGTATTTTTTATTTGTAACACTATTCATATACGCGCTCGAAGAACATGTGTCAACAAATTTTTACTATGACTAAAAGTATTTCATTTCTACCCAATCACCCCAGTGGAATTCGGGAATCTTCGGATTACTTGCCTGTATACCGACGAATCGCTTGACGCTCCTCGTAGCGCACTTTATTCTTCCGGAATGGTCACGGTCATTGCCGGGGAGATTCACGGTGAGAAAAACCGGAAGACCGCCTGAAAGGACCATTACCCCTGCTCGAAAGGAGGAAGGAATGAGAATGAATGGAAATCTGAGGTTCACTGCCTGCCTGTTGATGGCATCCCTGGTCATTCCGGGATGCATGCACACTGAACCAAAGGCCGATAAGGAAGCATATCTGGCCGAGGCCATAGAGCCCCTCCCTCCACCACCCCCCTCCCCGGCCATGCACAAGCGCGCCATGATGGCAGCCCCTGCCGGGGCTCCCGCGGCCATGCCGCCGCGGCAGCCCTCGTCCCCGGTGGAATTCAATACCGAAGGCTATGATCGTGTTACGGAGAACCCGTTCTTGGACGTGCTGAACAACCCGCTCTCCACCTTCTCCATCGACGTGGATACCGCGTCGTACACCAACGTGCGGCGCTTCATCACCGGCGGCAGCCTCCCACCGCCGGATGCGGTCCGGATAGAGGAGATGGTGAACTACTTCGACTATGACTATCCCCAACCCGGGAAAGGCGAACCGTTCTCCTTCACCACCGAATTGACCGACGCGCCCTGGCAGCCGGGCAACAGGCTGCTTCTCATCGGGCTCCAGGGCCTCAAGGTTCCCACGGGCAAGCTCCCCCCGGCCAACCTGGTCTTTCTCATCGACGTGTCGGGCTCCATGTCCGACGAGAACAAACTGCCGCTCCTGATCAAGTCCTTCAAGCTGCTCGTCGGACAGCTCCGGTCCCAAGACAGGGTGGCCATCGCCGTCTATGCCGGACAAGCCGGGCTGGTGCTTCCCTCAACCGGCGGCGATGAGAAGCACAAGATCCTGGCGGCCCTGGAAAGCCTCCAGTCAGGCGGAAGCACAGCGGGCGGAGCGGGAATCCAGCTTGCGTACAAGGTCGCCAAGGAAAATTTCATCAAGGGAGGGAACAACCGTGTGATCCTGGCCACGGACGGCGACTTCAACGTGGGCGCCTCCAGTGACGCCGAGATGGAGCGGCTCATCGAGGAGAAGCGCAACGACGGTATATTCCTGAGCGTGCTCGGCTACGGCATGGGGAACTACAAGGACTCCAAGATGCAGAAGCTGGCGGACAAGGGGAACGGCAACTACGCCTATATCGACAACCTGCTGGAGGCGAAGAAGGTCCTGGTGTCCCAGTTCGGCGGCACCATGCTCACCATTGCCAAGGACGTGAAGATGCAGGTGGAATTCAATCCCGCCAAGGTGAAGTCCTACCGCCTGATAGGGTATGAAAAAAGGATGCTGCGGGCCGAGGACTTCGCCGATGACAAGAAGGACGCGGGCGAACTGGGTTCCGGCCACACCGTCACCGCACTCTACGAGATAGTGCCGGTCACGGGCGAGGCGGACGTGAACCGGGAGCTTACCTACCAGGATGTGCGGGTGAAAGAGAGCGCCAGGAAGAGTCCCGAGCTGGCGACCATCCGTTTCCGTTACAAGAAGCCGGACGGGGACGTGAGCAGGGAACTGGTGCGGAAGATCCCTTCAACCGCGGTGGGCATCGGCACGGCAAGCGAGAACATCCGATTTGCCGCGGCAGTCGCCGAATGGGGAATGCTCCTCCGCAAGTCCGAGTACAAGGGAAAGGCGAACTACGCCCAGGTGCTGGACCTGGCGCGCAAGGCCAAGGGGACGGATGATCCGGGGTACCGGGCCGAGTTCATCAGGCTGGTGGAAATGGCCGAACTGCAGGGAGGAAAGTAGGAAAAAAGGAGAGCCAATCCAGAATGATCAAGAATCTCCGGACCTGGGCGTGGACATCGAAGGGCGGCTTCCCGGGAGCCGCCCTTCGATTAGTCACGAATCCGAGATGCCTGAATGCCGAGACGGGCGGGATGCCGGGGTTTGAACGTCGCGGCTGCCGGTTCACGCCGGTTGCAACGGGTGAACGTCATCGGGCAGGTTCACCCCACGACAATGCTTTGTTCCGCGTCATCCTGAACGCGACTCTCTGATTGTTGAGAGCTCAAAGGCTGTCGTTCTCCGGTCAGATAGAGAAAATCAAGGTAATTAGTACGCCCGAGCAGTTCCTTCAGCCTGTCGGCGTCTTTCCGATAGCCTGAAGTCGCCGTGGGCGTGAGACCTGCTCCGAATTCAAGGAGCCTCACCCTGATATTCAGCGCTCTGGAGGCATCTTCCCGAGTCAACAACCGACCGTACGAAGGGTCACCCTCGATGACAAATGCCGCTTCACTGCAATCTCTCCTCAGGACAACCCCATAGCTCGGAATCGGAAGGCAATCCTGCTCGTTGATTGATTCTACAACGACTTCGACACCTATTCCGGTAAAAAAACCAAGATAATCAACTTCCACGGGTCCCACCCTCCCCCTTGCCTGCCGAACAGGGGCTGCTCCACTCCGCGTGACGCGAATAAGAAAATAGAATGTTACTATCACCAGGGGAAATATCTGTCAATTATTCTAATGGTACGTACCCCGTGGTTATGCACACCGCTCATCGTCCAGCAGAATATCGAGAAGCCACACCGCTTTTTTATTGACTCCGGTTTACAAACCGGATGAAATGGCTATCAAAAAATGGATCGGCGGAAAAGGTCCAACGGGGCGCATTCCACAACCGGAGCATTTTCGTCCGGACCACGCACGTGACGCTCAACCGGAGCATGTGATGGAAGGAGACAGGCGGATACCCCGCAGGAGACAATCATGCCCATGACAACAGGCGCAATCATTTCTTTCACTGCATTGACACTTTTCCTTGCAACGGCCTTTCCCTCCCTCCTCCTTGCGAACAGCGCACCGCCAGGTACTAACTCGGAAAAATGCGGTGTCCCCCACCCCCCGGTCCGGCTTTCCGCGACAATTCGCCTCTCTGAACACCTCTACGGGCTTCCCGGCCTGGAAAATGTCGGGCGAGTGACGCCGGACATCTACCGCGGCTCCCAGCCGGCGGGGAACGGCTACGACACCCTGAAAAAAATGGGAATACGGACGGTCATCAACCTGCGTACGTCCATGAGCGAAAAAAAGCAGGTGGAAGCGGCCGGCATGCGTTCCATCGAGATTCCTCTGAGCACCTTCAACAACGGCGACAAGGATAAGGTGGACCGGGTCGTGGCGCTCCTGTCAGACCCGGTGAACCGGCCCGTGTTCGTCCATTGCAGGCAGGGCCGCGACCGTACCGGGATCGTGGTGGCCGCCTACCGGATGAAGATGCAGGGATGGCCCCTGGCCGCTGCCGAGGCGGAGATGGATTCCTTCGGATTCAATGATGTCTGGGTCAACCTGCGGCGCTTCCTCCATCGCTATGCCGCGGACGTGGAGCGACACGGCAAGAACGGGACTGTCGCTCACAAACGGTAACAACAGTACCTGTATCCGTGACGTTTTCACGCCTTCGTCTTCGCGGAACGCCTCTGCATTCAGACATCGCTGATTCAGGCCGGATCCCGCACTATTGAGTAATGTCGCACAAGGAATCTCCAGGGGTGGGACAGACACTTTTCCTTGCCAACGGCAAAATGCTATACTGACCGCGTTACTACCTTTACAAGGGTCACAATAAGGCGGAGTTCATGAATTTACCGAACCACATGCTTTCCGCGCAATCTGTTCAGAACAAAGAGCCGGAAACCCGAAGCTCGACGAAACACATCACCCAAGAGGGTGTCATGCCTCCCCATCCGTCGCCGCATCCCGCTCTTCGCGGTCAACCCTCGAAACTCTTCGTCGAGATTACCACCCGCTGCAATCTCAAATGCGAAGCGTGCGTAAAGCAATCACAGGACTCCGGTATAGTGGACGGAGATATGTCCATGGAAACCTTCATGGCACTGGCTCCGGCCTTTTCCCACCTGGAAAGCCTTGTGCTGAACGGCATCGGAGAACCGCTACTGCATCCGCGCCTAGAGGACTTCATCAGAACGGCGAAAGCGTCCATGCCGAAGGCAGGCTGGATCGGGTTTCAGTCCAACGGCTCCCTTCTCACCGGGGAACGCGCCCGCGCACTGCTGCGCGCCGGACTGGACCGCATTTGTCTCTCTCTGGATTCCGTTTCCTTCGAAACGTTTCGCAGGCTGCGGGAAGGCGGCGAGGTGGCGGATATCGAACATGCCCTGCGGCGCCTCACTTCCGCGAAGACCGTTACCGGAATATCCGGACTGGAAATCGGAATCGAGGTTGTTCTGAGGCGGGACACCTTCCGTGAACTCCCGGAGGTCCTCAGGTGGGCCGCTTCCCGCGGCGTAACCTTTGTCATCGCAACCCACCTCCTTCCTTATGATCCTTCCCACGTCCAACAGATAGCGTACGATTATAATTCAGACCAGGCCCGTGCCCTCTACGATCCTTGGAAAAAGAAGGCGGAACGGAAAGGGATAGAGATTCACCGGTATTTCGATATCTTCTGGCCTCCAAAGTGGTTCAGGACCCGGGAAGAACAGCGCATTCTGGATTACGTCCGCGATATGATGCGGGAGGCAAACCACAAGGGGATTTTTTTTCATGTAAAAAATCTTGTGGATCAAGACGAGAATCTACACGGAGAGATAACGAGGGTTTTCAACGAGGCAAAAGCCGTGTCAAGGGATACAGGGCTCATCCTCACACTCCCGGAAATCGTTCCCAAAGCTGATCGCAAATGTGATTTCATCGAGGGAGGTTCGGCCATGGTTTCCTGGGACGGACGTGTCCACCCCTGCTATTTCCTGTGGCACAGATTCAATTGCTACCTCAAAAGACGTAATAACCAAAGACAGATTGACGCAAAGTCATTCGGCGCCCTGGGGATCGACACTATCACCGACATATGGAACAACCCCGCTTTCAAGGCATTTCGACAGGAGGCGATGCGGTACGATTCTTCGTACTGCACCAACTGCAATGTGGCTCCGTGCGGATTTATCGACACCAGGGAGTTTGAGAACGATTGCTCGGGCGTTACCGTCCCGTGCGGCGATTGTTTCTGGTGCATGGGCATGTTCCATTGCCTCCAGTAGCATCCGCATGCAATCCCGGCGACCCTCCCCAGCCCCATGAGATGCGGACCAAAAACCTCTTCCGTACGGCCCCGGCCACGTTTCCTTTCCCGGATTTTCACGGATTCAAGTACTTTTTCTTGCAAGCAGCGGCATGAAATGATATCCAGTGAGGTGTTCTTTAAGTAACGGATTCACGTTAAACGACGTTTTTGTTTTTCGCCGTTTCATCGTTACCTTCCAAGGAGACACCCATGGATCGCAGCTTCCCCCGGAGCCTTGTCCGGCTCAACATCACCCAGTTTCTCGGCGCGTTCAACGACAACCTGCTCAAGCTCCTGATCATCATTCACCTCATCAGGGTCCAGGGGGCCGAGAATGCGGGTATCATCGCGGCCCTGGCCGGGGCATCTTTCGTGATCCCTTTCCTGCTGTTCGCCGCACCCGCCGGGTGCCTGGCCGACCGCCTTCCCAAGTCCCGCCTGATCACCGCGCTCAAGGGGGTTGAGGTGGCGGTGTCGCTCCTGGCGGTGGGGGCCTTCGCCCTCGGACTGGAGAACGGCCTGTACGCCGTCGTGTTCCTCATGGCCGGACACAGCGCCTTTTTCGCCCCTGCCAAGTACGGCATCATCCCCGAACTGGTGGACAAGGAAGAACTGTCGCGGGCCAACGGCCTCATCGAATCCTGCACCTTTCTCGGCATCATCGTGGGAACTGCCCTGGCCTCTCTCCTCGCCCTGCTGACCGTGGATCGCCCGTGGCTGGCCGCCTGCTTCAGCCTGGCAGTCGCCCTGGCCGGCCTCTGGTCCGCCTCCACTATCGGGGCGAGCGAGGCGCGCGACCCGGCCAGAAAGATCGCCCTCTTCCCGGCGGAGATCTTCAGGACCATTAACGGCATCCGGGCCGACCGTGACCTGATGCTGGCCATCATCGGCCTCGCCTTCTTCATGTTCGTTGCCGCCTTCACCCAACTCAACCTGATCGGCTACGGCATGGAACGGCTGGGGCTGGACGAGGCCCGCAGCGGCTACCTGTTCCTTGCGGCCGCGCTCGGCATCGGCATCGGCTCGCTCCTGTCCGCCAAGCTCTCCGGCAGGAACGTGGAATTCGGCATCGTCCCTATCGGCGCGGCCGGCATAACCGTCTCCGCGCTCCTCCTCCATGCCGCGCCCGACAACCTGGCGACCTGCCTCGCCGTCATCGTGCTGTTCGGCGTGAGCGCGGGCCTCTTCAGCCTACCGCTCCAGACCTTCATCCAGTTCAGCGCCGACCCCGCCAGACGGGGCGAGGTACTCGCGGCCTCCACCTTCATCAGCTGGGTCGGGATCTTCCTCGCCTCCGGCGTCACGTACCTGTTCAACAAGGTCCTGAATCTGTCCGCTGCCGGAGGGTTCAGCGCCCTGGGCACCCTCACCCTGATTCTGACCCTGCTCACCTTTTGGGTCCTCCCCGACTTCTTTCTCCGTTTCATCGCCCTGGCAGCCATGCACCTCTTCTACCGCATCCGCATCGTGGGAGAGGAAAACGTTCCCCTGGAAGGTCCGGCGCTCCTCATCCCCAACCATGTGACCTGGGTCGACGCCCTGCTCCTGACCGCCACCAGCCAGCGCAGGATACGCTTCGTCATGGAGCGGGAATATTACAACACACCCGTCCTGCGCGGCCTGTTCCGACTCATGGGGGCCATCCCCGTGTCGTCCGGGGACAGCCGCAGGGAGTTGGTGGAATTCATCCGCCAAGCCCGCCAGGCCCTGGACGACGGCTACATGGTCTGCATCTTCGCCGAAGGGGCGCTGACCCGCACCGGCATGCTGCGCGAGTTCCGGAGCGGTTTCGAGCGCATCGTCAGGGACAGCGGCCACCCCATCATCCCGATCTATATCGGCGGCGCCTGGGGGAGCATCCTCAGCTACGCCCACGGACGGCTCCTGTCACGACTCCCCACCTTCTCCCCCTACCGTGTCTCCATTATCTTCGGCGCGCCCATGCCGGCAACCAGCACGGCCGTAGAGGTGCGGCAGGCGGTCATGGAGCTGTCGTGCGTCTATTTCGATTCCCGCAGGAAGTACCGCAAACCCCTGGGTGAATATTTCATCGATTCGGCCAAACAGAACTGGCGGCGCAAGGCGGTTGCCGACACCGGCGGCAGGGAGTTGACCTACGGCCGCACCCGGGCCGAAGCACTTCGGCTGGCGTCGAAG
>CALABV010000121.1 GCA_937886325.1 uncultured Geobacter sp.
TCCCGCGCCAGGGCGGTGTAGGTGATGTCGATCTCGTAAAGGGTTTCGATGTGATCGCAGACAAAGGAGATCGGTACGACGAGAAGGTTGCGGCACCCGCTTTCAGCGAGTCGTGCGATGCTCTCCTCCGTGGACGGCTCCAGCCATTTCACCGGACCCGCCTTTGACTGAAAGGCAAGTTCATGCCGTATTCCGGGAAATCCCTCCATCACGAGCCGTACCGTCTCCTCCACCTGCGAGAGATAGGGGTCTCCGCTTTCGATAAAGGAGACGGGGAGTGAATGGGCGGAAAAAAGAAGCGTTACTTCTTCTCCCGGCGGAAAACCGGCGAGCCCTTCGCTGACAGTCCCGGCAACCGATTTGATATAGAGTGGGTGGTCGTGAAAACCCTTGATGAATGAAACGCTGAATCCGGCTTCGGCAAGGTCGAGCACCCGTTGCAGCTCGTTGATGCTGGAACCGGTCGTTGCCCGGGAATAGTGGGGGTAGAGGGGAAGGGCAACGATACGGGAGATACCCGCCTTTTTCACGGCGGCCAGGGCCTCGATGGTGGAAGGGCGCCAGTAGCGCATGGCCGTGAAACAGCGGAAACCGTCTCCGAGCCTTTCTTCCAGGGCCGTTGCCTGTGCCGCGGTAAATTCCCGGATGGGGGACTTTCCGCCGATCATCTCGTACTGCTCCTCCACCTTCGGCGCTCGCCGCCGGGCAATCCACCGGGCAAGCACGGGCTGAAGAAACGCGGGGCCGAGCCTGATGATATCCCGGTCGGAAAAGAGGTTCCGGAGAAACGGCTCCACGGCGTCCAGGGAATCGGGACCTCCCATCTGGAGGAGAATGACGGCGGTTTTTTCGGACATTATCAGTTCTTTCAGAGCGGTTACAGTGATGACGGCTCTGCTTCGCTCAAGCGTTACAGAAGAAAACTCTTCAACTCATAAACTCATTGACTCAAAAATTCATCAACTTTTTTGCGACAGCCGGTGGACGCACTCCACCATGAATCGTGCATTCTCCGGCGGCGTGTCCGGAAGGATGCCGTGGCCCAGATTGAAGATATGGCCCGGCCTTCCGTTGTTTTCTTCCAGTATCCTTTTCACCTCCGCCTCGATAAGCGGCTTCGACCCGTAGAGCACCGTCGGGTCCAGGTTCCCCTGTACCGCGACACCCGGGCCGAGGAAGTCCCGTGCCCTTCCCAGGCGGGTATGCCAGTCCAGCCCCAGCACATCCCCCCCTGCCTTGCCAACATAATCCAGCATGACGCCGGCCCCCTTGACGAAGTGGATCACCGGGACCCCTCCCGCCCGGATTCCCGCAATCACCCGGGTCGTGTAGGGGAGGGCATACCGTTCATAATCTGTGGGCGACAGGATGCCTCCCCAGGTGTCGAAGAGCTGCACCGCCTGGGCGCCTGACGTTATCTGGGCATTCAGATAGGCGATAAGCATGGCGGTTACCTTTTCCATCAGGGCCTCGTAAACCTCGGGGGCGCAATACATCATCTTCTTGGCCGCCGCGAAATCTTTGGAACCCGTTCCCGCCACCATGTAGCAGGCCAGGGTGAACGGAGCTCCCCCGAAGCCGATGAGCGGCACGCGCCCCTCCAGCTCCCGGCGGAGAAGGCGGATGGTTTCCATGACAAAGGGGACCCCTTCCTCCATGGCGGGAATTCGCAGCCGGTCCACATCGGCCATGCATCGCACCGGATGCTCGAACACGGGGCCGGGAACGAAATCGAGTTTCATTCCCATGGGCTCCAGCGGTATCAGGATATCGGAAAAGAGTATTGCCGCATCCACGCCGAGGATGTCGACCGGTTGAAGGGTGACCTGGGCGGCCAGTTCCGGGGTCTTGCAGAGGTGAAGGAAGCTGCATTTTTCCCGCACCCTCATGTAGTCGGGCAGGTAACGGCCGGCCTGGCGCATGAGCCAGACCGGCGTCCGGTCAACCGGCAAGCCCCGGCAGGCATCGAGAAAGCGGGTGTTCATACTATAATATCCCTCCTCAGGGAATTGATGATTGGATTGGTAACCGGGAACGCGTTCCCTGCGCACACCCTATCCCTGTGCCTTTTGCCCTGTGCCCTTTGCCTGCAGTCTGACCGGCACATAACTGCAAAAAGGCTCCTCCGCCATGTAGTCCCCGTACACGGCATCGGCCCGGGCCCGGCACCCGCCGCAGACGGTGAGGAATTCGCACTCTCCACATTTGCCCTTGTATTTCCCGAAGTCCCGTAACTCCCGGAAGAGGGCGGAACTCTTCCAGATTTCCCGCAACGGGGTCTCCTTCACATTCCCGGCAATCCGGGGAAAGTAGGAGCAGGGCTTGACGTTGCCGAAGCAGTCGATGAGGCAGATGGACTGGGCCGCGATACATCCCTTGCCGCCGCCCGTGGAAAAGGAGAGGGAACGCCGTTGGAAGGCGACCCCCTCCACCTTGGCCATCTGGGGCGCGATCCGGTAGTAGTGGGGAGCGCAGGTGGGACGCATCAGAATTTCGTCCTCATCCCTCTCCTGCCGGTAATGCCATTCGAGGATCTCCTCGTAATCCTCCTTGGAGATCAATTCATCCATGATCTCCTGTCCGCGGCCGGTGGGTACTATCATGAACAGATACCACGCGGTTGCGCCCAGGGACTTGGCCAACCGGAATACATCGGGAATGTCTGCCTGATTTCGTTTCGTGAACGAGGAGTTGATGAGAAACTTCCGGCCGTTCCTGCGGAAGGTCTCGGCAGCCCTGACAACTCCGTCGAAGGCGCCGGGACACCGGCGAAAGTCGTCGTGGATCGCCGCCGTGCTCCCGTCCAGGGAGAGGGAAACCATCTTGATATCGGCCTCATCCATTCGTCGGCAGACCTCGTCGTCAACCAGGGCGCCGTTAGTGGCCATGCACATGCGCAGCCCCAGGGAAGTCCCGAAGGAAGCCAGCTCGAAGATGTCGTCCCTCAGAAGCGGCTCGCCGCCTGACAGGACCACCACCGGCTTCGCGAACTCGGCGATCTCCGAAAGGAGCCGTTTCCCCTCATCGGTGGTGAAATCACCGTCGTAAGAGGTCTCGTCTGACGAACAACGGCAATGGACGCACCTCAGGTTGCAGCGACGGGTAACCTCCCAGGCCAGCCATTTCAGGGTGAATTCCCTGCTCATGCCAACTCCCGCGCCTTGCCGATAACGAAGCGGACCCCATCTTCCGCGCCGGGCTCACCATCCGAGCACGCCCGGCATCCCTGGAGCAGTTCCTCGGCCAGCCCGTCCAGCAGGGTCCAGCGCTCCAGGGGCAGGAGCGGCATGCCGTCCACCAGGTCGGTTCCCAGCCATTCGGCGATTCCTCCCAGCACCTGTCGGGCCGCCTCGTCCCCGCATCCGGCGCGCACCCGGAGAAACCTATCCCCCCAGTCGGCGATATCGCCGGCAAGCGTGGTGAAAACATCTTCCCGTTCCACGGTCATCAGAACCTCGCAATCCTTTCGCGGGCTACTCTTCTATCTTCCGGTTGAAGATCCACACCGCCAGCCCGAACGACACCGCCGCCGTCACCGCAAGAATAATGGAATACTCCGGCTCCATGACCCCGCGCAACAGGGCCAGGCGCGCCCCCTCGAAGATGGCGGTGGTGGGGATCATCCTGACGAAAGGGAGAACCGACCCGGGATAGGAGGAGAGGGGGAAGAATATGCCGGACAGAAAAATGAGGGGAACGATAACCACACCCTGGACCCGGCCGATGTTCTCCGGCTTGTCGATGACGGTGCCGCAGACCGTTCCGCAACAGGAAAATACCATGGAACCGAAAGCGATGAAATACAGGTAGACGAGAAAGTGTTCGAGGGGAAAGCGGAACGGGGTGACCAGGAAGATGACCCCCGCCACCGCCATCCCCTTGATGGCGCCCTGGGAAAAGCCGGACACGATCTTGCCGATAACGATGTCGTACACCGAGATCGGGTTCACCCGGTATTCCTCGATGGTCCGCTGCACCCTGCGATGAAACCACATGCTCCAGGCGCTCTCCTCGAAGGCGGCGCTCACCGCTGTCATGGAGATCAGGCCGGGGGCGATGAACAGGGAATAGGGGATCCCGTCCACGTCGGCGATATACCCCTTCAGCCCCACGCCGAAGGCCAGGTAGAGGGTGAGGGGGTAGGCGATCACCGCCAGCAGCTCGGAGAAGAGGCTTCTCCTGAGCACCCGCATGTCCCGCCCCCAGATGGTAAAGGCTCCTCGAAACATGAAATTCCTTTTGCGCGTCTGCGCACCCGGTCCGAGATTCAAACATGCAGCGAACGGGGTTCAATCCTCGATCCTCGATCCTCGATCCTGAATCTATTCCCGCACCTTCCTCCCCGTCAACTGGATAAATACTTCCTCCAGGGACGGCTCCTCCAGGCAGATCCTCTTGATGTCGGCGCTTCCGATGGCGTCCATGAGGGGCTTCAGGTGCTCCTCGGCCGGCAGGGAAAGGCGAAAGACGTTTCCCTTCCGCTCCAGCGACTCGATACAGGGAAGGGAGCGGAGGACACCCTCATAGCGATCGGTGTTTGCCCGGAATTCCAGTTCATAGAGGTGGGAGTGGGCAAAGGCATCCTTCAGTTCCGTCGCCGTGCCGTCCGCCAGGGAGGCGCCGTGGTCCATGATCACGATGCGGTCGCAGAGCTCTTCCGCTTCTTCCATGTAGTGGGTGGTGAGAAAGATGGTCATCTTCGATCGCAGGGACTGGATGTATTCCCAGAGAGCCCGTCGTGACTGGGGATCGAGACCGGCTGTGGGCTCATCCAGAAACAGGACCCGCGGAGTGTGAACCAGCGACCGCGCCACCACCAGACGCCGCTGCATGCCGCCGGAAAAAGTGTCGGGAAAATCGTGCTGCCGCCCGGAGAGCCCGATGAGCTCCAACAACTCGTCGATGCGCGGCGTGAACTCGCGCCTGCGCATGCGGTGCATCCGCGCGTGCAACACCAGATTCTCACGCGCCGTCAGATAACGGTCCAGGTTGTTTTCCTGGGGGACGACGCCGATGATCCTGCGCACGGCCGTGCCCTCGGTCAGTACGCTGTGTCCCTCCACCAGGGCATCGCCGGAGGTGGGGCGCATCAGTGTGGTCAGGATCTTGATCAGGGTGGTCTTGCCCGCGCCGTTCGGTCCGAGCAGGCCGAAGATGGTGCCGGCCCGCACTTCCATGGAGAGACTGTCTACCGCCCGCAGACCGTCATAGACCTTGGTTATGGATTGGATGGAAAGTGCTGTTCTCATTGGTTGACCGTGGTCTGTAATCCGTGTTTGCTGTCCGTTGAAACCCGTACTCTTCCCGCCGTTTTCGGACTACGGGCAACGGATTACGGCAGAGTAAAATAGAACGTCGCACCCTTGTCGACCTCGGCTTCGGCCCAGATTCGGCCGCCATGGCGGTCGATAATCCTCTTTACCGTGGCGAGTCCGATACCGTGGCCGGGAAACTCATCCTCGTCATGAAGACGCTGGAAGGGGAGAAAAAGCTTGTCGGCGTGATCCATGGAAAAACCGACGCCGTTATCGCGGACGAAAAAGACCGGTGTGCCGCCGGTCTCACACCGACCGAACTCAATGGTTGCCGACTCCCTGCGCGCCGTGTATTTCCAGGCATTGCCGAACAGGTTTTCCAGAACCGCCTTGAGCAGACGCTTGTCGCCTTCGACGCGAAGATCCGGCGCGATGACGAAATCCACCCGCCGCTCTGGATCCCTCTGCCGGAGTTCCGCTGCCGTGAGCTGCGCTATCCGGCTGAGATCGGCGGATTCCCGGTGGAGTTGACCGCTTGACAGGGTGAAGAGCCTCAGGATGGCGTCGATCTGTCTCCCCATGCGCCTTCCGGCGGCCTGGAGCTTCTCCAGGTAGGCGCGGCCGGTTTCGTCGAGCCTGTTACCGTATTTATCCCTGAGCTCGCGGGAAAACCCGTCAACTATCATGAGCGGTGCGTGAAGGTCGTGGGATACCGAATAGCCGAATGCCTCCAGCTCACGATTGACCGACTCCAGTTGGGCGGTCCGCTCCTCCACCCTCTTTTCCAGTTCCGCGTTCAATCTGCGGATCTCATCCTCCGCCCTTCTTCGTTTTTCCTCAATGCCGATGGCGCCGGCAAGGATTCCCAGCAGCCTCTTTTCCTCTTCACAGGGAATGTAATCTTCCTGGTACACGACGCACAGTGCGCCAATATGGCATCCGTCAAAGGAAACCGGCTTGCCCACATAGGTCTTCAGGCCGAAGCGAAGGACATTGGGATCGGTTTCCCGGTAGGACGTATGGGGAAGATCCCGTATCAAGCGGACAGAATCGTTTTCCCCACGGATAAGTTCGAAACAGATATGTCCGTCCGCCCTGTCTTCGGAAGGGAAATCAGGGGGTACGTTCCACTTTCCCACAGCGCGGAGAATGTCCCCATCGAGGCGGTTGTAGAGTGCGCACACCGCGTGCAGCTGCTCTCCGCAGAGGGCAACGAGGCGGTTGATGTTTTCGTCCGCATCGGGACCGAAACCGAGGAAAACCTCGTTTATTCTCGATAGCCTTTCTTCCGAACGCTTGCGTTCGGTTATATCGCGTATGTGTTCGATGACCATCACCACGGCGCCGGAG
>CALABV010000122.1 GCA_937886325.1 uncultured Geobacter sp.
CGAACTGGGACACCTGTTCCTAGGGCACCTTGGCCGCGACAAGAATATGGATATCCCCGATCGGGGCAATTACGAGCATTTCCAACAGGAAATTGAGGCTGAGTCAGTGGCGTATATAGTTTGCGAAAGGAACGGCGTGATGTCTAAATCGCATCCCTATCTGTCCAGCTTCGTAAATGCTAATACTACATTTGATAATATTGATGTGTATCAAGTCATGCGAGCTGCTGGCAGAATAGAGACTTTGCTTGGGTTGTCAGAGCATACCAGATATTGAATTACGAGATATGGCTCAGTATGCAGTCGTTTGTGTGAAGTATTGAAAATCTGAAATTTTAAGTTTGATATTGTAAAAATAATCTATTGCAAGGAGTGTTTATGTATAAAGCTTCCGCTAGATTCCGTAGTATGTCAATTTTCAATAATGCTGTATATAGCAATAAGCATGAAGAAAAACCTGAAATTCCACCTGTAAAGTTTACTGTGCCTGAAGGAGGATTTCCGGATAATAAAACGTTGTCTCATGCCAAACAACTTTTTGATGAGTCTAGATTCTACAAAAACAAAGTACTAACTGGAAAAGTCATAAAAGTAATTAAAATAGGTGCAGTTGTAGACATGAAAGGAACTGAAGGCTTTATTCACATATCCGAGATGGCTGATCGGTGGATTGATCATCCAAATGAAGTGTTAAAAAAAGGGCAACATGTCAAAGTCAAAATATTAAAAATTGAAAAATTGAATGTCAAAGGCAAACGGAAGATTAAGATTAAACTAACAGTAAAAGGAATAGAGGTACTCAATAAGCAATAAAATAGCAATAAAATAATAAAGTGTAAATTTATTATTGATGATAATATGGCTGTTTCAGCAACAAGGAATTTGTCACGTTTTTTGAGTGCGTCTATTCAGTACCTCCCCAACGCCCTTCCCAGTTCCTCCATAACCTCCTCCCTCAACTCCCACGGTTCCACCACCACCGCATCTGCCCCGAAAGACATCACCCACCTTTTCATATCAATCCACCCCGACGTCGTCATCTCCAGGATGACCGACCCATCCTCGCAGTCGGCAATCTTCTGCCCCTTGGCCCAGACCCGTTCCTTGATGTAGCGAGCAACCTCCGGTGAAAACAGAATCTTCGCCTCGATGGGCTCGTCGTAGACGATGCTGAACGCGCCGTCCAGGAGCGCCTCGGGGTCGAAATCCTCCGGGTAGTCGAACTGCGCCTCTTCCATGGTGATTGTCAGGATCCTCTCCACGGCCAGCACGCGGATGTGGCCGTAATCGGTGGTGCGGACGAACAGGTAGAGCCCGCCGTCCCGCTCGAAGAAGCGCAGCGGGTCGATCCTGAAACTCTTGGTCTTGTCGTCGTGGAAAGAATGGTACTCGACACCGCAGGTTCGCTGCCGGAAGACGGCGTCGGTCAGGGAGTTGATGATCTCTTCCTTGTCGCTGTAGTCCTTGGCGAATTTCGCGGCGGGTACGAACAGGGTCTTGACCTTCTCCAGGCTCCTGGCCAGCCCGTCCGGCACGAAGGCGTCGAGCTTGCCGAAGGCGGCCTCAATGTTGTGCTCAATCTCGGTGCCACGGAACAGTCTGCCGTTGCCGCGGAGGAAGCTGATGGCCACCAGTTCCGCCAGGGAAAAGCTGAGTTCGGGAACACAGATGTTGGGGAGCTTCTTCAGGTAGTTGTCATCGAACCGGAAGCGTTTTTTGCCGTCCAGGTGGCTATCGTCCTCGTAGAGGGGGAAGTTGAGCTCCTCCAGGGTCTCTCGGATGCGGTAGACGGTCCTCCGGTCCACTCCCAGCTCCTCGGCAAGCTCATCGATGGTCGCCCCTCCCGGACGCGATAGCACGTCCACCGCCTTCAGCATCTTAACCAGGTGTCGTCCCCAATACATGTCCCCTCCCGATGCGTTTTCTCTGAGGCCCTCGGTGCATTCACATAGGCGCCCTGTGTATTTCTATCGGCACAGTTCCCCGGCGTCTAAAATTGTCATATCTTCGGTGTAAAAACAACTCTCGGTTTTCCGCTGGCATCTTACAGCCCCAAGAGTACAACCTCTCGCATGCTCGGGAGGTGCCAATCCACAAAGACTCAAGCCCCTGTACCAGCCCTATCCGGCGGACTTGGTTGAAGTGTGCTCTGCCTCTCCCCTCGTCAATAGCCCTCGCAATGATTCTCCTGATTGCATCAGGTCTCTCCAAGTGTAAAACCACCCTCCTGACATCGAATGCTCGGACGTAGTGTTGCTTCCCTCCGGCTACGAAACCTACAGTCTCTACTCCACCCGCATGTTCGCCATTGTCCGGCGCTACACACCGACTGTTGAGGAGTATAGCATCGATGAATGTTTTGCCGAGCTCACCGGCCTGCGCCGTCCGCTGCGCATGTCCTATGGGGAAATAGCCCAGAGCATCAAGCACGACCTAGACAGCGAACTTGGCATAACCTTTTCTCTGGGGCTGGCGCCAACCAAAGTCCTGGAGAAGATCGCCTCCAAGTGGAAAAAACCTTCTGGCCTTACCTTCATCCCCGGCAACCGGGCGCATCTATTCCTGGCGGAACTGCCGGTGGGCAAGGTGTGGAACATCGGGCCTCAGACCGAAGCGCACCTGGCGACTCTCGGGGTAAGGATGGCTCTCCAGTTCGCCCGCAAGGACGAGGAGTGGATACGGAAACACTTCACCAAGCCGCAGCGGGAGATATGGTTGGAGCTGCACGGCGAATGCGTCTACGGGCTGGAAACGGAGGAGAAGCACGACTACGCAAGCATCAGCAAGACAAAGACCTTTACGCCGCCCTCACGTGACCGCGACTTCGTATTTTCCCAGCTCTCCAAGAACATTGAGAACGCCT
>CALABV010000123.1 GCA_937886325.1 uncultured Geobacter sp.
CGGGAAATCACCAGGTTATGACCGTTCACCCTGAGCTTGTCGAAGGGTGAATATGCCTGGCGGAAGATCATCGCTAATCAGGTTTCTTAATGAGAGACATGGTAGCAGAATTCCTGTTGCAGTCTACCGGATATATCGGCATGGAACATCGATTCCATGATTTTTTTCTGCTCATAAAAGGGAGAGAGCGGCACTATTTTTCTTCAGTTACGAAATTTCCTTCCGATATGGATAGGCATATGCCATTTCCAGTTTCGGGGTACACCCAATGATCCAGCACAAGATTCTAGCGGTCGATGATGAGCCCATCTCCCTTCAGATATTGGAGCGCCATCTGCACAAGGCCGGCTTCCAGCCGATTGCCGTCTCGAGCGGCAGCGAGGCGTTAGAGACGCTGGAGCGACAACCTGCCGTGGACATGGTCGTCACCGATCTCGTGATGCCCGGCATGGACGGCATGCAGCTCATCGAGCAGATAAAAAGCCGTTTTGAGAACATTCCCATCATAGCCGTCACCGCGAACGGCAGTATAGAAAGCGCTGTGGCAGCCATGAAATCGGGCGCCTGCGACTACCTGGAGAAACCCTGTTCCCTGGATGCCTTGCGCATCGCCATCCGGCGAACCCTTGACTACCATGATGTTCTCCGCGAAAACGAGCAGATGAGAACGATGCTTCGGGACCGATTCACCTTCCAGAGCATCGTTACGGTGAATCCGATCATGAAAGGACAACTGGAACTGGCCGCTCGGGTAGTCTCCGCCGAAAGGACAACGGTTGCGATTTACGGCGAGAGTGGTGTCGGAAAAGAAGTGCTGGCGCGCGCCATCCATTTTGCAGGCAGAGGGATGCCGAACAGCTTTGTTGCCGTCAACTGCGCCGCCATTCCCGAACATCTTTTAGAGAGCGAACTCTTCGGCCATGTGCGCGGGGCCTTCACCGGCGCGGATCGCGACCGGGAGGGGAAATTCAGCGCTGCCAGGGGAGGGACCCTGCTCCTGGACGAAATCGGGGATATGCCGCTACCGCTCCAGGCGAAACTGCTGCGGGTCCTGCAGGAGCATGTGTATGAAAAGATCGGCAGCAATACGCTCCAACCCGTTGAATGCCGCGTCATCGTGACAACCAATCGCGATCTCCCGGCGCTGGTGGCCGAAGGCCGTTTCCGGGAAGACCTGTTCCACCGCGTCAATATCTTCCCCCTGACACTCCCCCCCCTGCGGGAACGACGGGAAGATATCCCCCATCTGTGCGATCACGTGCTCGGGCAACTGCGCCAGCATTTCGGCAGACCTCTTCCCGGCATCTCCCAGAAGGCCATGGAACTCATGCAAAACTACCACTGGCCGGGCAACGTGCGGGAGTTGCGCAACACCCTGGAGCGGGCGGCAATCCTTACGGACAACGAACTCATCCGCCCGTCCCACCTGGGTCTCGGGTACGCCGCCGTATCCGAAGGCCCCTCCGGCGATCCCGCGGATACGGTCAGGTATGCCCTTGCGCTCCCGGCCGCCGAACTGTCACTGGACGCCCTCACTGATGAAATCCTCTCCATTACACTAGAACGGTGCAACGGCAACAAAACCAAGGCAGCCAAGCTGCTCAAGATTGCCAGAAAGAACTTTTACCGTTCGTAGCGTAGCTTTTCAATCACCTTCGCCAACAGTGCAGAATCCTGTGCTGTTCAGCCACCACATACTCCAAGGCAAGAAAGCGGCATCAGGCCGCTTTTCTTTTTCCCTCCCGCAGGAAAAAATCACACTCGTCGCCGAGAGATCGTCCCCCACAGGTACAGTGCGTTTCCCCTGGGTACATTTGTATTTCGTCTGAATTTGTAACCTCCCGTATTTATTGACAAGTGAGCTGTGGCATTCAATGTGCGGATACATGGGTAGCTGTCCCATGAAGTGTCCCCGTGGGGCACAGCCGAGGAGGCGCAGTATGTCACAGGAAATGGTGGAGAAGCTTCTTGGCAGGCTGCTTACCGATGACCATTTTCGGCGGCGGGCGATTCAATCCCTTGCCGAGTCGTGCCGGGAAGAGGGTTTCTCCCTCAGTTGCGAAGAGTTGGAATCCATCCGGCAGGAGGACCTGGTTCTCCTTGAATGGGTGGCGATACGGCTGGACAAGAACATCAGGAGGTTTTCCCGGCGCCCGCCGACCTGATTGTCCTGCCGGTACGGATCCGTGATGGCACCGTTTACGGCGCGTTTTTCGTGAAAATATACCCTTGAAAGGAGCACTGCCATGCGTATCAAAACCAAGCTGATTCTATCCACCGCAATCCCGTCCGCTGTATTGCTGTTTGCGCTTCTGGTCACCTTTCTGGCCCTGAGGCACATGACAGGCACGGCGGAGACGCTCATAAACCGCGACATGCAGGCGCTGAGCGGCACACAGGAGCTGTACTCGCAAGGCCTTCAAGGAGGCCAGGCAATCCGCAACATTCTCCTGAATCCCGCGGACGAGAAGGCATATGCCAACTATAAGAAGGCGGTGGATTCCTTCAGCGCTGAATTGTCGAATACCGGGAAAGCGCTGGCCGAGCAGCCTCGGGAAAAGGCGGCGCTGGCCGCCATTACGGGCGAATGGGCCAAAGACCTAGCGCTTCGGGACTCCATCGTGTCCCTGGCTCGCCGGGGTGAGCTGGAGAAAGCAAAAGAGTTGCTCGTACAACAGGAAACCCCCCAGTGGCGGACCCTGAAAGATAAGCTCGTGGAACTGAAAGAGGGGAAGCTGAAGCATATTTCCGCGCAGAAAGCAACGTTCGACAGGGATCAGAGGAGAGCGCAGCTGATAGCCCTGGTCATTACCGTGCTGGGCATGGTGGCGGCAACGGTAATTGTCTTCTTCAGTATACAAACGGTCATGAGTGGATTGGGGCGTGCGGTTTCCCTGGCCGACCGGATTGCCGGCGGTGACCTGAGAATCGATCGTTCTGTTACCTCCCGGGACGAGATTGGCCGGCTCATGGAGCACATGTACACCATGGGCGACAATCTGCGGGAACTCATCGGCAGGGTGAGCGATGTCTCCTCCGGTATCGCTTCTGCGTCAAACCAGCTCCATGTAACCTCCGACCATATCGCCACGGGCGCAGAGGAGGTTGCGGCCCAGACCGGCACTGTGGCCACTGCGGGCGAAGAGATGTCGGCCACGTCCAACGACATCGCCAGGAACTGCGCCATGGCCGCGGACGCCGCCCGGCAGAGCGCGGCATCGGCCACCGCCGGGGCGATCGTTGTCCAGGAAACCATTGTCGGAATGGGGCTCATTGCCGAACGCGTGAGGCGGACCGCGGAAAGCGTTGGAACCCTGGGCTCACGCTCGGAGCAGATCGGCGACATCATCGGCACCATCGAGGATATTGCCGACCAGACCAATCTGCTTGCCCTCAACGCAGCCAACGAGGCTGCCCGCGCCGGTGAACAGGGA
>CALABV010000124.1 GCA_937886325.1 uncultured Geobacter sp.
GGAGAAGTGTGCTATGATGGCCTGCCCCGCACGGGGAGTCTACCGAACCGTTGACAAGGAGCCGTCATGCCTTCTTTGAGGATACCGTCACGTGCCGCCCGCTTCATTGCCTCGACATTTCTCATTTTTTCCCTTTCCGCCTGTGCCGCGACGCCCAGGCCGGTCCCGAGCGCCGGGCCGGGCAAGGCGGTGGATACCCTCCAGTCCGAGGTCTCCCTTTCCGTCAAGTCCGCCGCCGGAAGCATCGGCGGCCGCGGCTACCTGATTTTCAAGAGCCCCGACCGGTTCCATCTCGCCGTGCTCTCGCCCTTCGGCTTTACCATGATGGACGTCTTCGTCTCCGGCGAACTCATCACCTGCCTCATACCCTCGAAACAGGCAGCGTACCAGGGCCGCGTCTCCGATCTCCCGGACCGGAACGCTCTCAAGGGATGGGGGATGATGCGTTGGGTGGTTGATACGCCGCGGGCCGAGGAGGGAATGGGCGCCGGCGCCCGCGAGTACCTGGCCGCGGACGGCAGGAAGGAGCTTCTCTCGTATGACGATAGGGGCCTCCTGGTCTGCAAGGCGAACGAGGACGGGGACAGGGTGGCGTACGCAGGGTACCACGACAGGAACGGCGTCGCCTTCCCAGACACCATCGAGATAGCCAACCGGCAGGGCGACACGGTGAAGATCGTTTTCGACGAGCCCGAAGTCAACCAGCCCGTTGAGGAATCCGCCCTGGTCCCGGTCCTGGAAGGTGTCGAGGTGCGCCCGCTCGCGGAATTCCGGGGGCTGTAGCCGGACATGGGCAATCGAGTCTTCGGCGGCGTGACCGCCCTGGTCCAGCGGGGAATCCGGCGGCACCTGGAGTGGATCTTCCGCATCACCACGGCCCGGCCCGGCTTGGTATTTCTCTTTGCGGTCTTTCTCCTGATCCCGGCCTCCCTCTCTATTTACTCCACCCGCTTCGAGTCGGACATCTTCAAGCTGTTTCCCTCCCAGAAGGGACCGCTGCGGCTGTTTCTCGACTCCCTGGAGTGGACCGGCGGGGCAAAGGAAGCCTATTTTCTCCTGGAAGGGGATCGCGGGAAGCTGGCTTCGGAGGCGGAAGCATTCGCCGAACGCCTGCGGGCGGTGCGGGTGGATGGCGCTCCCGGATTCACGAAGATCACCTTTCGGGTCTTCGACTCCACGGAAGCCGAGTCATTCGCCCGCTTTATCGGCTATGCCGTCACCCATCCCCAGTTCTTCCTCGACCCGTCCAACGCCGCTACGTTCCGGGAGCGATTCGAACCGCCGGCAATGGATACCGCCCTCGCCAGGACGCGAACCGAACTGGCCAGCCAGGTGGGGATGGGGATGCGGGACCTGATTGCGGCCGACCCCCTCGCTCTGCGCGACCTGGTGCTGCCCAGGCTGAAAGCGGCGAGCCAGGCCCTCAATCTCGACCCCGAATCCCCCTATTTCCTTTCCCGGGACGGCAGACTCCTGATCATGATCGCGGAACCGGCGCGTCCGGTGAACGACATGGCATTCGCACGGAAGCTGGTGGCAGGCATCAACGAGGCGCGCAAGGGAGCCGGGGTGCATATATCCTGCGCCGGCGCCCATCTCTCCGCGGTCATCGACGAATCGGTGATGAAGAATAACATCCTGGCCTGCATCGTGTCTTCCCTGTTCGTGGTGCTCGGGCTTTTCTTCTTCACCTATCGTCGCTTGCTGCCGACCTTTCTGATCCCCCTGATACTCTCCTACGGTGTGATCCTGGCGCTGGGAACCGCCGGGTTGTTCCTCCCCTCCATCCACATCATCTCTTTCGCCTTTACCGCCCTCATCATCGGCCTCGGCACCGACTACTCCATCCACCTCTACGACCGGTTCCGCTCTGAAAAATCCGCTGGGTGCGATTCTCGGGAAGCCATTCGTCTGGCGGTGGTGGATACCGGTCACGGCGTCTTTACCGCCGCGGTGACCACGGCGCTGCCGTTTCTGGCCCTGATGATCTCCGACGTGCGCGCTCTGTCCGAACTGGGGCTCCTGGTGGGGCTCGGCGTTCTCTTTTCCCTCTACGCCACCTTCCTGTTCCTTCCTCCCCTGCTTGTGTTCGTCGAACGTCGATTCCCCGGTACCGTCTACGGACCGCTTCCCGGCTTCGGACTCGGCCGGGTCTGGGCCTTCAGCCGCCGATGGCGCCGGCCAGTGATCTCCCTTTCCCTGATCCTTACGGTCGCCTTTCTGGTCGCCTCCTTTTTCCTGAGTTTCGAGGGAGAGCTGAAGAACCTCCAGCCGAAAAGCTCGGAGGCGTTCCTGACGCAAGAAAGGATGGAGAAGCACCTGAGCCTCAGTCCGAAGCAGATGCTGGTTGCTGTTGACGGGAAAAACCTGGAAGAGGTGATGGCGCGGGGGAGCAGGATAGGCGAACTTGCGGAGCGATACCGGCGAGAGGGACAGATTGTTTCCTGGTCCTCGCTGGAGCGGGTGCTGAACGGGCAAGAGGCGCAACGCGGGGTATTGGATGCCCTGACAAAGGGCGGCGGTTCGGATGGGATGGAGGCGAAGGCGGCAGCGGCCCTGGAGCGCAACGGTTTCGCGCGCGAGCCCTTTGAACCTTTTCTGGATGGGCTGGTCCGGCTCAAGGATGCGGAACCCACGTCGGTGCGGGAAGCAATCGACCGTCTCGCCGCCTCGCCCCTGCGGGGGGTGGTGGAGAGGCACCTGATCCGGAACGGAGACGGGTATCACCTCCTCGTCTATCTGCAGTACGCGGGAAAGGAGTTCCGGCAGGAGGCCTTTCTCCGTGACCTGACGGCACTCGACCCGGCGGCGCGGGCCACGAGCGTGGACCTGGTGAGCAGCCAGCTGGCCGGGTCGGTGCGGGAGAGTTTTCTGTTGGGATTCCTGCTGGGCGGGGCCCTCGTGCTCTTCCTCCTCGTCTCCCACTTCGAAAACCTGTCCGGCGTCTTCGCCTCCCTCTTTCCGGTGCTTGCCGGGGTGGTCGCCATGACCGGCATGATGGCCCTGTCCGGTATGGGGCTCAACTTCATGAACGCCATGGTGTTGGTCACCATCCTCGGCATGGGAAGCGACTACGGCCTCCATATCGCGCACCGGGTCGGCCGCGGGGAGAACGATGATCAACGGAGGAATTTCGTCCAGGCGGGCCGGGCCGTGCTCCTTTCGGCCCTCACCACCATAGCCGGCTTCGGCTCCCTCGCCTTCACCGACTACGGCGCCATGTCGTCCATCGGCTGGGCAACCAACTTCGGCATCGGCGCCACGGCGCTTTTTTCCCTGGTATTTCTGCCGGCGTTCCTCCCCCGCGCCGTCACCTCTTCCAGATAAAGCGATCGATGGCCCACTGACCCCCGCCCGTCGCAACCAGGGCCAGCGCCATTCCGAGCAGCGCAAGATTGAACTCGATGCCGTGCCCCCGGCCGGCCGCGCAGGTATTGTTCAGGAAGAAGCCGTTCACCCAGGTGACCTTGTACATGGCCACGGCCATGGTAATCGCGACGCCTGAGGCGGAAAGCCTGGTGAGAAAGCCGCAGAGGACTCCCAGGCCGCCGCCGAACTCGGCGATGATTGCCAGCAGTGTCAGGATGGGCGGGATCCCCAGCTGGGTCTCGAAATTCTTCAGGGTGGCGGTAAGGCCGTGCCCCCCGAACAGCCCCAGGAGTTTCTGGGAGCCGTGGGCCGCGAATATCAGTCCCAGAGGGAGCCGGATCAGCAGGAGGGCGATGGAGTCCAGGGTGGATGCGGAAGAAATCTTTGCCATGTAGAGCCTCCATAAGGAATCGGTTACGTAGGATGAATAGTCGACACCATTGACAGGTCAGTCCGCGGGGCACGTCACCGCCTGCCCCACGGTGCGGTTTCGTTTCCGGTACATGCGCGCCATGTCCGCCGCGATCCTTTTTACCTCGGCGCGATACTTCGGCGGATCCAGGATCTCGGCGTGTTCTCCGTAGGAGAGGATCCAGGAAAGGATTTCCATGACCCCTCCCGCCTCGAAGGAGATGACCACGCTGCCGTCCTTCTCCTCCTCCACGCGCTGGGTGGGATGCCAGACCCGGTCTCTTACCGCGTGGGCCACGACAGGAGAAAACCGTACCCGGACCGGAACCGCCTCCTCTTCCACGATGCCGAAGGCCTTTCGCAGCTTCTCCTCCGGCCGGAAGTCGTCGGGCATCTCGAACCGTTCCTTTTCCTTCGTGACCCGGCTGATCCTCTCCACGGCAAAGGTGCGAAGAGCCTGTCGGTTGTGGGCGTACCCCAGGAGATACAGCCCTCCCTTGTGGAAGATGAGGGTATAGGGGTCCACCAGGTAACGGGTCGACTGGTCCTTGCCCGTTCCCCTGTATTCGATGGAAACCCGGAACTGGAAAACCAGGGCGTCCCGCAGCTCCCGGAGCGGCTCGAAGACCCTTCCGTATTTCCGCCTCCCCTGCAGGAGGGGAAGAGTGACGCCGGCGATGCGCTCCATGTGGGCCGCATAGCGGGGGGGGAGGACCGAGTTCACCTTGCGGAAGATCTCCTCCATGTCGTCGTGGAAGGGGGTCCCTTCGAGAAAGTCCAGCTGCGAGCGGAGGAAGGAAAGGGTCATCAGCTCATGGAGGGTGAAATTGATGGGGGGAACGTCCTTGAACCGGGTCAGGAAACGGTAGCGCTTGCGACCGTTCTCCCGGTGGCTCACCAGGGGATACCCTGCCTCGTGGATGGCAATAAGGTCGCGGTGAATCGTGCGTCGGTTGACGCCGGTCTCCTCGGCGAGTTCATCGATGGTCATCCCGTGGCGCGACTCGATGAGGCGGATGATATCGTGGACCCGTCCCGCCTGGGAGTATTTCTTCGCCGGTTTCCCCTTCCGCATTTCCCCCGTCCTCCGGATGAAGCAAAATTCATCGGGAGCAAATACTACCCCAAGCCGCGGAAAGTTGGAAGACAAAAGAAAGCCGGCAAGAGGCATAGGGCAAAAGGCAAAAGAAACCTATTTCCGGATCATGGAGAAGATAGATGAACTATGACACCATCGTAATCCTCGGCCCTACCGCATCAGGCAAGACCCGGCTCGGGGTGGGCGTTGCACGGGAGGTGGGCGGCGAAATCATCTCCGCCGACTCCCGTCAGGTCTACCGGGGGATGGACCTCGGCACGGGAAAGGACCTGGACGAGTACGGGGAGACGCCCTATCACCTGATAGACCTCCTGAATCCCGGAGAGGAGTTCAACGTCTTCCGGTTCCAGCGGCTTTGTTTCGCGGCCATGGATGAGATCCGCGGACGCGGTCGCGTTCCGGTCATCGTGGGAGGGACGGGACTCTACCTGGACGCGGTTCTGCGGGGATACCGGATGGTTGAGGCGCCGGAGGATCCGGGGCTGCGCGCCGAACTCGCCAGCCAGTCCCCCGAGGAACTGGCCTCGCGCCTTCTGGCGCTCAATCCGCGCCTCCACAATACCACCGACCTGCTGGACCGGGAGCGCCTGGCAAGGGCCATCGAGATCGCGGAATACGAGCGGAACCACGAACCGGAGCCGCTTCCCGGGTTTCACCCCGTGGTGTTCGGCGTCAGGTGGGAGCGGAGCATGCTCCGCCGGCGTATTACCGCCCGTCTCAGGGCCAGGCTTGACGCCGGGCTTATCGATGAGGTGGAGCGCCTTCACCGGGAAGGGGTGTCGTATGAGACCCTGGACTTCTATGGGTTGGAATACCGGTTCGTTGCCCGACATCTGCAGGGGGAGTTTACCAGGAATGACCTTTTCCAGAAGCTGAACAGCGCCATTCACGACTTTGCCAAGCGGCAGGAGACCTGGTTCCGCCGCATGGAGCGGCAGGGGGTCGGGATCCATTGGCTGGATGGAGCCGGTGAGCCAGAGGAGGAGGCGCTGAGGGTACTCCGGCTAGAGGGTTTTCCCTCGAGAGATGGCGGAACCTGAAAACGGCAGGTGGAGTCGTCCGAAGCGAACGAAGGGTGACTTCACCTGCCGAATATGGGCTGGACGCCGCGGCCCCTGGCGGAATACAGGGACCGCGGCGATATCTTCCGCATGGAGACTACCTGTCACCAGGACGCCTGCTATGTTCATGACCTCCGTGACGTGAGTCGCCATGACCACCATGAGACCCGTTCCATTCCCGGTTCCCATGATCCTTTTCCCACCTGCGCTCATCCTTCCAATCGCGCTTCATCTGTGCCCGTTCTACTCTGCGCGCCTCTTTCCATCCGTGCTTCGGCCTGAAATGATGGCTTCTCCAGTACGGATCGTTGCCAACCCTGTAGTGCCGGTACCCGGCGTCCCGGTAGTACCGGACCCTTTCATGGGAATGCCTGCGCAGTTTCCAGGGGAGGGCGTTGTAGCGGGTCACGGCCCAGGGGCCCCGGTAGTGGGGCGCCCGGTACCAGGCGTTCTCCTTGTAGAGATAATAGCTGCCGCCGATGAAAAAGACGTCGTAGGGAATTCCCACTGCAACGTGGAAACCGAGTTCGGGCGGTTCGATGAAGAGGGGAGGCTCCTCGATAACGACGGGCGGCTCGTAGTAGACGGGAGGGGGAGGTGCAACGGGCACGACGGCCGGCGGCCTGGTGCCCACATTGATTCCGATGTTGAAATCGACGTTGGAGGCAAAGGCGCGGGGTGCGGTGAGGGCGGCGGCAAGCGCCAGGCAGAACAGAATCCTTTTCATACATGATCTCCTTCCGTGGTGGAATCTCAGCATCCCGCGGCAACAGAAAAGCCGGGTGCTGAATATCGTAAGATATTTCGGCAACCCGGCTGTCTGCTGGAGACCCTGTGGGCTTTCCGCCCCGCTCTCGCGAGCGGTTTAGTAGTGTCGGCTATCTTCTGTTCAGTTGTGACGGCATGAAACGGCAACCTGATTCGTGACGCCTTTTCGCCTTCGCCTGTGCGGAACACCTCGGTTTCTTGCGCTCCCGTGGGTCGAACCAGCCCGACGAAGTTCATCCGGCGTGACCGGCATGAAACAGCGCCGGCGACGTTCAAACCGCGGCGTTCTGCTCGTCTCGTCGTTCAGACGCCACGAATTCAGGGGTACGTTATAGGCTTACGGCGCCATGTTGACATCACTAACGAATGGTACAGGGGCTGCGTTGACAAAGAAAGAAAAAAACATGCGGGATACTATTTCCCGTTTTTGTGATCTGCGTCAAGGGAATGCAGCGGAAACATGTTAAAATTGAAGCACGTTCTGACGATATAATCTGTAAAAGAGATTGATTCAGCCCGACAGTCTCTCCCATACAAAAAACGTCGCACGTAACAAAGACACACCTTCCTTTTGCGCGGTCTCCTCCCTCCGGAGCCGCGCTCTTTTTTTGCCCGTCACTGGAAGAAATAGAAGGGAGACCTTTCTCCTATCAAGGCTGATATTTTTGCATGGAGAGACGGTTGGTCCGGGAGTGAGCAGATCACTCCGCCACGATGAAGGTGTCGGGGTACCCGTTCCGGGCCAGGGTGGATCGTGCCGCTTCGGCATCGGCGCGCGAACGGAATCTTCCCGCGTGGACCCGATAGACACTGCCCCGGTCGGTATCGACGCGGCGGACGGTTGCGTAGGCCAATTCCTTTTCCATCTTCTCTGAAACAATCCGCGCCTTTTCCCTGTCCGAAAATGCCGCCACCTGGAGCGTATAGACCGATGTGCTCACCTGTTGCGCCGGTGGTGATGAAGCCCGGGATGCGCTGTTCACCAATTCAAGGGAGACCGGTGTCACCCCTCTGCCCACCATGTCCAGATCCTGTGCACCCCGGTAGGAGAGGTCCACGATGCGACCCGCGACAAACGGCCCGCGGTCGTTGACACGCACCACGGTGGATTTTCCGTTCAGCTTGTTCGTCACCTTGATGAAGCAGCCGAGGGGGAGCGTCTTGTGGGCGGCTGTCGGTCGGTACATGTCGAAGGTCTCGCCGTTGCTCGTGGGGCCGCCGTGCTCTTCAGCCCCGTACCAGGATGCGAGTCCCTCCTCCCGATACCCGTCGGCGTGCAGGAGGGGAACATAGCGCTCGCCGTCCACGGAATAGGGACGCTGCCATGGACGGAGCCCGGCTGGTCCGGGTTCCACCGTGACCCTGTGCCCCGTCGTGCCGCAGGCGGCGATCAGGAGAGAGACAAGAAGCAGTGTGAACCGTATCGCGCGCATGGGTCACAGTATAGGGATAGCGCGTGAGAATGCAAGAATTGTTGTACATGGGCGATGGAAGCAAAGAAAAATTATTTTTTATTTATTAGCACTCTAATTGCTAAAGTGCGGCAGGCGACAGCCGATATAGTGAATTAGTTCATGAAGTTATTTTTTATTTTTCTTCCGTGGTATCTGCAAACCAGTTCGGGGAAGCCGGCGCCTATCATGCCACATTCTCTCTCCTGGCCGGGTGAAAACAGGAGTGAATCCGTTTTATAAGAAAACAGCGGAAAGGAGCGCGAACATGAAATGCATCGTCAATCTGAAAATCGGAACGAAGATCATCGGAGGATTCGGCCTTATCGCCATGATTGCGGGAGTCATCGGATTTACCGGGGTTTCCAATATCATGAGCATCAACAAGAACGACAGGGATCTGTATGAACGGATGACCGTCCCCATCGCCCAAATGGGTGAGATTTCCACCGCCTTCGAACGGGTGCGGGTCGACCTTGCAAAGATTCTTATCGTTTCCGGCATCCAGGAAAAGGAAAAATACGAACGGCAGATACAGGAACTGAGCGCCACCATAACCAGGATCAACGGCGAGTTCGAAAAAACCCTTTCAGGCCGCACGGAGAAGGATCTCTTCAAACAATTCACCGACAGCAGGACCGTATTCAGGCCCCTGATTTCCCGCATCATCCAACTTTCAAAAGCGGGTAAAAACGAACAGGCCGTGGCGCTTTACAACAATGAGGCAGTGGCGGCGGCAACCGTCGAACAGAGTGCCATCGAGAAGCTGGTCGCAGCCAAGGTTTCGGACGCGAAGGAAACGGCTGACAAGAATGCGGCCATCGGCAGGAGGTCGGTTGCCGTGAGCCTTACCCTGACCGTCATAGGCTTTGTTCTCGCCATCGCCTGCGGGATCCTCATGTCTCGCTGCATCAGTCGTCCCCTTCGGGAAAAGGTTCTTTTCGCGGAAGCGGTTGCCTCCGGAGACCTGACCCACACCCTGCATGTTGATCGTAACGATGAAATCGGCAGCCTGGCCAAGGCGCTGAATACCATGTCCGGAGAACTGCGCGCCGTGATCAATAAGATGGTGGACACATCGAACACCGTTTCCGCGGCGGCGAACCAGCTCTCCGGCGCCTCACTGCAGATGGCGACCGGAACGGAGGAGGTGGCCGCCCAGACCGCGACGGTGGCCGTGGCAAGCGAGCAGATGTCCGCCACCGCCACCGAGATAGCGAAGAATTGCATCCGCGCCGCCGAGAGCGCCAAACATGCCAACGACACCGCCCTGCACGGAGAGGGTGTCGTTGAGGAAACCATATCCGTCATGAGCAGGATCTCCCTCCGGGTCAACGAGTCGTCACAGACCGTCGAAACCCTCGGCTCCCGTTCTGAGCAGATAGGCGAGATCATCGGCACCATCGAGGATATTGCCGATCAGACAAACCTGCTCGCTCTGAATGCAGCCATCGAGGCGGCACGAGCCGGGGATCAGGGACGGGGGTTCGCTGTGGTTGCAGACGAGGTTCGGGCGCTTGCCGAGAGGACGACAAAGGCGACACGGGAGATCGGCTCAATGATCAAGGCAATCCAGGACGAGACTCGTGGCGCGGTTTCATCCATGGTTGAAGGGGTTCGGGAAGTGGAAACGGGTACGAACGAGGCCGCGAAGTCCGGCGACTCCCTGAAGGAGATACTGAACCAGATCAACTCCGTCGCCATGGAGGTGAGCCAGATAGCCTCCGCCGCGGAGGAACAGACCGCAACCATCACTGAAATCTCGGGCAACATGAGCCAGATAACCGAAGTTGTCCATGAAACCGCCAGAGGAGCCCAGGAGTCTGCCGAGTCCGCCCGTCAACTTGCCGGAATGGCGCGGGAACTGCAGGATTTAGCCGGACACTTCAAGCTGGAAGCAGCGTAACATGTGACCGATGGTTTTCCGCACTGTGTGTGGAAAAATGTATGAGCAGCGGGGTACGGGTGGGTCCGCCCTGCCGGGCCCCGCGCCTTGCATGGATACCCATCCCCGGTCCCTCCCGCAGAACTTCGCATGCCCCCAAATATCTTGCCATGGCAGCGGTAATGAGATACATACATCCGTGCAGCGAAACAGAGTTCGAGGCCGGTATTTTCCTCCCTTCGAGCCCTCACCTGTCAATTCCAAAAGAGCTATTTCCCTGCATGGAGAAAAAACATGAACGTGTGGCATTATATGCTCATTTTCGGCGCCGGGCTCACCCTCGGCGTTATCCTCCATCCCCTTGCCCGGATGATCGAATCGCAGGGGATCGATTCCTTCCTCGACGGGCTCGGCCGGTTTATCGGATACCCGTTTTCACTCGTGGGGAGACTCATCCGGCGCATCCGACCGTCAAAGGAGGTCCCGAAGGAAGCCCCCGCAGAGGCGCCTCCCCATGTCGACCCGCGCGAGCAGCAGATAAGCGACACCGCGCAGACCATCCGGGGCATCCTGCTCAGCCTGGCGACCGTCATCCAGCGGACCGACCAGGCTGCCAGCGATTCCTCCCAGGCCCTTGGGGATGCCAGGAACACCATCGACCGGATGCGGCTGCCGGACGACCTGCTGGAGGTCCACTCCCTGCTGCTCAGCGAGATCGACCGGGTAATCTCCAGCAACAGCGCCCTCAAGCGGGATTTGGCCCATTCCCGGGAAATCCTCGCCACGCAACGGCAACAAATCGAAAGCCTCAAGACCGCGGTTCGCATTGACGGCATGACCCAGCTTGCCAATCGGGCCTGTTTCGACGAAAAACTGACGGAGATGATCCGGCTCCTGGACCGCTATGAAGAAACCTTTTCCCTGCTGATGATTGATGTGGATAATTTCAAGACTATCAACGACACGCACGGTCACCAGGGAGGTGACCGGGTACTGAAGGGGGTGGCGTACAAGATCAGGTCAACCGTGCGGCAGACCGATTTCGTCGCCCGTTTCGGCGGTGACGAGTTTGCCGCGATCCTGCTGAAATCAACGGCCGTATCTGCCGCCGGGGTTGCGGAAAAGCTGTGCCGGCAGATTCGGGAGAGCCGGTTCCTGCTGGACGGCGAAGAGGTCAGGACGAGCCTTTCCATCGGCGTCGCACAGGCCCTTCCCGGAGAGTCCGAGAAGGATCTGCTGAAGCGCGCGGACTCGGCCCTCTACCGTGTCAAACATGGCGGCCGCAACGGCTTGGCGGTTGCGGAAGGCCCGAAGGAAGGACCGGACACTGTGTGAAGCCGTCAGGCGGCGGGCGGCACCTCCCCCTCGCCCAGGATCCTGTCGTAGGCCCGGCGCACCGCGCCGGTGATCCGCTCGTAATCGGCCAGGAGCGCATCGCCGGGATGGCGGAGCCTCTCGTCGTATCCCAGGCGACGGGCCAGCTTGTTCAGGTATCCCGTCGGGCCACCCAACTGGTTCATGGAATAGTCGTGGATGATCCGCAGCCGGTTCTCCAGGATGCGCAGGAAGGTGTAGCCGTCGCTGAGCGCCTGGAAATCCTCGTCGGACACGAGGGCACAGGCGTGCAGAGCCTGGAGTGCCTCCAGCGTGCCCGCGCTCCGGACCAGGGGAAAGTCCCTGCCGTGCCGCAGCTGGAGATACTGGACGATGAACTCCACGTCCACCATGCCGCCGCGGCCGGTCTTGATGTTGTAACTCCCCAGGCTCTCCCTCGCCAGTTCGTGCTCCATGCGCATCCTGAGGCGGTGTATCTCCCGCCGGACCTCGTTGTCGGCTCCGGCGCCGTACACGGTGTCGCGGATGACCTCCTCTATCTCCTCCCGCGTCCTCCCCTCGCCCAGAACGACCCGCGCCTTGGTGAGCGCCTGCCTCTCCCAGACGTGGGCCTCCTCCCGGTGGTAGGTCCGGAACGACTCCAGCGAGGTGACCAGCGGCCCGGCGTTCCCAGACGGGCGGAGCCGCGTGTCGATGGTGTAGACGTGCCCTTCCCGCGTGGGCGTGGAGAGGATGGAGATAATTTTCTGCCCCAGCTTGGCGAAATACTCACGGTTCGAAATCCGCCGCTCTCCGTTGGTCATCCCCTGATAATCATAGACATAGATGATGTCCAGGTCCGAGTGGTAGTTGAGTTCCCTCCCCCCCATCTTTCCCATGGCGATGACCGCGAAGCGGGCCGGCCGCTCCTCACCGTTTTCATCAACGCACAGGGGGGTCCCGAACCGTGACAGCTCCTGTTCCGCGATTTTCCGAGCCGCCGCCAGGCAGACCTCCGCGAGAGTGGTGAGCTGCCCGGCGATCTCTGTCTGTTCCAGACGTCCATAGATGTCGTGCATTCCGATGCGGAGGAATTCCTCGTGGCGATACCTGCGCAGGATATCGAGGCGGTCCTCGAAGTCGTCGGCCTGCTCCAGGAGCGACGCAAGCTCTGCCTCCGCATCCTGAAGCCCCTTTATGGGGGAAAAGGAGCGGGACACCATGGTATCCAGGATCTCAGGGCTGTTAATGAAGATCTTGGACAGGAACTCGGACATGCCGAACAGGGAGACCAGGAGCTTCAGGATCTCCCGGTTTTCCGCCAGCAGGGCATAAAAGCTGGTGCGGGGCCCGACGGCCCGGAAGAACTTTTCCAGGTTGGAGAGGGCCATGTCCGGATCCGGGGACGCGATCACCTCCTGGAACAGCAGCGGGGTGATCTCTTCCCGCAACCGCCTCCCTTTTGGTTGGAGGTGGCTGCGGGGAGTGCCGTCCCGGAGGTGGATAAGGTTCTCGTAGGCCGTGTCCGCGTCCTCGAAACGCCGCTCCGCCAGGAGATCCTTGACCAGGTCAGGGTCCGCGTTGGGATCGAAGATTACATAGGTCTCCGGCGCAACCTCTTCCTTCCGCTTCTGGCGGGAAAGGAACAGGTCCCCGTACATGGAGGAGACCTTCGCCCGGTGCGATTCCAGGGTTTCGCGGAATAACCTCGGCCCGTCCTCGTCCACGTAGCCGCAGCGCCGGGCCAGATAGCGCATCTCTTCGTCTCCGGCCGGGAGGCTGTGGGTCTGGCGCTCCTGCACCACCTGGATGCGATGTTCGACGGTGCGCAGGAAACGGTAGGCGTCGCTCAGTGCCTCGCAGTCGTCAGGGGTGATGATATTCGCGTCCCGCAGGATGCGGAGAGCCTGGAATGAGTTGCGCGCGCGCAGGGCCGGGTTTTTCCCGGCGAAAACCAGTTGCGTCGCCTGGATGAAAAACTCGATCTCCCGGATTCCGCCCCGGCCCAGCTTGATGTTGTCCTCCCCTCCCCGATCCCTGGCAAGGGACAGATCAATCTTCTTCTTCATGGCCATCATGTCTTCAATGAGGGTGTAGTCCAGGTACTTGCGGTAGACGAACGGCTCGATCATCCGCAGGAAGCGCTCGCCCAGCTCCGGGCTCCCGGCAACCGGCCGGGCCTTGAGCATGGCGGACCGCTCCCACGGCTGGCCCCAAGACTCGTAGTAGACCTCGGCGGAACGGAGCGACAGTGCCAGGTCGCCGCTCTTTCCCTCCGGCCGCAGACCCAGATCGGTGCGGAAAACGAAGCCGTCCTCGGTGACCTGGGAAATGGCCTTGGTTATCATCTCCGCCAGCTTGATGAAAAAGGCATGGAGGGATTGTCGGCCCGTTAGGGAACCGTCGGGGGCAGGCACTCCGGCTGTTTCCCCGTCATCGGAGGAGTAGAAGTAGATGAGATCGATGTCCGAGGAAAAGTTCAGCTCCCGGCCCCCGAGCTTCCCCATCCCGAGCACCACCAGGTCCGCCTCCTCTTCTCCTTCGGGGGTCCGCATGAGGGGGGCGCCGTGTTCGCGCACCAGCGCACGTCGGCAGACCTCGTAGGCGACCTGGAGGCACGCGGCTGCCAGGTCGGAAAGCTCTTCGGTGACCTCTTCCAGGGAAGCGAGGCCGTTCAGGTCCCGGGCCGCGACACGAAGGATCTCCCGGTACTTGAATCGTCGCAGGATCGGGAGCAGGGTCTTGAAGTCGGTTTCCCCGTCCACCATGCCCCGCAGGATCTCCAGGGTTTCCGGCAGGCTTCGCGCCTCGGCGATTCCGTTTTCCAGGAACAGGTTGTGGAAATACTCGGGATAGCGGCGGAGGATGGAGACGAGAAAAGGGGAGGAACCGCAGATGGTAAGGAGGTCGGAGAGCCTTCCGGTGTCGCCGCACACGGCGAGGAGATCATCGCGGAGAACCGCGGTCGACACGCGTTCGAGCCCGTTAAGGGCCTGGTCCGGAGAAGGGGCGAAGCGGGCGTCCGATGCGATTTCCCCCAGAAGGGCGGGAGAGCAGAATTCGGCCAGGAGCCTCAGGTTGTCGACGGATCGGGAAGGAGTCAGGTATCCGCCCGATGCCAGGAAGGATTCAAGACAGCGGTCGGCTTCCTCCACATCACACCGTTCCAGGCAGCCCCTCACTTCCGCGGCAAAAGCGGAACGGTTGGTCATTTTCCCACCATATCTCTGATGCGACGGCGGTAATCGCCCGTCAGAACTCCCTTCTCGGTAACGATGGCGGTTATGTAGCGCGCCGGCGTCACGTCGAATGCCGGGTTGCGGACCTTCACCCCGTCCGGTGCGATGGGAAGCCCGGAGAGATGGGTCACCTCGCGGGAATGCCGCTCCTCTATGGGTATCTGATCCCCGCTGTCCAGGGAAAGGTCGAAGGTGGAAAGGGGCGCGGCCACATAGAAGGGGATCTTGTTCTCCCGCGCCAGGACCGCCACCGTGTACGTGCCGATCTTGTTGGCGGTGTCGCCGTTGGCCGCGATGCGGTCGGCGCCCACCACGCAGCAGTCGATCTCCCCCTTGCGCATGAAATAGCCGGCCATGGAGTCGGAAATGAGGGTTACGGGGATGCCGTCCTTCATCAGCTCCCAGGCGGTTAGACGGGCGCCCTGGAGCCAGGGACGGGTCTCGTCGGCGAACACCTTGATGTTCTTTCCCTGCTCCTGCGCGGCCCTGATCACCCCGAGCGCCGTGCCGTATCCGGCCGTTGCCAGGCCACCGGCGTTGCAGTGGGTCAGGATCGTGCTCCCTTCCCGGACAAGGGACGCCCCGTTGGCGCCGATGGCGCGGCAGATCCGAAGGTCCTCCTCCTCGATTGCGACGGCCTCGCATCGCAGAATCTCCCGGATGGCGTTCAGGTCCCGGTCGCGGTTGGCCTCGGCCACACGTTTCATCCGTTCGATGCCCCAGAAGAGATTCACCGCCGTGGGGCGGGTTCCGGCCATCATGTCGCAGATGTTGGACAATTGCCGGAAAAAGGATTCATGGGTATCGGCAATGATATCCCGGGCCCCCAGGGCGATGCCCATGGCGGCCGCGACCCCGATGGCGGGCGCCCCGCGGATCACCATGCCGCGGATCGCCTCGGCCACGCTCTTGAAATCGCCGTATTCGTTGTAGACCTCTTCGCCGGGAAGGCGGGTCTGGTCAATCATGACAACCTTGTTGTCACGCCATTCTATGGTTCTAAAGGACACTGTCTGCTCCACTGGTCTTTTGGTGTTTTTCGTGAAACGGTGACGAGAAAAGTGACTGTATCGTACCATAAGGATGGCCGCATTTCAATTTGCCGGTCAGCTTTCGGACGGTATTTTGAAAAGGACGATAAAAAGAAATAAGCAAAGACATCAAAGCCGTCCGGACAACCGCGACATATTCCGTCACAAAACCATGGTATACTCGCTCCATGACGACCCTCTCCCTGGAACAGCGCCTGACGATGCTGGCGGACAGCGCCAAATACGATGTCTCCTGCTCGTCCAGCGGCAGCAACCGCAAAGGAGCGCCGGGCGGCATCGGCGGAACCAGCTCCGGCGGCATCTGCCATACCTGGACAGCGGACGGCCGCTGCATCTCCCTGCTCAAGATCCTGCTGAGCAACGCGTGCATCTATGACTGCGCCTATTGCGTCAACCGCAGCAGCAACCCCGTTCCCCGCACCGCCCTGACACCCGATGAGATAGTACATCTCACCATGGCGTTCTACCGCCGCAACTACATCGAGGGACTGTTTCTCAGCACCGGCGTGATCACCTCGCCCGACCATACCATGGAGCTGCTGATACGGGTGGCCCGCACCCTGCGAGAAATAGAACGTTTCAACGGCTATATCCACCTGAAGATCGTACCGGGCGCGGATGTGGGGCTGATTGAAGAGGCCGGCCGTTACGCCGACCGCGTGAGCATCAACATCGAGCTGCCGTCGCGCCGGAGCCTGCAACTGCTTGCCCCGGACAAGCCGCGCGAGTCGATCATCGAGCCGATGCGGCGGCTCAGCGGTCTCATCGAAACCGCCCGCCGGGAACGCAGGCAATCCCGCAAGGCGCCCCGCTTCGCGCCGGCCGGGCAGAGCACCCAGTTGATCGTGGGCGCCACGCCCGAGAATGACCGGGAAATCATCACCCTGTCCGAGGGGCTCTATCAGCGCCTCGGCATGAAGCGGGTCTACTATTCCGCCTTTGTGCCCGTGTCGGGCGACAGTCGTCTGCCCGCGCTTCCCGGCCCGCCCCTGCTCCGCGAACACCGCCTCTACCAGGCCGACTGGCTGTTGCGTTTTTATGGATTCAGTTCCCATGAACTCCTGGACGAGGCCCATCCCAACCTGGACATGCGCCTTGATCCCAAGTGCGACTGGGCACTGCGGCACATTGAGCGATTCCCCGTGGAGGTAAACCGGGCCGACTACCAGGCATTGCTGCGTGTTCCGGGCATCGGCGTGCGTTCCGCCCAGCGCATCGTGCGGGCTCGACGCGCCTGCAGACTGGGTGAGGAGGAATTGAAAAGGCTGGGGGTGGTGCTGAAGCGGGCCCGCTACTTCATCACCGCTGGAGGACGCTACCTGGGAGGCGTGAGACTGGACGCGCCGGAACTCCTCACCCGCCTGACGGCACCCGCAAAGCGCAAGGCATCGCATGACCAGTTGGAGCTGTTTCCTGCCGCAGGCGACATTTCCGCGGTTACGGGGGAGTTGTGATGCGCCGCTACCGCTACGACGGCAGCTTCGAAGGATATCTGTGCGCCCTGTCCCGCTGCCTGGCCGAGAGTGTCGAATCCCCGGAATTCCTGTGTGAGACATTGCCTGAAATGAGCCTGTTCCATGAGTTGGCGGTTACTGTTGAGACGGATGGGGAGATCGCGAACGCTTTTCGGCAACTGTTTGCGGCAACGGTATCGTCATCCGCGTTCAGCACCCTGCGCTACGCATTTTGCAGCGAGCATATCGAAATTGAGCGGCTGTTGTGGGAGTATGCGCGGCTCGGCTTTGAAACCGGACCGCGGCTCGGTTCCATGCTTGCCGACAAGCGGGTGAACATCGTGGACCGCCTGGCCCGCAAGGTCGCGGGCGAGGCTCACCGGTACAAGGGCTTTGTCCGATTCCGCGAGGTGGAGGAAGGATTTCTTTACGCCTCCATCGAGCCGGAGGCCGACATCATCCGTTTCATTGCGCCCCATTTTGTCCAAAGGGTCGGCGACCGCCCCTGGATGATCCACGACCTGCGCCGCTCCCGCGCCGCTGTTTACGATCGAAAAAACTGGCGACTCCTGGTCGACATCACCCTGGCCGAGCCGCCACGCTTCTCCGAGGCGGAGCATGAGTGCGCCGATCTCTGGCGGCGCTATTTCCGTCGCCTTGCCATCGAAGCGCGCATCAACCCGAAACTGCAGCAGAAACTTGTCCCTCTGCGCTGCAGAAGACATCTGGTCGAGTTTGATGAATCATGAGAGGGAACGGAGCCGCCGGAAAAAGTGAGGACGCTCCCGGAAAAGAAACCGCGCCGTTCCTGAAGTACCGCGGCGCGCCAACTGTTGCCTTGCGGGCAGATTCCGGTATTCTGAAGGACACGCCGTGAATCAAGGCGCATTCCGGGAAGATGTGGAACATGAAAGGAGAAGGACATGAAGATTATCGATTACCGCGACACGCCTGCCAGGGAACTGACGTCGGCCACCATGCGGGGCGTCACGGGCCGGGTGGTCATCGGCAAGGCCGACGGGGCCGACAATTTCTGCATGCGCATCATCGAGGTGGCGCCCGGCGGCGTCATCCCGCCGCACCGCCACCCCTGGGAACATGAGCAGTTCGTGCATGCGGGACAGGGGAGAATCCGGCAGGGTGACCAATGGATCGACATCGGTCCCGGGAACTGCCTGTTCGTCCCCGCCGACGCCGAACACCACATCGAAAACACCGGTAACGAACCGCTCGTCATCGTCTGCCTGGTGCCGAATTTCGCGCCGGAACTGTAGCAGGGCCGTGTCGTCACCGGCGGAACGGCACCCGGAAAATTTATCGTGCCGTTTGGATGCCGCCGTGATAGACGGAAGGGAGGCGCACCGCGCGTTCACATCCCGCTGCGGTCTCCAGGTAGATTTCGTCCCCGGCGTCCTGTCTGCTCCGCACCACCTTGAGGTAGGAAAAATGGGTTTCATTCCCGGACCGAATCCGGGCGTACCCTCTTCTTGGGAGATACTTGTCAAGGATGGGGTTCATGACCTTGTCGACCCGCACATGGAAGTCCGACCCATTGTTCGTGCAGGGGCCATAGTCGAATTTCTCCAGCAGCTCCAGAAAATCGCTGAACAGCCCCTTGCGTCGGTTCCTTTCCGCCACCGCGACATTCACGATGTTGATGCAGTTGCAGTCGCTCCCGGAACTCTCGGTCATGCGGATCATGCCGGACCCGTCCGTTTCCAGCCGGCGTTTCTGGATATGGGCCTCAATGATGGATATCCCTGAAATTCCGTTGGTTTCCTTGAGGAGAATGCTGGGTGAGGAGGATGATACAAATGTTTTCAACTGCTTTGTAATGTCGATAAGCTTCGTGCTCATGGCCACGTTTCCTACACCTGCCGTGCTTTTTGTGCGGATACCATTCCTTTTGTAGCAAACAAAGTATTTATTTTCAATCAAAATTTTCGTTAATAATTCACTTAAAGTAAAATGTCCGAAAAAAGAAACGGCTCTCGATTCCGACACCGGATTGAGAGCCGTCTCGTTACCGGATTCCGTCCGCTCTCACCCCTGCAGCTTCTTCAGCAGCATCTCGTTCACCAGGGCCGGATTGGCCTTTCCCTTGCTGGCCTTCATGATCTGTCCCACGAAGAAGCCGAACAGCTTCTCCTTGCCGCCCCGGTACTCCTCCACCTTGTCCTTGTTGGCGGCCAAGACCTCGTCGATGATCTTTTCAATTGCCCCGGTATCGGAGACCTGCACGAGACCCTTTTCTTCGACAATCTTCGCGGGCTCTTTCCCGGTCTTGTACATCTCGTCGAACACGGTCTTGGCGATCTTGCCCGAGATGGTGCCGCTTTCAACCAGCTTCAACATCTCAGTGAGAAGGCGCGGCGTGACCGGGCAGTCGGCAATCTCCCGGTTGTCCTCCTTCAGCGCGCGCAGCACTTCTCCCATGACCCAGTTGGAGACCGGCTTGGCCTGGGGATAGAGGGCCACGCAGGCGTCGAAATAGTCAGCGATGTCGCGGGAGGCGGAGAGCACCTCGGCATCCAGGTCGGGCAACCCCAGTTCCGCGGTATAGCGCCGGCGCTTGGCGTCCGGCAGTTCCGGCAGCCCGTTGCGTATCTCGGCAATCCAGTCGCCGGAAACAACCAGCGGCACCAGGTCCGGGTCCGGGAAGTAGCGGTAGTCGTGGGCCTCCTCCTTGCCCCGCATGGAACGGGTCGTACCGGACGCCGGGTCGAACAGGCGCGTCTCCTGCACCACCGCGCCCCCGTCGTCCAGGATATCGGCCTGGCGATCGATCTCGTACTCGATGGCCTGCTTCACAAAGCGGAAGGAGTTGATGTTCTTCAGCTCGGCGCGGGTGCCGAATTCCGTGGAGCCCACCGGCATGAGCGACACGTTGGCGTCGCAGCGGAAGCTCCCCTCCTCCATGTTGCCGTCGCAGATCCCGAG
>CALABV010000125.1 GCA_937886325.1 uncultured Geobacter sp.
GTCAAATTCATATGCCACCTTTCCCACTCGAGACTGGCACCTCCAATAGTTTCGCGGGCTATTTCAAGGGTGGCGCCCACCGGGTCCGACACCTCAGTAAGCGCCCTCACCCTGACCTCGGCCGATCCTTTTTTCTTTATTTCCGTCTTGACCGTTGCCTTTGAGGGGCTCCGCACAACAACTTCCACTCGATTTCTCAGAATCTCCGATTTTCGCATGTCTTTTGTGAGGACCGGCACGTACACTGATAGGTCCAGGTCTCTCCGTGATCAAGAAAACTGTCGCCATCGGTTTCGCCGCCCTGATACGGGGCATGCGGGCACACGGTATCGATAACATTCAGAACCTCAGGCTTATGCCTTACAGCGTTCGTTACCGATGTGGTGAATACGATTGAGTCGCCGGGGTCGACCAATGGAGAACTCACCGTCTTCCTAACGGTCAGGTCAATTTCACACCATTTCAGGCAATCCCTCGCCGCAGCCTCAAGATCGTGTGCATCGGAAAAATATCAGCAGTAAAGGACATTTCGGCATGGCAGATTCCTCCGATATGTGGATCATTCGACGGGAAGAAATAAGGTGAAGTCTGTCCGACAATTATATCAGGCAAATACTTTTCTGGAGGCAGTAGCAGGAACTCAGCTTACGCAAATTGCAGAAAACGGGCTGGAATCCGATGCGGGCCCACGAGTATCAGGAACAGCCGCGTATTTTTCTTTCACTGCTAATTCGCATCCCCCTGGTTTTTGTCGGATTTCTTTACAAAATGATTTCTCCGAACTCACGGCGATAAATAGGTCTGTATTTTCGGACACATAACACTCATTAGAACATGGTATTAATTTTGCTAAACAGAAAGGTCAGGGGGGATTTTGGAGAGGATGAATCGTCGGGAATTAACACGCTCCGGAGGGAGAGGGAAAAGGAGGGCATGATGAGCTCGCGAATCGTGGATCTTAAACAAGCGGCAAGACTGCCGGCATGGTGCGTCTGTATTGTTTTTCTCCTGTCAGTTTCATTCCTGTCAAATCAGAAGGCTTCGGCATGGGAGCTTTTCTCCGAGGGTATGCTGACACCGGAGACTATCTCTCCAGTACCGTCGGGAGCATATGGCGGCGCCTATGACGGCTCGTATTTTGTACCGGACCCAGGCAGGTCTTCCGGGAATCCCGCCGGATCGACAATCTGGATCGTGGACGGCAGCGGTTCCGCCACAACATTCGCACCGACAACTCAGGATCTGAACACAACGACTGTTGGGGGAATTTTCCTCCCGAATGATCCCGATTGGGATAATTTCGCGGGGAAATACCTGACGGTGGGCTGGGAAGGCCCGGCCAACGGCGATCACACGGCAAGAATAAACGTTTATAACGCTGACGGCACCTATACAACGCTTTGGTCGACCAACGGCGGAACGCCGAAAACTCCGGCTATCGCGCCCGCCGGGTGGGGAACATACGGCGGACAACTGATTGTCGCCGACGGCGGCCCGGATGTCTATGCAATTGACAGTTCAGGTGTCCAGACCTTTATTGTCGCTACCCCTGTCGATCCTATTACTGAACGCTTCGGGCTAGCATTCGCTCCCTCGGGGTGGGGAAGCGTCGGAGGAGATTTACTGACAAGCAGGGTTACCGACGGAACAATCTTCGCGGTTGATTCTTCCGGCAACGAAATGGTTTTCACGACTATCGGTCTGGACCCCGGAACCCGCGGCCTGCGCCAGATGGCTTTCAGCCCCGACGGGTTCATACCAGGGTACGGAGTTCTCCTGTTCATCTCCGTTTCAGGATCCTCGTATGGTGGGGGCACGCTGGGGGACGTCCTTGCAGTGAATTCAGCGGGCAATGTCGTTGCATCATTACGAACGGACCTTGGCTTAGACAAGTTCGACCCGAGAGGGTTGTATTTCACCGGTGATGGAAGGCTCCTGATCAGCGATGCTTCGGATCCGATCTATATTGCCGAACCATCGGATTTCCAGGCCGTTCCCGAACCATCCACAATCCTTCTTGTAGCCGCAGGCCTTATGGGTGTCGGGCTTCTCAGAAGAAAAACCTGAAAAGACATATATATGCAATTGCGATTCCAGGCGGAGAAGCTGTTACAGCGATGCAGTTCTCCGTCTCTTCAGCATCGTTTGACACCATCAGTTTCTTTTCCCGGCGGCTGTCCATAGAATAACGGGATTTCTGTCTTCCACCTTACTACCTATCACCGAGGATGATGTCCAGAACCTCGCGCGCGGCTTCCGGCCGCCCCAATCTCAGGGCGTTCTCCCGAAGCGATTGAAGACGCGAGGGTTCGTGAAGCAACCTGCCCACCCGGTAGGCGAGGGCTGACGGTCCGCAGGCCTTAAGGGCCGCGCCGTTCTCCAGGAGGAAGTCGGCGTTGCGCTCCTCCTGCCCCGGTATCGGGGAAATGACAATCATGGGCAGTCCCACGGCCAGACACTCTGAAGTGGTGAGGCCTCCGGGCTTGGTTATCGCCAGGTCGCTTGCCGCCATCACCCGCTCGATGGTGCGGGTAAATCCCAGCGGGAAAAGTCTTTGCGGATGCCTGTCCGCCAACCGCCGCAGGTCTTCCAGAAGGCGCTCGTTGCGGCCCGCAAGCGCAACCAGTTGAAAGTCGCCTTCCAGTTGCAGCAGCCGCTCGGCCAGCGTCTCGATGCCGCCGATACCGGCCCCGCCGGACATCATGAGGAGCGTTTTCCGTTCCGGGTCCAGACCCAGCTCACGGGCGCATTCGGTCCGTGAAAGAGCCTCTCCGAACACCGGCATGATCGGTATGCCGGTCACATGGATGGTATCGCGGGGGACTCCCCGGTCGACCATGCGCCAGGCCACCTCGTCATTGGCGGCGAAATACCCCCGCATGTGTTCATGGACCCAGAGGCTATGGAGATCGAAATCCGTCACCTGCACCCAGACCGGCATGCGGAACACCCCCTGCGCCGCCTTGCGTGACAGGAGCTGAGCAGGGAGAAAGTGGGTGCAGATGATGTGGTCCGGGTTCAGCTCCCGTGCCACCTTCTTAAGCCTCTGGGTATTGAGCCGTTCGACGGCAATACGGAGCCTGTTCAGGGTCGAGTCGGCCTTTTCCTGGTCCGCCCGATCGTACAGGTAGCCCCAGACAGCGGGATGCCGCTCTACGATTTTGATATACGTGTCGGTGTAGACCGTGCGGAACAGCTTCGGCACCAGGTCCATGACATCCACGTGGATCGTTTCCACCCCCGGATGCCACTTTTCCGCGGCCGCCTGCAGGGCCTGGGCCGCACGCACGTGACCGGCGCCGGCCGAGACGCTGAACAGGGCGATTTTTCGTGGTTTTTCGCTCTTTCCTATCATGGCGCCATCTCCGGGATGACCGCCTGTTTAACTCCAGGCTCCCTGGCCGAAGAGTTTTGGGTGAGGACATGCCACTTGGGGCGCTGCCAGCTCCGCAGAAATTCAGCGACATCGGCCTCGGCTGCGCTGTTCGTTTTCTCGGAGCCGTCCAGAAAGAGGACGAAATCGATCTGCTGGCCCGGCTTTCCGTACTGCTCGTCGAACTGTCGCACCATGTCGTTGGGTGTGGAAACGGGCCTGCCCATCATATTCACCAGCGGAAACCGCACCCCCGCCATGCCGGGCGCCGGCTCATATACCTTGTAGACCAGTTCCGAGCAGACAAGAGACGAATCGGTCCGGAAATCGAAGTTGAAATCATACGGCCTTCCGCTGTAGTGAAAGGCCCGCAGCAGGGCCTCCGCCTTTTCCCGTTTGGAAAGCCTTGGCCTGAGCACCGCCAGAGAATCGGCCGCGGCGGAGTGTTCCAGAGTGGTGAACGAGACCCCTTCGGAGATGGCCTCCAGCACGCGGGGAAGATGGCTCTTCTCCTGCGGCGTCGAGCTGCGTGCGTACGCAGCCGGATAGGAGCGGCGCAGCAGTTCTTCGAAATCCCCGCTCGCCAATCCCCTGGCGCACACCAACTGCCGTACCTGGGGGTCATCGAAAAAGGTCCTCCGCTCCGCGACCGTCCCAACATAGAGCGCCGCATGGGTCCAGAAGCCGGGGAGCCCCAGGTTGGACAGGTACCACTCGCGCCGCTCAAGGAGGATGTCTCCGGGCTCCAGGCGGGATGGGAGAGAACGGATCTGTTCCTGTGAGATGAAGGACTCCCCTATATGGCGCACCTTCACGTCCCCCATGAACTCCGAGGCCCCCTTCTGGACCGGGAACCACGCGGCAAAGCCGATCTTACCGACGATGGAAAGGCCGTTGGCGAAGGTCAGTACCGGCCCCTTCCATGTTCCCATCCGCTTGATCACGGAGTCGTCCTCCCGCATTGCCGTGCGCAGCGCCGCGTCGTCCTTTCCGGGAAGCCCCTTGTCCACAGCCAGCATGGCGGCGAATTCCGTTGCGCGGACCACATTGAGGAATCGGTACTTGTAGCGCCCGTAACTTCCACCCGCCAGACCGAACTCCGGAACCGGCTCGTCAAGGATCGCCTCCAGAGCGGGATTCTTTTCAGCCAGAGCGATGAACTCCATTGCATAGCGGTATTCCGCCAGGAACGAGGCATACACGAGGGAAAACGAGGTTCTCTTCCGCTTGCCGGAGACATACCCCATGAAATCGGCATGCCCGGCCGCGACGGCGTCCAGTCCCGAGGTGTAGTCCAGCATGGCACTCCATGCCGCCCACAGCTCCATCTTCTCCACGCGGCTGGGCATCGAGTACCGCTTCTTCCGGGAGCGGCTGAACAGGTCCTTCCGGGATTCGGCGAATGCCACGGTCCGCGCAAGCCCCTCTCGACAGATGCGATAGGTCCGCATATCCGCCGTCAGTTCACCGGCCAGAGCGGACACCTCGCCCGGCCCGGCCATGAATGCCGCGAGCAAGAGAAGCACACCGGCACAAGAAGATACCAAGATCCGTGTCCTCATTTCGATCCTTTCTCCATTGGTTCTTCCAGGGAGGTTACCGATTCAACCGCCGGTGAATGTCCTTCACGCGGGCATTCTCCAGAAAGCGCATGAAGCGGGGATTGCCGGTCAGTGCCGAAATATCGCCGCCGGCAACGGCGTCCAGCACGGATGGATCGCTCAGGAGCGCCTGCATTTCCGGATCATCCGCGAGGGCCTGGATTTGGGCCATGATGTCGGCGTCCCCAAGCATCCTCTCCTGCAGTTTCCGCACCTGCTCGGACTCAGCGGTGGTCAGATGCCGTGATGTCCCTTCCGCGGCGGCGATTCCCGTCCATACGCAGCAGGACAGGCACAATGCCGGGACCAGAAAAACACGTAGGATGAATCTCATCGGCGATTTCTCTCCTTTCCTCGAAAAACGTGTATCCACTCCCGCGTGCAGCTTTACTTTTTCAGTTCGAATACAACCGATACGTTAGAGCGAATAGAAAGCTTGCCGAGGGCTATGGAATCATAAACCTCACCGGATCCTGCTCGGACGCTCTGGGAAACATTCTGACTCATCGCCGGGAGGCGGCCGGAACTAACCCCGCGCCAATTTGAGTAATACGACCAGGGAGAACCGGCGTACTCTTCATGCACCTCTATCGCCTGTCCGATGGCTTGGCCCAGGGCCGAGGCCATCTTTTGCGCCTTTTCCTTCGCCGCCTTGAGAGCAAGCTCCCGGGCCTGTTCCCGGTATGCCTTCAATGCGGATGTCTGGAAATCGATATCGTGGACATAATTCACGCCCGCCTCCAGTTCCTTCGTCACCAGCTCCTCCACCTTCGCGGGCTCCGAAAGCGTAACGACAAGGGTATTCCGTACGACGTATTCGATGATCTTTTTCCTGGCGTCTTCATCATCCTTGTACACCGGTTTGTAGATCGGTTCTATGGACAAGGTATCGGTTTGAATGTCCTTCTCCTGCGCGCCGCACTCCCTCGCAACCGCTATCGCCTTCTTCATGATAGCGCTGCTCTTGTTCTTCGCGTCCATGATGGTCTTTTCATAGGTCTCAACCCCGAACACGATCACAATCCGATCCGGCTTCACGTTGACCACGGCTTCGCCGGACACCTTGATTTTCGGCTGTTCCTCGCAGGGCCCCGTCATCATGTGGGCCCAGGCGGCGCAGGTCATGCCCAGGAAAAGGACTACCGACAGGATAATGGTTTTCATGTTGATCCCCTTTCGTTGTCTTCGCAGGTCTCGAAATCGCGCTGATACGATAATTGTTCTTCTATACCGGAAATACAACTGTGGGGCAACAAACTACGATGATGTGTTTTTCATCCTAATTCTGCCGACGGAGGTCATATCACACCTTCACGGCACGATCTCAACGGGAGTGCCGACCGGAGTCAAGCGCCAGATCTCCTCTATTTCCTCATTGGTTACAGCGATGCAGCCGAGCGTCCAATCGCGCGCATGGTGTGCCTTCCCTATCCATCCCAAGCCGTTCAACAGACCGTGGATCATGATATCGCCGCCGGGAGACACGCCCCGCGCGGCAGCCTGCCGCCTGTCGTCGGCGTTGGGATAGGAAACGTGCAAAGCGCGATGGAACCTGCTGTTCGGCTTGCGGCGATCGATGATGTAACGCCCTTCCGGGGTCTTGCCGTCCCCGTCGGTGGTTTTCTTTCCCTTCGGCGCGAAGCCGAGCGCCACCCGGTACGTCCGGATCGGTTTACCGTTGCTGAAAAGGGTAAGGCGGCGCGCATTTTTCTCGATGTACACCAGGTCGGCGGTCTGATGTATGCCGGTTGCGGAGCCTGAAGATGTCGGCGGGTGTTCGGGCACTCTTTCTGAAGACCGGGAAGGAGACGTTTCTCCGGCTCTGCGGCTCTGCATGTAATAGAGAGCGGCAACCGCGGGAAAGATGAGGAGTATTACGAGGATTGCTTTTTTCATTCCGGTCCCATGGCAGTTTGAATGGGTGAAATGTCACGGTGAATAGCTTATCGTGCAGTTTCCGTACATACCATTGCCCGGAGAGCGTTTTCCAGGTTTCTTCTTGCCTGGACGCCATACGATTCTTCGAATCGCTCAGTGTAAAAGATGGCGGGTCTTTCCAGAAAGCCACGGAGCACCTTCGCTCTTCCCGTTCTGTGTGACTCTTCAGGTACCCACGAATACTCGGCGCGTATGTTTTTCTCATAGATGTCAAAGACGAGTGAAGGTTGCCCGAGAACGGCAAGATGGATATCAACCATGAGACGTGGATCTACGCTCATCGGAGGATCTTCATGCTTTGTAATCAGAATCAGTTCCCGGACCCGGTTCACCCAACCCTCCGGACACCCCGACGCGACCAGAAATTCCATCGCCCAGCGCGCGCTCTTCTCTTCATTGTCCGATGCCCTGGGATCGTAGACAACGTCATGAAGCCAAAGCGCGCATTCAACCGAGTCCGGCGATTCGCCTTCATCTCTTATACGGTCGAATTCCGAGAGACATGCTTCGATGTGATCGCAGGTGTGATAGCTGCGATGGGTCTCGGAATACGCGGCAACAATGCTCCGGAAGGAATCCCCGGCCAGGTCTTGCCCGCCCAGTCTTTTCAACAGATCATTCCATCGTTGTTCGTCAAGCATGGTATTTCATCATGTAACCGAAGAATTATGTGACATCTCCCACTACCGTTGTCATTTCTTTTCCACCGTGCCATCCTCCGCCTCACCCCGGCAAGCCTCCGCGGTTCCAGCTTTCTCAATCTTCTCCCTCTTCTTCTTCCTTCTCCACTTCACCAACAGGCAGACAATCGGTCCGAAAACCGCCAGCCACGGCAGGACAGCAGCGGCAAAGACGATAAGCGCATGGAACGAGTCGGCGATCACTTCAAACGATTTGCCGAATGCGTCCTTGATGGTGCTCCAGAAACGATGGCCTGACGGGAAACCTCCGGACGGCTCATGCAGGGTTATCTCGATGGTCACCATCGCGGTCAGGAGGTCCCAGTTTTTCTTCTTCGCCTCGAATGATTCGATGTCGCCCCGGACACGCGTCAACTCCTTTTCCACCGCCAGCACGTCGGAAAGCTTGCCCGCTTTGTTGTAAAGCCCGAGAAGACGGGCTTCGGAAGACTTGGCGTTCTTGAGGCGGGCCTCCAGGTCAACGTATTCTTCCGTGATATCCTCGGCCGTGGAATTCTCGCTCTCCACGCGGCCCATGCCGCGAATGGACTTCATGACCCCGCTTGCCTTGCCGGATGGGACACGCATGCCCACCTGTCCCGAAACGGGGCCGCCTTCACTACCGGCGCGCGTGCTGTTGAAGACATATCCCCCGCTCGCTTCCGCAAGGCGCTGCAGCGCCTCCAGTGAGACGCCGACACTCTTGACCTCAAGCGCGATCGCATGGTTCAGGATAATCTTCCGCTTGGTGATAGGCGCACCTTGTCCTCGTTCAAGAGTGGCGCTGGTCTCCCCATCGGAGTCCGCCGCCTCGGGCACCGGGGCCGAAGCGGGGGCCGGGGGCGCCTCTTCCTTTTTCGCACAGGAAATCATGCCGGCGCAGACGGACACCAGGACAAGAACAAGGCATATACGCCGTAACAAGAAAGCAATAGAGGACATAGTATCTCTCCTTCCGAAAAACATCGTGGTTCTTATAGTGACGGTAATAAGAGTCAGGAAGCATCACGATTCATGCGACGGTAGTACCTTACGGGGAAACATCTCGTGCGTGAAAAAGGGCAGTCGTACTAATCATGGGCCGATCTTGCTTTGAGCAACGGGTAAGGATTTCTCGCGCCTCCAATGAACCTGTAAATTCCATAGTGCAGGTGCGGCGGTGTGCCTCCGGCATTTCCCGAATTACCAACGGTGCCGATGCAATGGCCCTTATCAATCCGTTGGCAGGGCCTCACATCTCCGAACTTTTCAAGATGAGCATAGTAATGCAGATACCCGCCCGGCCCCATGACCCAGACGCAGTGACCGCCAAGGTGATTATCCCCCACTCTCGTGCCGCCCCCATCGGTGGTGCTGAGGATTCTCGTTCCTTTGCCGGCGAAAATATCTATACCTTCGTGGCGCCGCCCACCACTCCGGGGAGCGCCCCACGTGTCCGCAAGCCGCTAAGCCTGCAGGCCCTCGACGGGAACGGAAAGTATTTGCGGAGCAGATCGGAAAGACAGCGAAAGGATGTATGGAACAACGCGAAGGCCGGGAACGGCCACGACGAAAATTGCGGCAGCGAGAATACCGCCGATGCCAAAAAGCACTATTTTCCGGGCTGTTTTTCGCATTCCTTGCCTCTACCCACTCTATGACAAATTCCGAATTTCACATGCTACGGCGCCATTCACACCGGGGTCTTTTCCACGAAACCTCAAAGAAGAAAAAAAAGCCGTCCCACCGGCTGAATACCGGCGGAGACGGCTTCCGTCTCGGCACAGGGATGTAATCATCATGGAACGGGTCTCCGTGGCAGCTGCACCAACCAAAATGAGCCCGTCCTTATTACTCTCTCCACATATCACTTGTCAATAATTTATTCCTTCAGCAACTCCTTCAATGCGGGCGACTGTCCGACATCCTCTCCCACCTCGGTACCGGCGGCAGGTCCTTCCCCACTTGAGGCGCCGTCCTTCTCTGAAGCGGCGGGCGGCAGTATCAGCCTCTTCAGGATCATCGGCTCCTTCGAGTCGAACAGCGCATCATGCGCCGGATCGTTCAGAAACGACAGAACCTTCTCCGGCTTGCTGGATATTGTGACGCTCTGGGTGTGTTTCCCCTTTTCCACGACCCCTTCCAGCGTCCCTTTCTCAATCGCCTCGGCAAAGGCCTTCGTATCGGGAAGCCACAGCTCCAGATCTCCGGATTCGGTGAAACGATACCGGGCGAAATAGTACCGTTCATCCCAGACACCGTTTTCCTCGATCCGGACGGAAAGGAAAGACCTCCCTTCCCCCTTGGTAACAATCATCTCGCCTTCATCCAACTGGAAGCGACCCTCTTTCCAATCCACTCCGGCGAAACGACCGTGGCCACCCTCCCCGAAGCGAATGTAGATAATCTGCCCTTCGGAAACCCATTCGCCCTCGAAGAGCGCCTTCTCGGGCGCATCCACCTTTTCCGGAAGCGATTGCCGCATAGTCACCGAAGCACACCCGCAAAGAGTCGACATCAGGAACAGAAACGCCAGAATTATTCCGTTACCGTGAAAACGTTTCATCGACACCTCCTTTTACGACCGCATACCTATTGAATGGATACCCCGGCACCAACTTTCTGGAAGAGATATTTTGTCAGCTTTTGTCCAGTTTACTACCAAAAAATGTCAGTAACGGCAAAATATGAAACCTGCCGAGAGTCAGCCGCAGCGCTGCCTCCCTCTCGTGCGCCAAACTCCGGGAGCCGCTTCGGAACCAATCGACATTTTCGCATCCTCTCTCTTTTTGTTGGCGCATCTTGTGCTGAATGGAATATAATCGCTGCCGCACCTTACAACCAGAGAAAAGAGGCTGCTCTCCGCTCGCGATTGCGAAAGCCGTGGAGACCTTGGGTCCAGCCGGCGGCAAAGCCTCCGGATGCACACGAACCACAGAAAAGAGCGACCATGAAAAAAATTGATATCACCCGGGACCGTGCGGTCGCAATGCGGCGAAGCAAGCCCGACCTGACCGCGGGGATTCCATTCCTGCCTACAATCCTGGTTATTCTTTCCTTTATACTAGTATCCGCTGTCACCCCCCTCCATGCCTCAACCGGAGAGCCTGCGAAAGCCCTGGAAAATATCCGGAAGCGTGATTATTCGCGTATTGAAAGCCTTGTGCGCAAGATGCCGACGCCACGATCCCTCCAGGCTCTGGCGGCTTTTATCAGAAAGAACTCGTCGGACGACTGGGAGATAGCCCGCGGCGCATATGTCTGGATCGCCGAAAACATCCGTTACGACAGCCAGGCCCTGTTTTCCGATTCGATAACGGTTAGGGATGCTGAAACGGTTTTCAGGACACGACTTTCCGTCTGCGACGGCTATGCGAGGCTTTTCGAGGCCGTCTGCGGAGAAGCGGGCCTCACGGCGCCCATGATCTACGGGTACGCAAAAGGATTGAGCGAACTGCCCCCGAGACTGCGCAACGGCATAAACCATGCTTGGAACGCGGTCTGGCTTTCAGGGGCGTGGCGCCTGATGGATGTCACATGGGGCGCGGGGTATGTGTCCGGTCAAAAGGGGTACGAGAACAATTTCACCTCCTTCTGGTTCGATACGTCCCCTGAATTATTCGCCCACTGGCACCTCCCCTATAACCCCTACTGGCTTCTCCTTGAACGAGAGATTACGGTGCCCGAGTTTCAGGCCATGCAGTCCCCCGAAATTGTCAGTATCGAGAAGATGCATGAGGTGGGGTTCACCACCGGCATGATACGAGAGGTCATCACCCGAGGGTATCTGCCCGAGATGTATCGCATCTCTTCCATGAATTTACTCGGATTCTCCGCACGGGAAATCCAGCAGGGCATACTTTCCGGCTACCTGCCGCAAGGCTGGCAATACGATGACGTCCGCGTGCGGGTCGTAACAGCGCCGACACAGGGCGCTCTTTCATCCGGGCGGAAATACCGGTTCGCCATCAAGACCGAAAAACCGGCTCAGATAGCGGCGTTCGTCAATAACCGTTTCAGCGAACTGAGTCCCGAGGGAACAAGCCACCACTTTACCATTACGTGCAGGCAGGGTGAGTTGAAACTCAGCGTGCGGCGCAACGGAAGAGATTTCTATCCTATCCTGATCTACAAGACCATCTGATGATTGTCCGAAAAGGACACTCTAGTGCCGCGACCATGTCAAACCCGTCCCCTCCTGCGTTCCATGGTCACGATCCCTTCCGTATAATCCTTTGATTTCAACATGTTTTCTCCTACCCAACCCTTCCGGCCGCATATCGAACATCTCGAAACGTAAAATTTCGGATTATTTATCGTGCAATAATTAAATATTTTTCTTGATCAGGACGTTCAAATTTGATAAACAACCTGCTAATTACGTATTTTTTCACAAAAATATATTCAAATAAACTAACTGGCATTCAATTTTATGAAGTTATTCCCCCCACGTAACGGGATATCGCGCGAAAACACTCAAGAAGGAGGAACCATGAGTACCGAATTCCTGTGTATCATCCCTGTCGACCCGAAGTATGTCCCGAACACTCACGGGCAGGAGTCGGCCTTGGCTGCATTCACGAAGATGCTGCCCATGGCTGAATCCGTAGACGCAGTTGTGCACAAGGAAATCCGTTTCATCGACGCGGGGATGAGGTTCGAGATGGTGTCATGCCCCCTCTGCGGCAGCGAGCTTGATCAAATCTGGTGGGGTGACGCGATGGACGCGGCGCAGCGGAACGCCTTCGAAAACCTGGCCGTCAGACTTCCATGCTGTGACGCGGCGAGCACACTGGACAACCTCACCTACCGGATGCCGTCCGGGTTCGCCCGTTTTTCCCTTCAGGCCCGGGAACCGAAGCTAGGCCGCTACCTCACGGTTGACAAGCTGCAGACCCTTGAATCCATTCTGGGCACGCCCCTGAAACAAATCTGGTCTCAGCACAAAAAGCGGGGACACGACGAGATACGCACATACAGAAGAGCGGCTGCTACCGGTCGTTGACGAGCAATCGCCAGGTCTCGCAATTTTCAACAACACCCTTTTCCCAAAGGCGGTTTTCCGGGTTAAGAACCCGGCAGGGACGGCACGCCCTGCCATGGAACGGGGCGCCGCGGCTAACCATTAAACGCCGGTGGAGGTATCGTCTGTACATGAGAATCGAGCACCAGCAACAGCCTGAGGCGGACGCAGTTTCCACGGGAACCCCTGCCGCGGAATCAGCCGCCGAACAGAGGATGAGGGAATACATACATCTGAAACGTTCTCTCCGATCTCCTGATTTCGATGACAACGGGCCGGACACGGAAACAGCCCCGGCGATCCCGATTCCCGAACCGATCAAGCTGACAGGATGGGTTGCCGTTGCTGCCGGAGGATTGTGCCTCTGCGCCGCTTTGGCCGGGTTGGTGAACTACTACGGGAAAGACTGGCAGACGATTCTTTCGGTGCCCCTTATGGAACCTGAATCGAAGGTTCGGATTTTTTTCAGGATCGGTTTCTTACCCTGGCTTCGGCTGTTTTTCAGTGCCTGCTTCATCCTTGCGGCGACACAATTTCTCGCTCGACGCCCGCGCATGCCGAAGATACTCTCGGGACTGGCCTGGGGAGGAATAGCCCTCATCCTGATTCAACAGGCAATCATACTCGGCAGCCGCATTCTGCGGACATCCGGCTCCCCACCTCTTCTTTTTTATTTCGACTGCGCTATCACTTTTTTTGTTTCGCTTTTCTTGTGGAGCATCCCGTTTCTCGCCGTCATCCTGCTTCTGCGGCGGAAAAATATCCTCCTCGGCTACCCGGAGGGCTGAATGACAATGATTTCAGCACTCCGTCGACCTCCCCGGGAACGGCGGCGCCATGCGATACATAACCGTGCCGAGAAAAGAAGGGGCATGGCTTTCCCCATACCCCTTCTTTCGTATCGCGACCATCATCATGTCATACCGACCAGGAACTTCCCATATGACACGCAACCGTTCTTGGAGAGTCTTTCATGGTTTACCCCACGGTCGCGGCTCCGTCGGATGACTTTCCCGCTTTCTTCATCTGCTTCTGTCGATACATATCCTTGTCACCCCTGTCCAGGAGTTGTTCAATCGTGCACGGCTCAAGGACGTCATACCGGGCCGTCCCGAAGCTGAGAGAGAGGCGGTGGGGCCGGTCCGCCCGCCGATTATGCGCCCGCAGGTTTTCCTGAAGGCGGACGGTGATGCTTTCGCCGGGATCATCCCCCGATTCAAGCGCGAACCCGACGAATTCGTCTCCTCCTATGCGGGAGACTATGTCGGAAGCACGGAAAGAGTCCCTCAGAATGTCCGCGGCATCCATCAGGGCAATGTCTCCCTGATTGTGACCGAAGGTGTCATTTATCCACTTCATGTTGTCCAGGTCCACATAGAGAAGAACGATGCCCCGGCCCAACCGGTCCGCTATCTTCATGTGCTGGGCGGCGAGAGTAAGGAATCCCCGGCGGTTGTGAAGACCGGTAAGTTCGTCGATGAGCGACAACTCCCTCAGCTTCCGCTCGTTCTCTTTCTTCTCGGTAATATCCCGCCAATGGACGAGTTGAAGCTTCTCTCCCTTAATGGAAATGATGGTGATGGACACATCCACAATCATCCCGGCTCCATCGGATCGGAGAAATTCCCACTCAACATTGGCGTGCCCTTCGACGAACGCCGTTCGCATCACGCTCGCGACCTTTTCAGATGACGGTTGACCGTCCGGCTGGTACATGGGCGAAAATTCCGAAGGCCGGCGATGCAGGAGGCTTTCCCGTGAGGGAAGGCCCAACAACCGGACAGCTGCGTCGTTGCATTCGACGAAACGGCACAGGTCGTCCAGGAGGAGTATCGGTTCCGGTGCGGCATCGAAGAGGAGCCGGAATCTCCCTTCACTGTCCCGGAGCTTTTCTTCGGTCATCTTCAGTTCACAAATGTCGTGGATGAGGACGAGGGATCCCGCGTCCCGTCTCCAGCTTCCCTCCAGAGCGGTTACCGTTACCTGTGCGACAAGCCGGTGAGCCTCCGGGCCGGGACCCAACTCGTCCACTTGGCCTCCACCGGCCAGGATGGCGGCGAGAAGTCCGGGGCATTTCGCGAGGACACTTTCACGGGGACTGCCCACGGCAGTCTGAGGCGGCAGGGAAAGCAGCGGCACGGCGGCGCGATTGAAGTCAACAAGGAGCCCGGCGTGATTGAAGGCGAGCACGGCGTCTCCAAGGTTTTCCACGAGAACGCTCCGCGCCATGGGCGCAAGGTCGAACAGGCGAAAACGGAACAGGCCGAAGGCATAGAGGCCGCCTGACGTCGCAAGGGCAAAGGGTATCGGATCGATCCCCCAGGGAACGACTCCGGCAAGATGGAGGATCAGTGCGCTCCAGGGGATAAGTGCGCCGGCGAGCATGAGAGCCGGCTGCGTCCGAAAGTGCTTCACGGACCGGACCATCATGCCGATAAACAGCGCGTTTCCCCAGAGAATGGCTATGTTCGAGTAGACAATATGAAGCCAGTACCAGATCCCTCTGGTAAAGGAAAGAACCGGAAACGGGCCGTCCGTGTCGATATCGATGGTGCGGTAATGGAGATGGTGCATCCCGTTGGTATAGAAGACGAGAACGGTAAGGATCGACATCACAAACAGGACCGTCGTGATGGTGCGGGAAATCCGGCCGGAAGGCCGGTTGAAGCGGAGCGCCAGCAGTAGCCAGAACGCGGGCAGGAAAGAAATGCCGAGGTACTCAATCCTGGAGCCGACAAGCATTTCGGAAACCGTATTTCCGGAGAGCTCAAGGGCATAACCGCCGGTGTACAGGGCAACCGTCAGCATGAGGCCGGTAAAAGCCGACGCTGATGGAACGGAGCGCCGCCTTATCCAGCCGAACCAGGCAAGGACAAGAGTGCCGATGGAGGATCCCGCAAGCACTATGATACACAGCAAACGCACGCTCACAACTATTCCTCGCCCCTGCCGCTGATTCCCGGCGCCTTTCCGTATGGGTCAGGAACTGAAATGGATACTTTTTTATAATTGTACCTATACCGGCAAAAAATGCTTCGTCAACGACAAAACCACGACTCATGAGAACAGAGACAGGCAGCGCACCCGCTCGGCAACAAAAAGCCCCCGCATTTCCTTTCCGGAACATGGAGGGCTTTCCCTGCGCCTTTCAATGGCTCTTCCCTGCCGGCTACTCTCCCAAGTAGGTATACCCCAGCAGGGTCCGGTCCAGCAGTTCGATAAAGTGGCTGCACTCCTCGATGGACACCTTGCGCTGGGACACCCCCTTCTCCAGGTGCTCCCGGACGCGCTTCAGTATCTCCGGCCCCTTGTACTGGACGTACTTGAGACTCTCCCAGCAGGCGTCGCCGTTAATAACCGTATCAATCATGTATCCGGTCTTTTTGTTGAAGGTGATATGCACGGCGTTGGTGTCGCCGAACAGGTTGTGCATGTCCCCCAGGATCTCCTGGTAGG
>CALABV010000126.1 GCA_937886325.1 uncultured Geobacter sp.
CATGAGCGACAACGCCTATAACGCGGCCTTGCGCCGCATGGGATTTTCCAAGGATGAGGCGACCGCCCACGGATTCAGGGCATCGGCTCGAACCATTCTCGATGAGGTGCTGCGCGTACCGGTTGTTCTGATCGAGCATCAACTCAGTCACTCCGTTCGTGACCCGCTTGGAAGGGCCTACAACCGAACCTCCCACCTCGATGAACGCAAGAAGATGATGCAGCAGTGGGCGGACTACCTGGACAGTCTTAAGAGCGGGGCCAAATAAACGACTTCGCCGAAATGGCGTCATGTTTCACGGTGTTTCCGCCCGTTTCCACTTGTAACATGTTGAAAATAAAAGATTTTTTCTTCATTTTCTCCTTGACGTTTCCATCCGGGATAGTATTATGCAGTCTCATACAGATTGAGATTCCCGCCCGACATGGCGGGACCGGGTCACGGCATGAGACTTGGCAACTTTTTTGTAATCGGTTGCCGTTCTGAGAGAATCAGAAGTCTTCTTGGAAGTTCAAGAATGCAAAGGCCATTACCTTATTGCAAGGGGTGATGGCCTTTTTTGTTAATCCAACAAAGAAACCATGGAGGCGGTTCGAATGGAAATCATCGTAGCCAAACCAACCTTGCCGGAAACGGGCTTTGTCCGGCTCCCTCACATCATCGGCAATCCCAAGGCCAATCCCCCGATCCCCCCGATCATTCCGGTCTCCAAGAGTACCTGGTGGGCCGGGGTCAAGTCCGGTCGGTATCCGCAACCGGTAAAGCTCGGCCCGAAGATAACAGCCTGGAAAATTTCAGATATCCGGGCACTTATCGAAGGACAGCCCACATAGGGGACGGCCTGTGAGTAGTGAGAATTTTCTCGACGCAATCCGGGAAGCAACGGGCGGCGCCCCTCACCCTTCCGACATCGTGCCGGGCAAAATGGTCAGGTTTGCCACCAGTGCCAGGAAGAACGATAAGGCCGGCTGGTGCAAACTCTTCGATGACGGCACAGGCGGCGTGTTCGGCTGTTGGCGCTCCGGCATCTCGGAAACCTGGCAGGCAGCCTCCGGAAGGGATCCGGACGAGCAGGCCGTCTTCCTGGTCCGGGTGAAACAGGCAAAGGCAGAGGCTTCCAGGCTGGAGCAGGAGATCCGGAAGCAATGCCGGGAGAGATCGGCGTATCTCTGGAAGAAAGGCCGGGAGGCTGAAGCAACACATCCCTACCTGCTTGCAAAGTCGATCAAGCCCCATGGCATCAGGCAACTGCGGGACGCGCTTCTGGTCCCCATCCGGGACACCGCCGGGACCATGCACGGCCTGCAATTCATCCTGCCGGATGGAAGCAAGCGGTTCAAGGCCGGCACAGCCATAACCGGCTGTTACCACGCCATCGGCCAGGCAAAAGACAGAATCCTGATTGCCGAAGGCTACGCCACCGGCGCCACCCTCCATGAGATCACCGGCCATGCCGTGGCCTGCGCCTTCACTGCCTGCAACCTGAAACCGGTTGCCGAAGCCTTGCAGCAAAAGTATCCGGATACCGTCCTGATTATCTGCGCCGATGACGATCACGCCACAGATGGAAATCCGGGCCTTACGAAAGCCACCGAAGCGGCGCGGGCCGTTTCCGGTCTCCTTGCCATTCCCCGCTTTCCCGCGACCAGGACACAGAAGGATACCGACTTCAACGACCTGGCCAGGCTGGCAGGGCCGGAGGCGGTCATGACCTGTATTGAGGATGCGACCGCTCCCGCACCTCCCACATCCGCCGGCAACGCATCCCCCGAATACCCGCTTGAAGCCGTAATCGAGAGATTGTCAAAACTCAGCCCCCTGCACTACGACCAGGTCCGCAGGCAAGAAGCAAGGGCGCTCGGCGTCCGGCCCGCGACCCTGGATGCAGCCGTCAGGGATGCCCGCAAGGGTCCCGTTGCCGACGACCTTCCCTTTGCCGAGGTGGATCCTTGGCCGATTCAGGTAGAACCGGCGCAACTGCTGGCCGACATTGCCGCCACGGTCCGGCGGTTCATCGTCTGCGAACGGGAGACCACCCATACGGTGGCCTTGTGGGCCGCCATGACCTGGTTTATCGACGTGGTGCAGGTTGCGCCCCTGGCGATCATTACCGCACCCGAAAAGCGGTGCGGCAAGTCGCAACTCCTGTTTCTCCTGGGACGGCTGTCTGCCCGGGCCATCACCACCAGCAGCATTTCCCCGGCGGCCCTGTACCGCACCATCGACGCCTGGTGTCCCACCCTGCTGATCGACGAGGCCGACGCCTTCATGAAAGACAACGAGGAGCTGCGAGGCATTCTGAACAGCGGCCATACCCGGGAGAGCGCCTATGTCATCCGCACCGTGGGTGACAGTTTCACCCCGACCAGGTTCAACACCTGGGGGGCCAAGGCCCTTGCCGGAATAGGTCGAGTTGCCGACACCCTGATGGACAGGGCCATCATCCTGGAATTGCGGCGCAAGTTGCCCCACGAAGAGGTTGCCCGCATCCGCCATGCCGAACCGGGACTGTTCGATGCCTTGCGGTCAAAGCTGGCGCGGTTTGCCGACGACTACCGGGACCAGGTGAGGCAGGCCCGGCCACCGCTCCCCCAAAGCCTGAACGACCGGGCGCAGGACAATTGGGAACCGCTCCTTGCCATTGCCATGGCGGCCGGCAACGAGTGGCTGCAGCTCGGCACTACGGCGGCGCTGAAACTGTCCGGCAACGAGAGCGCGGCGCAGACGGTCGGCACGGAACTCCTTGCCGACATCCGGGAGATCTTCGGTGATGACCGGGACCGCATAACCACGGCAGAGCTGATTCGTCTCCTGTGCGCCGATGAGGAAAAGGCCTGGGCCACCTTTAACCGTGGTAATGCGATAACACCCCGGCAGGTGGCAAAGCGTCTCCGGGAATACGGCGTCCTTTCCCATACCATCCGAATCGGGATAGAGACCGCCAAAGGGTACACCCTCGATCAATTCCGGGAAGCCTTTTCACGATATCTGTCCTACCCCCCTGAATTATCCGTAACAACGTCACAAACCAATAATCATGCGGATTTAACCGTGACGGATCATCCGACACACTATCCGACACATTATCCGTCACGTCATCCGACATGTTTCGTTTCCGACATGCAAAACGTAACAGACAAACCCGTAGCCAGTGCGGCTTGTGACGCTGTTACGGATAAAACCCCCGAAGAGACCGTATTAGTTTTGACCGAGGATGACCTGGAGATGCCGCCATGAAGGCTCGGCTCAATGGCCACTTCCGGGAATTGCGGGAGGAGGGCGCCGCAGTGATGGAACATGACGGCGGCCTGTCCCGGCGTGATGCGGAACACCAGGCGGCGGAACGTCTGCACTTGCCGGCGTTCCTGGTTATCCGCGCTGATGCGCGGAGCGGAAACTGAGGGGGCCACAGTAATTACCGTGGGCAGCATATGCAGCTGCTCGGCATGTGCGAATGTTGCCGGTGTTTATACCGCCCCCTCAGTCCCCGCGCTGTGTCAGCATGCGCGGACACAGCGCGGGGACGACACCGGCGCAGGTTTGCGAGGATCGATGCGACACAATGGGGAGGACAGCAGCATGAGCAAGGGGGACGAGACATTTGACGCACTGGCGGAGGTGGAGCGCATCCGTGCCCGCCGCGCCGAGGCGAGGCGCAAGCTCTACCGCAGGAGTCGCCTCGACAGGTACCGTGCCGAGCTGGTTGCGATGAAACGGGCAGGCGCCTCATGCGCCGACCTGGCCGAGTGGCTGCGGGTGCAGCACCGCTGCAAGGTCAACCGCAGCACCATTGACCGGTATCTCAAAAAGCTGCCGGAACTGCACGGGGCTCAGGCGGTCGCAATAGAATCGGGACCACCTCTGTCAAGCGAGGACAGGTAACGGGGGTATACATGCCAAGCTTCCGCACACCGAAAGCCCAATCCGAGCATGCCATATCACAGAAGGTCGCCCTGGGTAAAGGACGCCACGATCATCGGAACGACGGCAGGATTCACAGCGTCGGCACGGCACGGAATTACGAGCAGGCCCTCAAGGGGGTTGCCGAATACCAGCAGGAACACAAGCTGGGCGATCTTCGCGGCCTGAGCGTCGAGATTGCCCAACAGTACCTTGCCGACCGGGCCGCCTTGGTTTCCCAGAAGACCCTCGATCTCGACCGCCAGGCAATGCAGATGCACCTGGGGGTACGGCTCGACGTGGTGAAGAGCGAACGGGAGACCCACCTGTCCACCAGGAGCTACACCGCCGCCCAGGTGGAACGGATCGCGTCAGCCCAGTCGGAGCGGAACAGCCTGGCTACGCGCATTGCCCATTGCGCCGGTCTCCGTGCCCACGAGCTCCTGACCATTAGGCCTACAGAGGAAAGACCATCCTCCGGTCACCGGGAATGGAGCGCGGACCGCTTCACCGGCCGGGAGGGTGAGCGGTACACGGTGGAAGGGAAAGGGGGCCTGGTGCGGGAGGTCCTGCTGTCGAGGGAGCTGGCGCAGCAGCTGGAGGCGACCCGGCTGGATGAGCCGCGAGAGGTAACCGACAGGGAGGTGCATTACACCCAGCATTATGACCTGGCCGGCGGCCAGGCCTGGAGCCAGAGCTTCACCGCGGCGAGCCAGCGGGAGCTTTCCTTTTCAAACGGTGCGCACGGTCTACGGCACAGCTATGCCCAGGAACGGATGGAGGAGCTGCAGCTGCGGGGGATTAATTACGAGGAGGCAAAAGGGATCGTTGCCCAGGAAGTGGGCCACTTCGACAAGGACACAACGGAGGCGTATCTCAGATGAATAAAGCAAGGATTGCTGTGGTCATTCTCGTTCTTATCCTGTTCGCCCTACTCAACTGGTGGATACTGCCCAACTTGGCAATCGTCCATTTCGCCGGAACCACTGAGCCCCTCCAGCAAAGCGGTTATCTTCTCGCATATCATGAACATTTCAAATTGGTTGGTTTCAGGTCGATCGATTTTCTTGAAAGGGGATGGTCCGGAGTATTTGCGGCGTGGCCTTACGTAATGATAGGTATCCTGCTCGGTTGTGTGTCGGGTTTCTTCGCTGGGGACCAGGCCCGGCGGATACTGGCGATTGATGTGGCATCAAAGAAGGCCGTGACGGATGCGGCAAAATTAGCCACAGAAGCGGAGCGGCGGGATGAGCAGGCACAGCGCAGACTGGCTGAAGCCGCCAAGATGAGACAAGATTCCATATCCCGCATGGAATATCTGGAGAAGATTGCGTATGCGCAGCAAAAGGAACGCAGCGAGCTTGAGAAGATGAAGGCAGGGTTGGAGGAAAAGGCGCGTCGTGCGGAATCGACCGAAACCGAGCTGAAAAAGGCCAAGAACAAGATCCGGAGGCTTGAGGCGAAGATTGGACGGCTGGAAAACGACCCTATTGACGATTTCTAATGGTTCTGATACATTCCCCCCTTATAAAGCGTACCGTGACGCTTCGTCTCCTTGAGACACACGGACTGGCCCAGCAGAGCCGACCACGATGGTGAATCTGTCCCGGTCCTACCCAGACCGGCACGCGTTACAAAGGGTAGCAGCGGCGAACAGTCCCACGCTGTAAAATCTGGGGGCGAATCGGGAAGGTGACTTCTCGCGGTGGTTAATGATCATCGGCCACGGCAGCTCAGGCTGACCGTATGGCAATCTAACGCAGCGCGAAGATTGGAAGTCCAGGGAGAACAACCAAATCAGGTAGATTCTCACTTACATATTCAGAAAAGTATCACTGTATTTCCTGTATGGTGTTTTATGGGTGATTCTATGGGTATGCCCAAAGGGCCTATGGGAAAGCCCATAGAAAATGACCAAAGAAGCCCATAGTCATGACGGCTGTTCTGCCGCGACATAATAGGTCCAGCGCCTCGGCTTTCCCATCTTTTTCAGCTTACCCTTCTCACACATCTTTCCCAAGAGTGTTTTCGCCTGGTTTTCGGAGATGCCACACAGCTTGATAACATGCTTGCGCTCGATCCGGCCATGAGCGACAACGTACTCCATGACCATGGCCTCATACTGAATCGGTGGAATGCCTTGGGTACGGACATACCCTTCGATGATGGGTTAAACCATTCACGGCATTCTACACTGCCATGCTGGAGTAGTAGGGCGACGGCACCGTTGGGTAAGCCCGGAACACATGAAGAAAAACCGCCTCTGCCTTGACCCGCACGTCCGCCTCTGAATACGTTTCCGGCAATCCGGTGTTCTCGCTCCAGAGATAGTCCTGAATCGTCAGACGGACCGCATCCCGGGTGGATTCCTTGTCGCGCCAATGATTGATCCGCAACTTTTCCGCCTTGAGTGTTTCGATCAGTTCGACCGCCACAGCCTTGATGCGCTTTATGTCGCCAGGCGTCAGGTCCGGTTTCTTCAACAAGTCGAACACGGCCAGGGACTCCTCGTTGAGGCCCTCCCGAATGGCGCGGCTCTCCTCATCGTCCATCTCCTTGATGATCCGCAGAAGTGCCTCGAAGGTCTTTTCGATGGTCACCCGATCCTTCTCGCGGTTGTACTCGGCGACGATTTCCTCGTAGTGGCTCTGGAAGTCGGTCCGCAGGGGATTCTGCTGGAGCAGGCGCTGAAGACGTTGTTCAATGGCGGTTTTCAGATTCTGCACAGTGGTGCGTTTGGCTGGACTGCGCTCGAACTCCCTGCGCAGCCGGTCGAAATCGATTTTGCTGATATCGTAGGCTTCGGACGGATAGCTGACCCGATCAGGTTGCGTCTCAATGGCCTCATCCACGACCTGATGCAGCTGTCGGATAATATCGGTGATATCCGCCTGCTCACGGTCCTGCTGTAGGCTCTTATAGATAATGTTGATCGCGTCAAAGTCCTTCCGGTTATTATTCACGCCTTCGATGGTGATACAGGCTTTGAATTTCGAGAACACCGCCCGGCACATCACCTCAAAGCGCTTCCTTGTCTCGTCGTTTTCGTTTGCCGCCTCCTTGGCCGCCAGAATCGCCGCATTCCTGGCAAATCCGGTTTGCTGGATGATCTCGTCCAATGACGCGCTTCGTTCAACCAGGAAGGCCCGGACAAGCGCAATCGCCTCACGAAGGTCGGCCAACAGTTCCTCATCCGGCCTGGCTGGTTCAGTTTCGCCCCCCTCGCCGCCGCGACCGCCATCGCCCGTACCGGCAAAGGTCGCCAGCGCCTTGCGCAGATTCTTCAGGATACCGCAGTAATCGACGATCATCCCGTTGTTCTTGCCTTCATTCACCCGGTTCGCCCGCGCAATCGCCTGCATCAGCGTATGCGCCTTGAGCGGCTTGTCCAGGTACAGGGTGGAAAGGCTGGGAACATCAAAACCGGTCAACCACATGGCACAGACGATGGCGACACGAAACGGGTGTTCTTCAGCCTTGAACGCATCGTCCAGAGACAGCCGCTGCATATTCTGAAACCGAGGCTGTCGCCGCATAGCCTCGGGCAGGGCGATGCCTTCCTTGATCAGGCGTCGGTGCGGCGTGATGTCCAGCTCCCATTTGCGGAACTTCTCGACCTCGCCTTGTTCCTCACTGACCACAACCGCCATCTGCGTCTGGCGCATCCACTCGATCTGGCGTCGCCGGTACTGTTCGTCCTGCTCATCCGTGGCCGTGGGCAACTGCGCTTCCAGCTCGCCGATTCTCTCGTTCCAATAGAACTCGACCAGCTTGTGCAT
>CALABV010000127.1 GCA_937886325.1 uncultured Geobacter sp.
TTCCCCCCCCTGATGGTGGTGGCGGTTTGTTATGCGTTGATGGATTTCCATTCCTTCTGGAGCACCATCTCTATATGCTCTCGTTGTTGATAGTTCCCGCACCAGATGCAGGTCCTCACGTCGCCATCTTCAAGCCAACGTGCAACGTCGAGATAGAGGTAGTGTTCGGGGTCAATGAAACATTTACCGTGCTCGATATACTTGTCCCACCAGTCCAGAATTTCCCTGAACTGCATGGCGGGAGGATATGCCCACGAACCGGCGTTAACGCCATTACAGAGAATGTCGGTGAGCCTGCATCCATGGAGCCATCCGTCATCAAGCCGATGGAATCCAACATACAGCTTTGACGCCAATGTCTTGGTATCATCATAGTGGTGTCCGTCCTTCTCGCTGAAAGCTACGAACAGTGGGCGATCTCGGTATTTGCGAACCCATTTCCACAAGTTTTCGCTATACTGATCCGCCTTTCCCGCCGATTTGATAAGCGGCAGCAATTCCTGTCCGAACACAACTCCTTCAATTCTCTTGACTGTCATGCTGCCTCCTTTCTCAGCGGAACAGCTATCATTATCGGTTTCCTAACCAACACGGAATCCTCAACAGCCTCGTGCTTTTCACAGAAGGCGATGAAGGCCCGTATGGCCTTGTCTGCGGTTTTGTCGAAGTCCCATAAAACGTCTACGAGACGTTTCAGTGAACTGGTATCCCAGTCCGCATAGTCCCCGGGACAGCTCTCGCCGACTGTCTCCGTGTCCAGATAGGACGAGTAGACAGTGTGCGAGTAATTGACCCGTGGATTGCCGCAGACTCCGCATTTGTTGGTGGTGGAGTAGACATCCCCGAGTTTGCGTTCTTCGCGGATAATCTCCAGGGTGAGATCCTCGTCAAGGCCAATTGCCTTGACTTCGGGTTGCTCCAGATAGATATCGTCCCGCCAGTGGCGGTGAGACCGGAAATAGGCCCGGAGTTTTTCTTCCGGAGTTTCCGGCTGCTCGCCCCAGGACGGTACCTTCTTGTAATTCCGCTGGCCACAGGCCGGGCAATACGACTTATAGCCCGTATCCTTTTTGCCGCCGGAGTACAGGACGAGGTAGCCGCCGGACCTTCCGTTCCTGCCGATCTGCCAAGCGTAATCATGACGAATGGCAAACTCGTCGATAATCCGATCGAATTCGTCGAAAGCCTCAGTTACGTTCAACAGGTCGAAGGCACGGTGATAGGTTTCCTGGTCGGGGAATGTTAGGCGGGTGATCTTGATGTTCCTGGAAAACGATGTCCCGCGGTTCCACGAGCTCATCGTGTCATAGCGGGAGTGGTTCCCCAGGTACGCGATCATCCCTTTTCTTGTGCGTGGTTTTTTCACCCTCAGTCTCCTTTCGAATTGCGGGGAGACAAGACCCCCGTCGGGGAGTATGTCCCCCCGGTTGGGGTTGGTAATTCGGAGAGTGCTATTCCTCCGGCCAGCGATGCTCCTTGTCGAAGTCATCGAAGATGCCGCCGGGTGGCACTTCTTCATTGTACGCGAAGATGACCTGCCACTGTCCGTTGTTATGCCCTGCGCCTTTAACATCACCCCCGAAATAGCAGGTGATCAAAGATGCAAGCTCTGTCAAAAACGACGTATATGTTTCAGCGTCGTCAATCAGGCAGGTTTCGTCTGTCGCCCTGGTGATAATCGTCGCAAGATCCTTATCAGTCAGGGTCTTATCTGGTGTTGTCATTTGGGTCCTCTCTTCTTTTCTCGTTATGCGGCCCTTCGGGCTCCCGGCTGTGCCGCGGACCGTCGAACCAGCTCTTCTGCTGCCGCCAGTATTTCTCCCTTTATCCCGCTGAATTCTTCCCTGACGCCGTTGCAGTGACGAAGCAGAAATGGCAACTCGAACGCCACCCTATCGGCGGCCGACATTGCCTTTTCCTCCGTACCGAACACGCCCTGGACGTTGGGGGCATTGGAAGTCCGGTTGCGAATGACCACAAACCGGGGTCCGCACTTGCTTGTGCGGTTTGGTCTGGCAGGCTGAACGTGGTAAACGCCTTTGGCCCACATTCCTTCCCTCACCTTTACCCATTCCAGCGGCCCGTTGCCCCACACGTCCTCGGGATTCATCCCGAAGGCGAGATAACGACAAATCAGTTCCGCATAGAGATGGTCGAGGCTCAGGTCGAGCAGTGGGTCATCGGCAAACCGGCCATTGATGTTGCGCTCTCCGTTCAGTTCCAGGAGCCGCTTCATTTCCACCGGTTCGAGAGGTCGGATAGCGTTGATGCGTTTCAGGGCGATGATCTTGCGGGCAAGCAGTTCCGGAGGAGTCTTGTCCATGGACAAATCCCGGCCGAAATCTTTCCCGCTGTCGGCGTCCCTGATTTTTGTTTGTGTGTCGAACAGTTGTTCGGTGGTTGTCGTCTGGACCAGCTTCTCCGCTATGGAGACGTTGCCCAGATACAGCATTCCGCACCACAATCCCAGTTCCCTTCGAATAAAGAGCCTGTCGTCAGGGGCCAGGATGTCCAGCGAATAGATCCAGGGAACTTTCCTCCCCGGGACTTTCTTCAGTAGGATTGTTCCGCCTCCCGGTGCCGGAGCCGTGGAAACTGTCCCATCGGGTTCCCTCCTCTTCGACCGTTGCCACTTCCATTCGAAAGTGGACAGGTCAACCGGGAGGAAATGGTCGATGGGTTCCATGGCGCCGGACAGGTAAGCGGCTTCGATGGTGTTCTGTTCTTCTGTGGTCAGCACTTCCCAGTGCGCCCCGATGTAGTCGGGTTGCAACAGGTCGTAGCCGGTCTTGAGGTTGCGGTAGCCGAACTTCGGCACGTTCTGAATTACCTGAAGGCGAAGCCATCCAGTGTCGGACTTCTTGTAAGCGTCCTGTCCGCTGACGAAGTATATGCCTTCGGGTGATGTTGGCGCCGGCAGGTTGGCGAGGTAGTCCATGAACGAAAGTTGTCCCTTCATGCCCTCTCCCCCTTACCGTAATGGTCTGAGTTCGCCGTCTTTATCCGTCCACCAACCGTGACCTTCTATCTTGGCCGCAGGGTTCATGGTGGCTGTATTGATGACGAACATGTGGTGTGGGTTGACCTTGTTGCGGATGAGAGCGTACTCCGTGCCACGCGGACTGTAGATACAGTACGCATAACCGAGCAGCCTGGGTTCGTCCGCTTTGAGGATCCGGTATTTCGACAGGTCGACGCTCATGACGTGGTCCCCTCCTTTCCGCAATCGGCCGGATTGATGCTGAAACCAGCCCGAATAAGGTCTGTGAGGGGTACCGAGTCCGTTTCGAACCGTATGTCGGTGTGCTTTAGGATACCGGACCAGAAAAAGTCGGAGTCCGTAACGTTGAGAGTTACGCACTCAACGCGGCACTCGCAGGGATCCTCAGGCTCCTTGTAGGCGTTCTCGTCTTCGCTTTCGTGGTCACGAACGAAGTAGTCCGGCGTATAGTCGAACATAGACAATTTGTATACGCCAAGTTGCCTGACCGCTTCCGCGAGTTTGACAATTCGAGCGGCGAGTTCGTCGTCAATTTGGACGACGGCAACTTCCGGCCCGGTCGCATATTCGTTATAGATGGACACATCAAGAATCATCTCCGGCATGTCTGTCTCCTTCCTTTCTGCCCGACAGGAAAAGACATGCCCCAGAAGGGGTTATGTCTCCCCCGCCGGGTTGGATTATTCTTCGATGTTACTGTTGTTGTCGGGTTCAGTGAACAGCGCCCCGGCAGCCGCACCCATATGGATGGCGAAGCCGAGGGGATTCACGAACGATGCAAGTTGTGTGGTGTCCCGTACCGTCACCCACTGGGAATGGCTACAGCCAGCCAGCAAAGTGGCGAGGACAACGACAATGACGCGCGAGAACAGCCTCTTTTTCCACACAGGCTTGGCTTCTCCGTTTTTCTGGAGACAGCCGCGAGCGGATCTGAGGCAATTCGTGCAGGCGCCCTTGCATTTATTGAGGTTGAAAGTCCTTGAAGTTTGCATACATGCTCCTTTGTCGAGTTCCAACGCAGGACGCACGTATCCCCTTCCGGGAGACAAATGCGTCCCCGGTGGGGGTTATTGGTGAGGGGTTGTGTTATGCGGCTTTCCGTGTCAGCAGGTCGGTCATGACACCAAACATTGCTTGCGGAAGCTCATCTAGGTCTTTGATGACTCGGTTGTTCTTCCAGTAGTCCTGGACCATATCAGTCTCGATCCCGATGGCGGCTATTTCGATGCCGTCCCGGTAGAGCCTGGCGGTTGCCGCACGAGTATCCGTTTCTATTCCACCCCATCCAAAAGGCTCGCCGTCCGTAACAAGCAGGACGACCTTTCGGGGTTCGGAGCGGAGAAGAAGCTCATTTCGCGCATACCAGAGCGCCCAAGGCGTAGGGGTCATGTAGCCCGTACTGACGCCAAAATATTCGGCATGGGGCTTCTGACCCCAGTTGCAGAGCACCTTGATGGGAGGCGTCTCTTGCGTTGCATCCTGCATCTCAAAGGCAACGGAATGAACCGCCACCCCGCCAATGCCCGACAGAGCATGGTGAAGCGAGAAAGCAGCGTTCCGTGCGACTCCGATTCTGCTTGTCGAACCACTTATCTCATTCATGCTGCTGCTCCGGTCCAGAAGCACCACGACCGCGGTGTTGACTGCGACCGATTCAATGCGCTTCCGGAATATCCGGGGATCGCCGGTCGCCATCCTGACGAGCCGGTTGACGGCGAGCTTCCTGCCGGATACGCCGAAGCGTTCCGGAAGGCGTTTCACCGCCTGCAGCAGGCCCATGAGCTTCGCCCGCATCCGTGAGGTGGTCGTTATGCACCTGAACTCGTCTACAAGTCCCGGTCCGTTCGGTTTTATCCGGTCGACCCGTGGCAGTTGCGGAATCGTGCTCCGCACTATCGGGGTGACCTGTGCTGAGAGTCTGTCCAGTTCGTCTATGGCCATTCGCTGCAGGTCGCCGAAGTCCCCTGCCCCCTCCTCAATCATCTTTTCGATAATCCGGGCGAGGTCGGGTTGTTTTCGGGAGCCGGCGGCGCTTGATTTAGACGAAGATGGCGATGAATTGCTTGTCGTCCCATCTTGAGCCTGCCGGGCTTGACCAGCTGAATCCTGATCATTTCCGTCAAGCCCGTCGGTACCGGGACTCGAATTGTTTGAGGAGTCGTTGGAGGAATTGTTCGAGGAGTTGCCTGGCGAAACGTCCTTGCCTGGTGCATCCTCCGTGTTCGGGTCAGACCCGGTACTCTGGCCGTCCTGGCCGTTGTCATCCCTGTTTTGCTGCTGGGACTGACCGGGGTCTTCTCCGCTATCCTCCTGATTTTCCTCATTGTCGTTGTTGCCTCCTCCATTGTCCTTGTTCTCTTCTGACTCGGTGGGCTGGTCATCCTGGTCATCTCCGGTCCCGTTTTCAGGGTTGTCGGAGCTGCTGTCGTCCTGGTCATCGCTCTCCCCTCCCCCACTGTCCTTGTCCGTGTCGGACTCGGTACTCTGTTGCTGAGGAGAGGGTGCCGGCGGAGGAGGGTTTGCCGCCGTATCCTCGAGGAGCTGCACGAGCTGCCGTGCCATGTCCTTTGAAGATTCGGTGCCTTTCTTTCCGGTCGGCATGGAGTGGAAGCCTTTCAGAATCCCTTCGGCAAGTGCGAGAAATGCGCCCCCGACGTGTTCTTCGAGGATTTCCCGTGCCTTGTCCCGGGCAGGTTCTAATGCCTTCTGCCCAAGGAGTTCCAAACGACCGTGTCCCATGGTGAGAGCGATAACAGCGCTCGTAGCATCGGTCGGCATCATGTGACCCCGTGACGCGTAGTACGTCGTCACTGCGTCCAGGTCATAGGCGGCGCCGGGGCGTTCCAGGATGAAGTCGCGTTCCTCGCGGACATCCTCGATCACGTTGACCAGGTTTCCAAAGAGTCCCTGGCCCGGGCCGTCTTCCATTTCGGTATAGAGTTTGTGTCCAACTTCGTGCCAGGCGAGCCCCACAGCCACAAGGCGACCCTCAGGGGTCATCGGCATGGCGGCGATGTTCAGCCGCTTGCCGTCCGGGGTGATGAAGCTGCCTTCCCCACCAACCGTTACCTCAAGGCCGGTGTCACGGGCAATAGTCTGGCAGAGGCCTGCCAGTTCGGTGTCTCGAATCATGGCAAAACCTCCTAAAAGTCGAATGCGAGTGGTGTGATTGTCGTTGACGGTACTGCGGAATTGACCGGGAAGAAATCGACTTCTTCTTCCGGTTCGGTTTCCTCCGGTTCCGCGTCGGGTTCTGTTTCCGGCGGGAGCGGCAGGCCGATGTTCGCCAGCCTCCTTCCCACCAGGCCGGCGAGCATGTCGAGATTGGACCCGGTGATGGGACCTTTCTTGGGCAGCTTGCCGATCACTTCGTCGATGGTAGTGATGGTTTCAGAGACAGTCTCGGGGTCGAGGAAGGAGAGGCCTTGCAGCTTCTCCTTTATCGCCAGTATCGGTCGGAGGGCCTTACGGTTCACCTCCTGACGTCCGATGAAAGTCGCTTCAAACGCATGTTTCGCGGCGACCCGTACCTCGTGATACAGCTGTCCCATCATTCCGAGGGTTTCCTCTTGGAGTCCCTCGTTCTCCTCCATCCCCTTCGGTGTGTCCATTGCTACAGGGGCGAAGTTGAATGAGGTGCGCTCTGCAATGGCTGCTGACGACTCAACGGCTGCCCGGATTACCGGGGCCCATTCAGGCGGGTTCTCGGCAATCCA
>CALABV010000128.1 GCA_937886325.1 uncultured Geobacter sp.
TATCCTCGCTCCTCGTTCCTCTATCCTCGCTCCTCGTTCCTCTATCCTCGCTCCTCGTTCCTCGCTGTTGGCTTCTGAAGCCCCGACAGCGTCATCCTGCCGCGCGCGAGATAGTACAGCCCGAGAAACGTTATGGGAAAGAAATTGACGGCATGGATAACGAGGGCCACTCCGAGGGCCTTCTCGCCGGTGACGCCGAAGACCGTCAGGGCCTGGTAGCAGGCGTAGTGATAGGTCCCGATATATCCGGGCGACGCGGGTATCATCACCGCCACCACCAGCAGCACCATGATGAACAGGGACGCCGTGACCGGAAGGTCGATGCCGAAGGAGCGGAGCAGGAGGTCGATGGGCCAGACCGCCAATGCCCAGGTAACGGCCGATGAGACAACAAGGCCCATGAGATTCCCCGGCCGTGACGAGAGCCTGACCCCGCCGATGAAGGAGCCGAGCAGCGGTATCACCTTAGCCCCGAAGGCGGGGGGGAAAGGTTTCAGCAGGCACCCGGCCAGATGAATCATGGCGGAGGTCCTTCTTTTCAGCAGAACCAGAAAGCCGACAATCGCCAGGTAGGCGGCCGCGGTCACGTATCCGCCCGTTACCAGGGCAGTCCTGACCCCCTCGCTCTCACCGGGAAGGCGGAGGGTGAAAAGCGTGGCCATCAGGATGCAGAGAACGGCGCACCCGTCGAACAATCGGTCCAGAACCAGGGAAGCGAACACCGTTCCCTTGTCGATCCCTTCGCGCTCGCCGAGCACGTACACACGCACCAGTTCACCGATCCGCGCCGGCAACAGGTTATTGGCCATGTAGCCGATGGATACGGCCGCGAACAGATTGCCCATGGAGGTGTTCTTTTCCTCCGCCAGCAGCAGTTTCCAGCGGTATGCCCGCACATAGTAGCTGAACAACGTGGAAGCCACGGCCGGTACCAGAAAGAGGGCGTCCATGGCCCGAAGCGCCGCCAGCAGTTTGGCGAAATCCATGGAGCGGAACAGGAGCGCCAGAAAAAAAACGCTTATCCCCATGCCGATCCAGAAGTGCCGGGCACGCCGACGCTCCGGTTTCCGGGCTTCGGCGGTTCCGCCCGTTTCCCGAGACTCGACCGCTCCCCCCGATTCGTTTACTCCTTCCGCTTTATTCATCATGACAGGTCACGAGCGCGGAATCCCGCAGGACCTCCCGGCAGCGATCCACATCATGGCGGATGGCTTCGGTAAGGGCATGGACGTCGGGAAACTCCCTTTCATCACGGATTCTGTCGATAAAATGGACACGCAGCCTCCTGCCGTAGAGATCCCCGTCAAAATCCAGGATATGCGCTTCGACGGTCACCTTTGACGCGTGAAAGGTGGGATTGTCTCCAACATTGCACGCCCCGTCGAGCACCCACCCGTCTCCCTCCACCTTTACCGCATAGACGCCCGGAAGCGGAAGAATTTCTTCCTCCACTTGGACATTGGCGGTCGGAAACCCTATGCCTCTTCCGCGGTGAAACCCGTGAACGACCACCCCTCCGACGGAAAAATGACGCCCCAGCAGTTGCGCCACGCCCCGGACATCCCCGAGCGCGATCCGTTCCCGAATGGCGCTGCTGCTGAACCCGGTCTCGCCGTCGCCTATCTGGTCGAGCATCTCCACGCCGAATCCAAGCTCCTCGCCCAGGCGGCGCAGAAGGTGCACATCCCCTTCCCTGTTCCGTCCGAATGCGTAATCATACCCGATAATGAGCCTCCGCATGGCGATCCTGCCGGACAGGATCTCCCTCACGAACCGCTCCGCTGACACGGCGGCGAACTCGCGGGAAAAGGGGATAGTGACGAGGAAATCGATCCCCGCTTCCCCGATGAGTCTCTCCTTTTCGGCATACGTGGTGATCAGGCGAAACTCGCGTTCGGGCGCAAGGACCTTAAGGGGGTGGGGAAAGAACGTTACAACCACCGAATTCCCGCCGAGCTCCTGTGCGGCCAGGCGTACCCTGCGGAAGATCTCCCGGTGTCCCAGGTGCACGCCGTCGAAGTTGCCGACGGTCACGACGGCGCCGGAAATCCTTCCGGGAAGCTCATCCAGGTTTCTGCAAATAATCATGTCAGGCCCGTGCGGCGGAATCCGCCGCCCTCTTCTTTCCAAATAAATAGGCCACCCAGATGCTCACCTCGTACATCAGGTAGAGGGGCACCATCACGACGAACATGGTCACCAGATCGGCGTGAAAGGCGGCGATGATTGCGCTCGCGAGAACCGCGTACTTCCTGTTGCGGGCCAGGAACCTCCCGCTGACGAGGCCAAACCGCGACAGGAGCAGGGTCACGACGGGCAGCTCGAAGATCAGGCCGAAGACCAGAATCAGGCGAAGACAGAAGTTCACGTAGGCGCTCAGGCTGAACCAGCTCCGCAATCCCTCGCTTTCGTAGGAGAGGGAAAAGTTGATGATCACCGGCCAGATGACTACCAGGAAGAACAGCGCTCCAACGCAGAAGCTGACGGTCCCCGTGGAAACGAACGGGACAACCAGCCGTCTCTCCCGAGCCGTGAGTCCCGGGGCGACGAATCGCCACACCTGCAGGAACACGATCGGAAGCGCGATAACAAACCCCAGGATAAGCGCCACCTTGCACTGGACGAAAAACGCCTCCAGCGGGGCGTTGTAGTAAAGATTGCGGTTTACGATGGAAACCTGCGCCCCCTTTTCCGGGTCATAGCGGTCATACAAGGACGGATAGCGCTTTTTCATCTCCCCGTAGACACGCGTCTTCAGGTCGCTGAGATAGGTGCGCCCCGTCAGGGGCCGCTCGATGAACGACAGGAACTGCTCGGAGATATTCCAGGCTATCCCCATGCCGATGACAACCGCTACAATGATGATGATCAGTCTCTTGCGCAGCTCGACCAGGTGCTCGATAAGCGGCAGAATCTTTTCATCATGCATGGTCGTGCCGCCTCCCGCGATTTCCCATCCGGTATCCCGACGGTATACCTGAAAAACCGTCAAACCTTAGCATAGCGCCGCACTGGTGCGCAACCGCTTTCACCGCCTCCTGCCGGGCCGCCCCGGCCGCACGCCCTTCTTCCTGCCGTTTCGCGAGCCTGCCGGGCGAGGAGGGAGACGGCCCGATCCCCCCCGCCCTCCCCGACCGGAAACCACTCGTCCCGACTCGCTCTCAAGGGAAAACTCGATGCGCTTCTTTGCCCTGCTGACCCCGTCCACCCGCACCCGCACGCAATCGCCGATGCGATAACGACGGCCGCTCCGTTCGCCCAGAAGGGCATGCTCTTTCTCCAGGAGACGGTAGAAATCATCCGGAAGTACCGTCATGTGGACGAGCCCTTCCACAAGAAGCTCGGACAGCTCCACGAAAAAACCGTAGGAGGCAACGCCGGTAATGAAACCGTCGAACACGTCGCCGACACGGTCTTCCATGTACTGGAGCCGTTTCAATTCCACAATCTCACGTTCCGCCTCCATGGCCGTGCGCTCCCGGCGGCTCGACTGCTCCGCGATCTCCGGCAGTTCGGCGGCAAGCCTCTTCGCGTCCCTCTTTTTCAGTCCGGCGCCCAGGGACTCCTTCAGGATGCGATGGACCACCAGATCCGGATAGCGGCGAATTGGAGAGGTGAAATGCAGGTAGCAGGGAGAGGCAAGGCCGAAATGCCCGATATTTTCCGCGTCATAGCGCGCCTGCTGCATGCAGCGCAGGAGCACCTGGTTCACCATTCTCTCCTCGGGCCTGCCGTCCACCTCCGCGAGCAGCCTCTGCAACTCCCCCGGCGCAACGGTTCCCCCACGCAACCGGAAAGAGAGACCCAGAGGCTTGATGAAATCCCGGAAATCCTTCAGCTTCAAGGGATCGGGCGGTTCATGGACGCGGTACATGCAGGGGAGGTTCCGCTCCGTCAGAAAGGCTGCCACCGCCTCGTTGGCGGCCAACATGAACTCCTCGATGATGCGGTGCGCAAGGTTCCTCTCGGCCCTGCCGATGGATTCCGGCCTCCCCTGCAGGTCCAGGATGATCTCCGGCTCCGGCAGGTCGAAGTCGATGCTCCCCCTCCGCCTCCTCTTTTCCGTAAGCCGTGCGGCAAGCTCCTCCATGGTCCGCAGGTCGTCGAGCAGCCCGCGGTGGCGCGCCGTGGTCTCGGGATTTCCGTCCGCGAGGATCTCCTTGACCTCGGTATAGGTCAGCCGTTCGTCGCTCCTGATGACGCTGGGGTAGAAACGGCTCTCCACCGCTTCCCCCTCTTCGTCGAACAGCATCTCCGCCGTCACCGTCAGCCGATCCACCCGCGGATTGAGGGAGCAGATGCCGTTGGAGAGCTCTTCGGGAAGCATGGGAATGCAGCGGTCGGGAAAATAGACCGACGTTCCCCGGTTGAATGCCTCGCCATCCAGGGGAGACCCCTTGGGCACATAGTGGGAGACGTCGGCGATGGAAACCAGGAGCCGGATATGGTTTCCCTCTCTCCGCACCGTCACGGCGTCGTCGAAGTCGCGGGCGGTTTCGCCGTCGATGGTGACAGTCGTCTCGCCCCGGAGATCGACACGCCCTTCCCGATCCGCGTCCGTCACGGCGGGAGAGACGGAGCGGGCAGCGGCGCGCACGTCATCGGGGAAAAGGTGTGGCAAGCCGTATTTCCGGACAATGGTCAGGACCTCCACCTCCGGGTCATCGGGTCGGCCCAGAACTTCAATCACCCGCGCCCGCGCGCCGCGTCCCGCCTCGGGGTAGCGGGTTATACCGGCGACAACCACCTCACCGCCGCGCGCATTCCCCCGATCAGCGGAAGAAACGGCAATATCGCAGGTGATTCGCCGGTCATCGGGGATGATGACTCCCTCGGCGCCGGTTGGCTCGTAAAGGCCGACTATGGTGGTGTACCCCCGCTCCAGGGTCTCGATGATCCTCCCCTCGCGTCGGCCGAATCCCCGTTGCGCCACGAGACCCACCCTGACACGGTCCCCGTGCATGGATTCCCGCAGATAGCGGGCAGGGATGAACACATCGTCGCCGCCGCCGTCCGGAACCACGAACCCATAGCCGTCCCGGTGGCACGAAAGGCGGCCGGTCACTGTGGTTCTTTTCATACACACACCCGAGAGTCGTGTTGATTCCTTATTATATTCAAAATGACACTCCGTTGGGGCGAACCTCCTGTTCGCCCAAGTGAAGGGCAAACACGAGGTTTGCCCCTACAGTAATCATTAATTGCATCAGGGGCACACCCCGGACAATTTGTATTCCGCGAAACCACTCACCTCGTGAGCTGCCGGTACTTGATGCGGTGGGGCTGGTCCGCGGCCGCGCCCAGCCGCGCCCGACGGTCTTCTTCGTATTCGGACCAGTTCCCCTCGAACCAGACGGTCTTGCTGTCACCCTCGAAGGCGAGGATATGGGTAGCGATGCGGTCCAGGAACCAGCGGTCGTGGCTGATGACCACGGCGCAGCCTCCGAAATTCTCCAGGGCCTCTTCCAGTGCGCGCATGGTGTTCACGTCAAGGTCGTTGGTGGGCTCGTCCAGCAGCAGGACATTGGCCCCTTCCTTGAGCATGCGGGCCAAGTGGACCCGGTTGCGCTCTCCGCCGGAAAGCATCCCGACCTTTTTCTGCTGGTCGGCGCCTGAGAAGTTGAAGCGGGCCGTGTAGGCCCGGGAATTGACCTGCCGGTTTCCGAGCTGCAGGGTGTCCTGGCCGTCGGAGATCACTTCCCAGATGCTCTTTTCCGGATCGAGCGCGTCACGGCTCTGATCCACGTAGGCCAGTTTCACGGTGTCACCGACCCGGATGACGCCGCTGTCGGGCGCTTCCTGGCCGGTGATCATGCGGAACAGGGTTGTCTTGCCCGCGCCGTTGGGACCGATGACGCCCACGATGCCGCCGGGCGGCAGGGTGAAGGACATATCCTCCACGAGAAGCCGGTCTCCGTACCCCTTGCTCACCCCTTCCGCCTCCACCACCACCTTGCCCAGCCGCGGTCCGGGCGGAATGTAGATCTCCAGGTCCCTTGCCCTCTTTTCGCCCTCCTGCCCCAACAGTTCCTCGTAGGAGGTGATGCGTGCCTTGCCCTTTGCATGGCGCCCCTTGGGCGACATGCGGATCCACTCCAGTTCCCGCTGCAGAGTCTTGCGGCGCTCGCTCTCGGATTTCTCTTCCCGTCGCAGGCGATCTTCCTTCTGCTCCAGCCAGGAGGAGTAGTTCCCCTTCCAGGGAATCCCCTCCCCCCGATCCAGCTCCAGAATCCAGCCGGCCACGTTGTCCAGGAAGTAGCGGTCGTGTGTCACAGCGATGATGGTGCCGGGATAGCGTTGCAGGTGGTGCTCCAGCCAGGCCACCGACTCGGCGTCCAGATGGTTGGTGGGCTCGTCCAGGAGGAGGATGTCGGGCTGCTGGAGCAGGAGGCGGCACAGTGCCACCCGCCGCTTCTCTCCGCCGGAAAGGGTTGCCGTGTTCGTCTCGGGCGGAGGGCAGCGCAGGGCGTCCATGGCCATCTCCAGGCGCGAATCCAGGTCCCAGGCATCCACGGCGTCCAGCTTTTCCTGCACCTCGGCCTGCCGCTCGCACAGCGCCGCCATCTCGTCGTCGGACATGGGTTCCGCGAAACGCTCGTTGATGCGGTTGAACTCATTCATCAGGTCGACCGTCCCCTGCACACCCTCCTCCACGACCTCCCGCACCGTCTTTTCCGGGTCCAGCCGCGGCTCCTGCTCAAGGAAGCCGACCGTCATGCCGGAAGAAAGGATGGTCTTGCCGATGAAGTCCTTGTCCACACCGGCCAGGATGCGGAGCAGGGAACTCTTGCCCGAGCCGTTGAGGCCGAGCACGCCGATCTTGGCGCCGTAGAAATAGGACAGGGAAATGTCCTTCAGGACCTGCCGCTTGTCGTAAAACTTGCTCACTCCCATCATCGTATAGATGACCTTCTTGTCGTCGGTACTCATTCGTCTTTCACCCCTTGCTGTATAATGGCTCGCGGCCGAATACCGACCGCTCTGATTGACTGGTCGAACGTTTACTGGTATGTAATAGGAAAAATTCCAAAGGAAATTCTCATGCAATTCCCCCACATCGACCCGGTTTTCCTGCGTATCGGACCTCTCCAGTTCCGCTGGTACGGTCTCATGTATATCATCGGTTTCGCCGCCGCCTATTTTCTGGCCCGCTCCGACGTGAAGCGAAAAGGCCTCCCTCTTACCATGGACGACATCTCGGACCTGATTTTCTATCTGGCGGTCGGGCTGATCCTGGGCGCCCGACTCGGGTACGCCCTGTTTTACAACTTTTCCTTCTATCTTGCCAACCCCCTCAAGATTCTCGCGGTGTGGGAAGGGGGAATGTCGTTCCACGGCGGGCTCGCCGGCACCGTTATCGCTGCTTTCTGGTTCGCACGCAAGAAAAAGATCACCTTCCTGCAGGTCGCAGACCTCATAACCCAGGCCGCCCCCATCGGACTGGGGCTCGGGCGGCTCGGCAACTTCATCAACGGAGAGCTGTACGGTCGGGTTACCGATGTGCCGTGGGGCATCGTCTTTCCCTACGCAGGCCCCCAGCCCCGCCATCCGTCCCAGCTCTACGAGGCAATCCTCGAGGGTCCGGTTCTGTTCTTTTTCATCTGGCTGGCACGCCGTTCCAAGGCGCCCGCGGGGATCGTCCTCTGGACCTTTCTGGCACTGTACGGCCTGTTCCGCACCTTTGTGGAATTTTTCCGGGAGCCGGATCAGCAGGTTGGGTATCTCTTCGGGATTTTCACCATGGGCCAGATGCTGAGTATCCCGCTGTTCCTGTTCGGAACGGCGATGGTCATACTCTGGTTCCGCAAAAAATCCACCACGAATCCGTAGGGGCGGGGTCATCCCGCCCTGCACAGGTCATCCCGCCCTGCACAGGTCATCCCGCCCTGCGCTGATTCCCGCACACCCCCGGCAGTCCTACCGGGGCGCGGCGACCGCGCCCCTACCGCAGTTTCTTCCTCATCTCCAGGACATTGAAGCCCTTCGACCTCCGGTAGGTCACCACATCCATCACGCACCTGATGATGAAGAGCCCGCGCCCGTGCTCCCGGGCCCCTTCGTCGTCGGGCTCTCCCACGGCGTCCAGGTCGAATCCCCGACCCTGGTCGAACACCCTGATGCAGAGCTCGTGGTCCGAGATGGAAAGGGAAATGTGCACGGTTTTGTCCGGGTCATCATCGTGGGCATGCAGAATCGCGTTCGACATGGCCTCGGTCAGCACCACGTTGAGCTGATCGGCCAGGACTTCCCTTCCGCCGCCCTCTTCTTCCAGCTCACGGGCAAGGGCATCCCCAATCCTGCCGATCAGGCTCAGGTACCGTGTCTGGTTCGGGACCTTGATATCCAGTTCGATGGTATTCCTTCCCATGACGACCTCACCGCGGAGAAAACACCGCCCCCCCCCCGCTGCCGTTACCCGTGGACATCACCTTCGGCGAAGGATGCAAGAGCCTCATCAAGACCTTCATAAATCTCGAAAACCCTATGGAGGCGGGTCAGTTCAAACATGGACCTCACCTGTTCCTGGAGGCCGGACAGGGTCAGGCGACCCCGATGGGAAACGGAATTCTTGAATCCCGATACCAGCGCACCGAGGCCAGAGCTGTCGATGAATCGCACGTTGCTGAGATCCACCAGCACGTTCTTCGCGCCGGCTTCGAAGGACTCCTTCATCGCCCCTTTCAGGGTATCCGAATTATGGGCGTCGAGCCTCTCGTTCATGGGCGTAAGAATGGTCACGCCGGAATTTTCCGTAACGGCTATTTCCATGACAACGGTTCTCCTTGCAAATCACCTGAATGCGTGGCGCCTGAACGCCGAGACGAGCGGAATGCCGGGGTTTGAACGTCGCCGACGCTGTTTCACGCCGGTTACGCCGGGTGACCTTCGTGGAGCCGGTTCAACCCTCGGAAATGCGAGAAACCGAGGCGTGACGGCTCGTCTCGGCGTTCAGGCGCCACGCAATCGGAAATCAGTCAATCTTCATCACCACCAGCGAAATATCGTCCTGGAGCGCACCGTCTCCTGAAAAGACGCGCACCTCCGCGAGCACACCATCGATAACGGCCTCGGGAGGCGCGCCGCGATGGGCATACACGGCGCGACAGAGCCGCTCCCTGCCGAAAAGTTCGCCGGAGCCGCTCTTGGTCTCCGTTATGCCGTCCGTGTACAGGACAAGCATATCCCCATCCTGGAGCCGGATGTTCTTTTCCTCGAAGGTCACCCCTTTCATCACCCCCAGGATCATGCCGTCGGCGTCCAGGTCCATGCACCCCTCCCTGCCGCAGCGGAGAAGGAGCGGCGGGTTGTGACCGGCGCTGGCGTAAGAGAAGAGGCGGGTATCGGTGCAATACTTCGCGTAAAACATGCTGAGAAAGAGCTCCGTGCGGGTAAGGTCGTCATAGAGCAGCTCATTGAGCATGGAAAGGGCATCCCCGGCGTCCCCGGCCCGATAGGCATGGGCGCGGAGCACGCTCCGCGTCTCTACCATGATCAGGGCCGCGCCCAGGTCATGGCCCGAGACATCCGCGATCACCAGATCGAGAGTGGATTCGTCCCAGCGGAAAAAATCGTAGTAGTCGCCACCAACCTGATGGGCAGGGATGGAGCGGCAGGCAATGCGAACCCCCAGCACGCCATGGGGAACCTCCGGCAGAAGCAGAAGCTGAATGCGCCGCGCCGTTTCCAACTCGCGGGCAAGTGCGCTATCGGCACGATCCTCGGTCATATGGGCTGCTTTTTGTTCCATGCCGTACCTCCCGTTTGATGCGGAGCCGTCTTTGATGCTCTCAACCTCAGATCTGCCGGGTTTTGAAAACCCGGCAGATCTCTTTCCCATTCCGTCACAGCAGCCCGAGAATCTTCAGAATCGCATCAACTGTCTCGTCAGACGGCGGCGAGGAATCAACCTCAACGCACCCTTCCTCGCCGGCGGAGATCGGTTCGAAGTCGTCCCGCTGCCGGACAAGGAGTTCCATCCGTCCGTCCGACACCTGGAGCGGCTCACCCGTTCGGGCCTCCAGGCGGCCCATGATAACCGTTTCCGGACACGCTGCGTGAAAAAAATGGAGAGGAACTCCCATCTCCCTCGCCAGACCCGCGAAACAGGCACGGTCTTCCCGGCGGGAAAATGACGCGTCGACGACAACGCCTCGTCCGGCGCGCAGGGATTCCCGCGTGCGCCGGAGCATCTCCCCGTAGGTCAGCCTCGTGAACTCAGGAGAATAGAGCCCCTCATTAAAGGCATCGCGGCGATGTTCCGTGGCGGGAACTCCCGCCAGCTCCTTGCGCAGAATGTCGGAGCTGACGAGATCCAGCCCGAGCTGGAAGGAGAGCCCACATGCCAGGGTGCTCTTGCCCGTGCCCATGAGACCGGAAAAGGCGATCAGGGAAGGACGCAGCTCCCGCCGCAGGATGTACCCCCGGGCAAGGCGGAAATGGCGCCGCGCCGACTCGCGCACAGCCCCCTTGTCGCTTTCGGACACCTGGGGATCGTCGAGGCGGAAGCTCTCCACCTTGCCCCGTACGCAGGCCCGGTAGACCCGGTAGAAGTCGAGAACTTCCGGCAATTCCAGGTCATCGGCAACCGTCAGGTACTCATCGAGGAGGATTTCCGCCAGGTCGCGCCTCCCCCGGAACTCAAGGTCCATGAGGAGGAAGGCGATGTCCGACGCGGTGTCGGTAAAACGGAAGCGGGCGTTGAACTCGATGCAGTCGAAGATGTACACCCTGTCGTCGAGACAGATGTTCTCGCTGTGGATATCCCCGTCGCAGTCCCGAATATGGCCCTCCGCCACCCGTCGAGCGAACAGGTCCGGCCGTTCCCCCAGGAACCGTTCCACCCATCGGCGCAGCAGCCGCAGATCATTTTCACTCAGCACCCGGGATACGAAGGGGGCTATCTGGCGGAAATTTTCCTCCCAGTTGCATCGGATGGTCTCGATGCCCCCGTATACGTCGATCTCCCTGCCCCGTTCCGCGTGGAGGTGAAACTCTCCGATCACGCGGGCGATGCGCCGGACATCCTCTTCACCGACCTTTCCCTCTGCCAGCAGCCTGTCCAGCATCCGCTCTCCGGGAAGCCTCTTCATGCGGACCGCGTAGTCGATCACCGTGCCGCTCCCGTGAAAGGAAACCCCTGACGGAGACTCGCGCAGTTCCACGACACCCAGGTAGACGTCCGGGCAGAGCCGCCGGTTGAGGCGCACCTCCTCTTCACAGAAAAACCGGCGGCGGTCGAGGGTGGTAAAATTGAGGAATCCGAAATCCACCGGCTTCTTGATTTTGTAGACATGGGTGTCGGTAAGGAAGAGAAACGACACATGGGTCTGCACGATGCTCACGGACGTTGTCCGTTCACCGTACGCCGCGGGGTCGAGCAGGGCTTCGATATGATGCCGTTCCATGGAAAAACCTCTGTACGACACGGAGAAATCGTGTCATCGAGCCTCGCATAATCAATTGACGATACTACCTATTTGTGATAGCTTTTTTCAATATTTTACACGCATCAACAGACCGTTCCTTTTGTTCATTGTACCGATTTTTTTCGAAATACCCAGTCCCTTCCTCCGGCTGCGTCGGAGACGGATGCAGACACGGCTTTCTTATCCCTGAATCCGTGAGGTCTGAATGCCGAGGCAAGCGGAATGCCGGGGTTAGAACGTCGACGACGAAGTTCACTCCGGTTGTGCCGGGTGAACTTCGTCGGGCCGGCTCAACCCACTGGAACGCAAGAAACCGAGGCGTTCCGCGAAGGCGAAGGCGTGAAGGCGTCACGGATTCACGGTATCCTGTAACACTCCGACAATCGTTGCATGAAATAACCCTAACCGAACCAGACAGCGCCGCGGAGAAACCTGTACGAAAGACACCTTTCTCCTCCCTGTCTGTTTTTTTCTGCCGGATTATCCCGATGAACATCACTCCCGTCATCCTCACCCTCACTCTATTGCTGGTTCCTGCCTGCAGCCACGGCGGCTCAACCCGGAATCCGGACGTCACCGGTCCTTCCGACAAGATGATTGAAACAAAGAAGGCGTCACGCGGCCTCTACATCTATTCCCTGTCACGCATCCGCATCCTTGAGGGAGACCCCGAAGGCGCCCTGATGCTCCTGAAGGAGGCGATTAGCGAGGACCCCCGGTCACCGTTCCTCCACAGGAAGGTGGCGGAAGCATCCCTGAAGCTCAACAAACCCCAGGAAGCCATCGACGCCTGCGAAACCGCGCTCGGATTCGATCCGGACTATCGTCCCGCCCACATGCTTCTCGGCATGATCCTGGCCGCCACGGGTAAAGACAAGGAGGCCATTCCCCACTTCACCAGGTCACTGGAACTGGCGCCCGACAAGGAAGACGCATACGTCAACCTGGCGGTTTCCTACCTGAAGGTGTACGAGTACGAAGACGCGGTCAAGGTCCTGAAAAACCTCCTGAAGGTCTCTCCCGATTCTCCGGTGGGGTACTACTACCTGGGCAAGGCCTACGACCGGATGAAACTGAACCGCGAGGCCTCCGCATACTACCGCAAGGCGGTTGAACTGAAACCCGACTTCGAACAGGCTATGATCGATCTGGGCCTTTCCCTGGAAGAGGAGGGACTCTACGACGAGGCGGAAAAAATCTATCGCGAGGTGCTTGCCGTCAACCCGTCAAACCTGAACGTTACACAGCATCTGATTCAGCTCTATATTCAGCAGGAGCAACTGGAAGAAGCTCTCGCCCTCCTGCAGACTCTCCCCGCGCAGGGGATTGAGGGCCGGGAAGTCCGGCGCAAGATGGGGCTCATCTATCTGGAACTGGAACGATACGACGAGGCCATCCGGGAATTCACCGCCCTCCTTTCCCAAGACCCCCAGGCCGACACCATCCGGCTCTATCTTGCAACCGCCTATTCGGAGAAAAAAGAGTATGACCGCGCCATCAAGGAATTCTCCTCGATTTCGAAAACGTCACCCGTCTATTTCGATGCGCTGGGTCAGCTTGCCTTTCTCTATAAGGAAAAAGGGGAACCGGAGCGGGGCGTCTCCCTCCTGAAAGATTCCATCGCTGTGCATCCGGAAAAGCCGGAACTGCATCTCTACCTGTCCGGCATCTACGAATCGCTGGAACGGAACGTGGAAGCACTGAAGGTACTCACCGACGTGGATGACACGTTCACTTCCAATCCGGCCATCCAGTTCCGCATCGCCGTCCTGTTCGACAAGACCGGCGACCGGGAAGCAAGCATCGCCCGTCTCAAAAAGGTCCTTGTCCTGTCGCCCAACGACGCGCAGGCCCTGAACTACCTGGGCTACACCTACGCGGAGATGGGCATCCACCTGAACGAGGCATTGGGGTACCTGAAAAAGGCCGTGGCCCTGCGACCCGATGACGGGTACATCCGCGACAGCCTCGGCTGGATCTATTTCAAGATGAAGCGTTACGATGAGGCAATCGCCAACCTGGAAAAAGCCGTAAAGCTCTCGGAAGACGACGCAACCATCCTCGAACATCTGGCGGAAGCCTATGCCGCAAAGAAAGACCATCGCCGCGCCCTGTCCACCCTGCAGCGGGCGCTCAAGCTGGACCCGGAAAACAAGTCCATTGCCGAGAAGATCAGAAAACTCAAGGCTGAGACGGGTGGGAAATGAGGAGATGGTTCCGCGCCCTCCTGGTCCTTGCCCTGGCCGCGCCGTTCCTCGCGGCGTGCGACGGCAGCGCAAAGCCCCCATCGCACCTGTCCCGCGGCCCGGGCAAACCCGCGTGCGGAGACACACTAGTGGAGGGGACCATCGGCGAACCTTCCAACCTGATCCCTATCCTCGCCTCCGACAGCGCATCCTTCGACGTGGCGGCGCTCGTCTACAACGGTTTGCTCAAGTACGACAAGAACATGAACCTTGTCGGAGACCTGGCCCAATCCTGGGAGGTATCGCCGGACGGGCTGGTCATTACCTTTCATCTGCGCCGCGGCGTGAAATGGCACGACGGCGGCGACTTTACCTCGCGTGACGTCCTCTACACCTACCGTGTCACCATCGATCCCAAGACACCCACCGCCTATGCCGAGGACTTCAAGCAGATCAAAAAGGCGGAAACTCCCGATCCCCACACCTTCCGCGTCACCTATGGCAGGCCTTTTGCCCCGGCTCTTGCCTCATGGGGAATGCCGATACTTCCCGCCCATCTGCTGGAAGGAAAAGACATCACGAAGAGTCCCCTCTCCCGCAATCCGGTCGGAACGGGTCCCTACCGCTTCAAGGAATGGATAGCCGGACAGAAGGTCGTACTGGAATCCTTCCATACTTACTTTGAAGGACGCCCTTTCATCGATCGCTACGTCTACCGCATCATCCCGGACCCCTCGACTATGTATATGGAACTGAAGGCAGGCGGGCTGGACATGATGTCTCTTACCCCGGTCCAATACAAGCGCCAGACCGAAACACCGGAATTCACGTCCCGCTTCAACAAGTACCGTTACCCGTCCTCGACCTACGTCTACCTCGGCTACAACCTGCGTAATCCTCTGTTTACCGACAAAAGGGTACGCCGGGCCATAACATCCGCAATCAGCAAAGACGAGATCATCCAGGGAGCGCTCCTGGGCATGGGGCAGGCGGCGCACGGGCCCTACAAGCCGGGCGCCTGGCAGTACAACTCCACGGTAAAGGACTTCGGCTTTAATCCGGAAAAGGCTCGAACACTTTTGGCGGAAGCGGGATGGAAACGCGGGTCGGACGGCATGCTTGTAAAGGACGGCCGGCCGTTTCGATTCACGGTGCTGACAAACCAGGGCAACGAGCAGCGCCTGAAGACGGCGCAGATTATCCAGCAGCGCTTGAAAAAAATAGGAATCGACGTCAAGATACGGGTCTTGGAATGGTCCTCTTTCATCACCCATTTCATCGACAAGAGAAACTTCGAAGCGGTCATCCTAGCCTGGACCATCACGCAGGATCCCGACATCTACGATGTCTGGCACTCCACCAAGACCGGGCCTAAGGAACTGAACTTCATCAACTTCAGGAACGCCGAGGTGGATCGCCTCCTTGAAGAGGGGAGAAGGACCTTCGACAGGGAAAAGAGGAAAAAGTGCTACTACCGCATCCAGGAGATCCTGGTCGAAGAGCAGCCCTATACCTTCCTCTACGTGCCTGACGCCCTGCCGGTGGTCAGCGCCCGTTTCAGGGGCATCGAGCCGGCGCCCGCAGGCATATCGTACAACTTCATCAGGTGGTACGTGCCGAAGGAAGAGCAGGTATACAAATAAGTTCAACTCGTAGGGGCGATCCTTGTGATCGCCCAACAGCCGGGCAAACACAAGGTTTGCCCCTACATCATCATCCTATTCACCAGCTATGATCACCTACCTCGCAAAACGCATCCTGATGCTGATCCCGCTCCTGTTCGGCATCACCCTCATCACCTTCGCGGTGATCCACCTGGCGCCCGGAGAGCCGGTGGACATGCAGATTTCCATGAGCCCCAAGGTCTCGGCCGAGGCGCGCCAGAGGATCCGCGAGTTCTACGGCCTGGACAAGCCTCTCCACGTGCAGTACGTCCAATGGCTGGGACGGATGGCCCGGCTGGACTTCGGCCGCTCCTTCGCCCCGGACAACCGGCCGGTGACGGACAAAATTGCCGAACGGATCCCCATAACCCTTTCCCTGAATATCGTGGCGCTGATCCTGGAGTTCGGCCTGGCCCTCCCCATCGGCATCCTCGCCGCGGTGCGGCGGGACACCCTTCTGGACAAAGGAATCACGGTGTTCGTCTTCGTCGGTTTCGCCGTGCCAACCTTCTGGCTGGCCCTGCTGCTGATGTATTTCTTCGGGGTGAAGCTCGGCTGGCTCCCCATTTCCGGTATCCATTCCCTGGGAAGCGACCGACTGGGGCCGGCGGCATGGTTTCTGGACATGATGAAACACCTGGTCCTGCCCATTGGCGTGATGACCTTCGGCAGCCTCGCCGGACTCTCCCGTTACATGCGCTCCAGCATGCTGGAGGTAATCCGCCAGGACTACATCACCACGGCGCGTGCCAAGGGGCTGCCGGAGCGTACCGTAATCCTTCGCCACGCCCTCAGGAACGCTCTTCTGCCGGTCATCACCTTCCTGGGATTTTCCCTTCCGGGACTCATCGGCGGAAGCGTCATCTTCGAGACCATCTTCGCCATTCCCGGCATGGGCCAGCTCTTCTACCAGGGGGTAATGATGCGCGATTATCCCCTGATCATGGGAATACTGGTCATCGGCGCCTTTCTCACCCTGATTGGAAACCTGCTGGCGGATATCTGCTACTCCATCGCCGATCCGCGCATCCGCCACGGCAGGACGTGAGGTGATTAACACCATGGATTTCAGGAGTTCCTATTTCTATTCGGTGTTCTGGAAAAGCTTTCGACGCAACCGGTTCGCCCTGGCAGGCGGCGTGGTCGTCGCGGTACTGTTCGCCGTTTCCCTCCTTGCGCCCATCATCACGCCCCGGGACCCGGCCGCAATCAACGCCTACCAGGTTCTTCTTCCGCCGTCGGCCTCCCACTGGATGGGGACCGACGAGCTTGGCCGGGACGTCTTCTCCCGCGTCATCTTCGGCACGAGGATTTCCCTGTACGTGGGTTTCGTGGCCGTGGGCATCGCCATGGCCATCGGCACGCTGGTCGGCCTTGTCTCGGGCTTCTACGGCGGCTGGTTCGACAGCATCCTCATGCGCTTCGTGGACATCATGCTCTGCTTCCCCACCTTCTTCCTCATCCTCGCCATGATTGCCCTGCTGGAACCTTCCATATGGATCATCATGCTGGTGATAGGCGTAACCAGCTGGATGGGCGTGGCCCGCCTGGTGCGGGCGGAGGTTCTGTCCATCAAGGAGCGGGACTACATCATGGCCGCGCGCTCCATCGGCGCGTCGGACATACGCATCATCTTCCGCCATATTCTGCCCAACGCTGCCGCTCCCATGCTGGTTGCCGCCACACTCGGCGTCGGCGGGGCGATCCTCACGGAATCAGCCCTGTCGTTCCTGGGCATCGGCGTCCAGCCCCCGACCCCAAGCTGGGGAAACATCCTCACCTCCGGCAAGGATTACCTGGAGTTCGCCTGGTGGCTCTCCCTGTTCCCGGGGCTCGCCATCCTGGTCACCGTTCTGGCGTACAATCTCCTGGGCGAGGGCATTCGGGACGCGCTGGACCCGCGGCTGCACAGGTGAGAAATGTGAAAAGTAAAAAGTGAAAAGTTATAAGTGATGAGTGATGAGTGAAGGCGGGACAATCGACATGTTTGAGGTGAAGAATGACGATTTCCATATAAGGAGCGATCAGGACGAGATACGGGTGGACGGGCTCTGCCGGGAACTTCTGCGGGAGTTTCACCGCACCCTCCTGGAGCGGGGCGCCGTTCCGGAGGAAGCGGGATTCCTTGCCCATGGGGCGGACTACTTCCTCCTCGACTTCGTGGTCGCTTCGCAGCGGCGGAACCTGTTGGATGAAGAGCCCGGACTGGTGCGCCGCTTCGCCGCCACCTGGTACATCATCTCCACCATGGAACCGACAATCGGGGAAATCAGCGGCATTTTGCGGGGAATCAGGGAACTGTACCGCTTCCTCCGCGACAAAGGACTTGTCTCCGCCGCATATTGCGAGAAAATTGAACGGGAGTGCGCGGACATCCCCTACTACGAAAGAAGGATCGAATCATTCTTGGAGATAACCGGCGACGGCTACCCGGACTGGGAGCGGGAGTGCAGTCTGAAGGGCTGAATAGTCGAAGACTGCACAATCGAATATCGTAAATAATACGGAACAGACACCCATGAACACGGAACAAAACAGAGACTGGAATAAACTATTTGACCGGATGGAACACATTCTGGAACGGGTCGACAGGCTCCTCGCTTCACCCGGAACCGAAGAGTGTCTCGATACATCTCTTTTCGAAAACCACATAGCCTTTCGCTGGGAGAGGCGCAGGGAAGGAGGCAGGCTCGCGCCGGTGGCGCACCCCCACCTTTTCGATCTGGACGACCTGGTGGGAGTGGACGACGCCAAGGAGGAACTGACCCGCAACACGGCCCAGTTCGTTGCGGGATTTCCGGCGAACAACGTCCTTTTGTGGGGCGAACGGGGGACCGGAAAGTCATCCTGCATCAAGGGGCTGCTGCGCCCCTTCGCGTCCAGGGGACTGCGGATGGTTGAGGTGCAGAAGGGAGACCTGCTCCAGATCACGGACATCCTGCGGCTGCTGCGCGGACTCCCGTGGCGCTTCATCCTGTTCTGCGACGACCTGGCCTTCGATGAAGGCGAGGTTTCCTACCGTGAGCTGAAGGCCATCCTGGAGGGAGGGATCGAGGCGCGGCCGGAGAACGTACTCCTCTACGCCACCTCCAACCGCCGCCACTTGATGCCGGAACCCATGAACGACAACCTTGGGGGTGAGATCCATCCCGAAGAAGCCATCTCGGAAAAGCTCTCCCTTGCCGACCGCTTCGGCCTGACCCTCAGCTTCTATCCCTTCTCACAGGAAACCTACCTGTCCATTGTCGAGCACTACGCCGAGCGGATGGGTCTGGCAATCGGCATGGACGAACTCCGCACCGAAGCCCTGCGATGGGCGTTGTTCAAGGGGCAGCGCTCCGGCCGTTCCGCCCGTCAGTTCATGGACGACCTGGCCGGCCGTCTCGCCATGAGAGCAACGGGAGGCCTCCCGTAGCGCGACGATTGCCGACGGGCAACGGTCTTTCCCCGTGCCGCCTTCCCGTTACGCCCGTATCATGACGAGGAGCATCTTGAACCTTTCCCGCGCTTTGAGGGAATGGGGCTGATTGGCGGGCATGATGATAATCTCGCCGGCCCTGACGGGAGAAACAACGCCGGATATGGTAATCTCCGCCTCGCCGTCGACAACCTGCACGAAGGCGTCAAACGGGGCGGTATGCTCGCTGAGGCCCTGGCCTGCGTCGAACGAGAACAGTGTTATCGTTCCGATGCCCCGATCCACGAGGGTCTTGCTGACCACGGCCCCCTCCTGGTACGCGATGAGTTCCTTCAGTTCCAGTGCCCGGCCGAGTATGTCTCCTTGAACGTCTGCCATGATATTTCTCCTTTCCTGTCGTTTTTGTGCAACTGTACCCCTTCCGGGGGGAGCAGTCACATGATCCAGGTCAAAGAAAACCGGTTTGCCCTCCTCCCGGCGGGGAATCCATCTGTTGGACAAAAGGGAAGAATCGGCTACTATTGTACCACGTAGCCGCCCGACGGCTCCTTCCGCGGCCGCGATACCCCCTCTGTCAACCGATTCCTTCCGAAACAGTGAGGTCGTCAATGACACCGTCGCATGTGGTTCTCGGTATCGACATCGGTGGGACAACCACCTCCTTCGCTATCGTGGATAGAGACGGGAAATGCCTGGCACGGGAGACCCTTCCCACCAGAGCGGAAGAACCTGCGTCACTCCTTGTTTCCCGAGTCCACGGCAGATTTGAGGAAGCCTTTTTTCCCTTTTCCGAGTCGTGCATTCTCAAAGGCATCGGCGTGGGCGCCCCCAACGCGAACTACTATACGGGCTTCGTGCAGAATCCGCCCAATCTGAACTGGGGGGCATCGGTGAACCTCGCCGCGCTGTTCCGCGACAGATTCTCGGTCCCCGTGTCCATCACCAATGACGCCAACGCCGCAGCCATCGGCGAGATGGAATTCGGCGCCGCGCGGGGGATGCGGCACTTCCTCGTCATCACTCTCGGTACCGGCGTCGGGAGCGGGGTAGTGGTCAATGGAGAACTCCTGTACGGGGCGGACGGCTTTGCAGGAGAAATCGGCCACACGGTCGTGGATCCCCGGGGACGCCGATGCGCCTGCGGCAAGCGGGGATGCCTTGAAACATACGCCTCGGCGGGCGGTCTCTGCCGAACGGTCATGACCCTCCTGGCGGATCGGCTTGAGGAAAGCGAACTGCGTCACTACAGTTTCCGCGACCTGACGGCGCGGGAGGTCTTCGAAGCCGCACAGCGGGGCGATGCCATTGCCGTGGACGCCTTCCGGGAGACGGGGCGCATCCTCGGCATGAAACTGGCGGACGCGGTTGCAATCACCAGCCCGGAGGCCATCATCCTGTTCGGCGGCCTTGCCGCCGCCGGAGAACTGCTCTTCGAACCGACACGCATTTCCCTGGATGAACACCTGCTGGACATCTACCGGGGTAAGGTGCGGCTTCTCCCGTCCGGGCTCCCGGACGGCGCCGCGGCCGTGCTCGGCGCGGCGGCCCTCATCTGGCGTGAACTGGAGGCGGACGGTCGGCGCCGCGACTTTTTCACCCCGTGAAAACGGGAAAAACAGGAGACTTCCATGGAAAACACGGATCTTGATTTCTCCGTCGACCGGCTTGATGAATGCCGCATCCCCTCTCCCATGTCCATGGTCCGCTTCGTCGATGACGGGGACCATGTCCTGTACCACTCCCGGCTCTACGAGATCCAGACCTATCTTGAACGGGGGACCCCGCCGCCCGCATTCGAAGCGGCCGGGCCGCGGGAGCGGATCCTCTTCGACCCCAAGCGCCTCTCCTGCGGCATCGTCACCTGCGGCGGCATCTGCCCCGGATTGAACGACGTGATACGGGCCGTTGTCCTCAGCCTGTTCCACCACTACGGGGTGCGCACGGTGTTCGGTTTCCGCTACGGATACGAAGGGTTGACAAAAGAGAACCGCAACCGACCCATGATCCTCACCCCCGAAACCGTGGAAGGGATCCATCTCCAGGGAGGGACCATCCTCGGAACGTCACGGGGCCCGCAGGACGCGGGAGAGATGGTGGACACCCTGGAGCACCTGGATGTGGGCATCCTGTTCGCCGTCGGCGGGGACGGAACACTGAAAGGGGCGCAGGCCCTGGCTGAAGAGATAAAACGGCGAGGACTGAGGATCGCGGTTATCGGCATCCCCAAGACCATCGACAACGACATCCTGTTCGTGGAGGAGTCCTTCGGTTTCGAAACCGCCATCTCCGAGGCGAGAAAGGTGATCTCGGCCGCGAACTGCGAGGCCATGGGCGCGCGCAACGGCATCGGCCTGGTGAAGCTGATGGGGCGCCAGTCGGGCTTCATCGCCACCTATGCGACCCTTGCCAACAGCGATGTCAACTTCTGCCTGATCCCCGAGGTTCCCTTCACCCTGGAGGGTTTTCTCCCGGCCCTGCGAACCAGGCTCGCGGAACGGGGACACGCCGTCATCGTTGTCGGAGAGGGCGCCGGCCAGAGCCTGATGGAAAAGACCCTCGAACGGGATGCATCGGGAAACGAGCGCCTGGGAGACATCGGGGTCTTTCTCCGGGATCATATCCGGGATCACTTCCGAAACGCCGGAACGGAAATCAACCTGAAGTACATCGACCCCAGCTACACCATCCGCAGCACCCCGCCCAATGCCCGCGATTCAGCTTTCTGCCTTCTGCTGGGACACCATGCCGTTCATGCGGGGATGGCCGGACGGACCAATATGGTGGTGGGAGTCTGGAAGGGAGAGGCAACCCACCTCCCCATCGCCCATGCCGTATCGGGCAGGAAACAGATTGACCCGCAGGGTAAGCTCTGGAGCAGCGTCCTGTCCTGCACGGGACAGCCGAGGGAGATGCACTGAACGGATCCGATGCCGGCCCGCGTGCACAATCATTGAATAGTAGGAAAAAAAGGTGTACTATCGCCTTTCATTTTTTTGCAAACAGGATGCAGGACGGAGATGCGTACCGTTCGCACCGTGCAAGACGCGGTGACGCATACGTCAATTTTTGACTGGAGTCTGATCAGATGAATAGTGAGCAGAGATTACGGATTATTGAAGAAAAACTCAGCGCCGCCGGAATGACGATAAACGTCTGGGCGAAGAATGCCGAACTGGATCACCGCATTGTTGAGGACCTGATTAACGGAAAGCTGCGGGGCACCCATGGAATTGCCCTGACCGCTCGAAAGAAAATGGAGGAGTTCTTCGGATCAATCTTTGAACCGTGACGTTATTCGATCCCCTCCGCGGCAACAGGGCGGAGATACAGACACCACGATACGCGCTTTTCACCTTCCGCATTTTTCCCGTTTTACCCGATACCGACATGCGACCACGCATCCAGGCTCCCCTGTCCGGGCCCGGAGACGGCGCACCCGGCATGTCGATCCGGCGCATGACGTGATATCGACTCCTCTCCGGGACTGCATCTACGTGACATGACCATCCATCAAACACTGAAAACCGTCTTCGGCTACGGCGCCTTCCGACCCTATCAGGAAGAGATCGTTGAGGGGCTGATCCGCGGCGAGGACGCCTTCGTGCTGATGCCGACCGGAGGGGGAAAATCCCTCTGCTACCAGATACCGGCGCTCCACCGGGAAGGAACCGCGCTGGTGGTCTCCCCACTCATCTCCCTCATGAAGGACCAGGTCGACGCCCTGACCGCAAACGGCGTTGCAGCGGCCTTTTACAACTCGACCCTCGGTGAAACCGAGTCTCGACACGTACTGGCGCAGTTCCATGCCGGGCGTCTCAAGCTCCTCTATGTGGCGCCGGAGAGGTTGATGTCCGACTCCTTCATCGAGCGGCTACGCGGCCTTTCCGTCTCCCTCTTTGCCGTGGACGAGGCCCACTGCATCTCCCAGTGGGGGCACGACTTCAGACCCGAATATGTGCAACTGGGCCGCCTGCGCGCCCTCTTCCCCGGCGTTCCCCTGATCGCCCTGACCGCCACCGCGGACTCCCAGACCCGCGCCGACATCGTCCGCCAGCTCGGACTGGAACGCGCCCCCTGTTTTGTCGCCGGTTTCGACCGACCCAACATCCGCTACACGGTGACGGAGAAGGTCAAGCCGTTCGCCCAGCTGAGCGCGTTTCTGCGGGAGCGCGGCGAAGGCGAACCGGGCATCGTGTACGCCCTGTCCCGCAAGCGGGTCGAGTCAGTGGCCGGCCGCCTCGTGGAAGCCGGTTTTCGCGCCGCTCCCTACCACGCGGGACTCCCGGATCGCGAGCGCCGGAGCGTGCAGGAGGCATTCCAGCGCGACGACCTGCAGATCGTGGTTGCCACGGTCGCTTTCGGCATGGGAATCGACAAACCCAACGTCCGGTTCGTAGTCCACTACGATCTCCCGCGCAACGTTGAGAGCTACTACCAGGAAACCGGCAGGGCCGGCCGCGACGGCCTTCCCGCGGAGGCGCTCCTCCTGTTCGGTTACGGCGATGTCATGGTAGCCAAAGCGCTTATCGAAAGCGGAGGAAACCAGGAACAGAACAGGATCGAACTGCACAAACTCAATGCCATGGTCGGCATGGCCGAAGCACTGAACTGCAGGCGCAGGGTGCTTCTCGGCTACTTCGGCGAGAGACTTGCCGACGACTGCGGCAATTGCGACATCTGCCTCGATCCTCCGCAGCGCTTCGACGCCACGGAAGAGGCGCGCAAGGCCCTGTCCTGCGTGTACCGGGTCGGGCAGCGTTTCGGGGTGGGACATGTGATCGACGTGCTGCGCGGTTCCACGGGCGAGCGCATCCGGCAGTTGGGCCATGACCGCCTGTCAACGTACGGCATCGGCAGAGACCTCCCGGCCGAATCCTGGGGGAGCCTGCTGCGCCAACTGGTTCACCTGGGGTACCTGGAACAGGACCTTGCCAACTATTCGGTACTGAAGCTGACCGAGGCCGCCCGGCCGTTGCTGCGCGGCGAACAGCGCCTTATCCTGGCCCGGCCGCTGATGAAAACGGCTCCGCCGAAGAAAGGCTCAGTAAAGAAGAAGGCGCCGACACACGATAACGACCTCTTTCAGACGCTGCGCGCACTGCGCAAACGCATCGCCGACCGGGAGGGGGTGCCGCCGTTCGTGGTATTCGGCGACGCCACCCTGACCGAGATGGCCGCCCGCCGTCCCGCCACGGCCGAGGAACTGCTGCTGGTGAGCGGTGTCGGCAAGCACAAGCTGGGCAAATACGGCCATGAATTCCTCCGGGAGATTACCGGGTTCATAAGCGGAACGGTGGAAAGCCGAGAAAATCTTTCTCACCTTGACATTTGATCCGCGCTCTTTTGAATGGGGCCGCGAAAAAGGACGGATTCTCTCTTCCAGTGAGACACGGTCGGTTTACCCCTCATCCGGCCTTCGGCCACCTTCTCCCTCAGGCAGAAGGGTGGACGGAAATTTTGCACTCATCCTGTAGTGAAAGGCAATACTCGTGCTCAGAAATATTCCGAAAGTCGACAAGGTGATGGAGTGGCAGGGAATCAGGGATCTTCTTGAGGGATACCCCAGGCCGGTGGTGGTGGAAGCGGTGCGCCATGGGCTGGAAAAGCTGCGCGGTGAGGCGCTTCAGGGAAGCGCGACCGCTGAGGATTTCGGGGAGAAGGCGGTGACGGAGCGGGTGCGATCGGCCCTGGAAAGGGCGAATGTCCCGGGTCTGCGACGGGTGATCAACGGCACGGGTGTCATCCTGCACACCAACCTGGGACGGGCGCCGCTGTCCGAGTCGCTTCGGGAAGCCATTCTCGAAGCCGCCTTCAGCTACAGCACCCTGGAATTCGACCTGGAAAAGGGCGCGCGCGGCCACCGCGCCGTGCACGTGGAGGAACTTGTGCGCCGCGTGACCGGCGCCGAGGCCGCCATCGTGGTAAACAACAATGCGGCAGCGGTTCTGCTTGCACTCTCCTTCCTTGCCAAGGGGAGAGAAGTAATCGTCTCGCGGGGGGAACTGGTGGAGATCGGCGGTTCGTTCCGGATTCCCGAGGTCATGGAGCAGAGCGGGGCGATCCTGCGGGAAGTGGGCGCCACCAACAAGACCCATCTCCGGGACTACCGTTCCGCAATCACACCGGACACGGCCCTTCTCCTCAAGGTCCACACCAGCAACTTCGCAATCGTCGGTTTCACGTCGGAGGTGAGCGTGGAGGAAATCGCCGGAATCGGACGCGAGGCATCCCTGCCGGTGATGGTGGATGCGGGGAGCGGTTGTTTCGTGGATCTTGCGGGCCGCGGCATCCCCGGCGAGCACACGGTGAAGGATTACCTGGATGCTGGAGCGGACCTGGTGACTTTCAGCGGGGACAAACTCCTTGGCGGGCCCCAGGCCGGGATCATCGTCGGAAAGAGGGCATTTGTAGATCCCATGAAAAAGCATCCGCTGCTGCGGGCGCTGCGCGTTGACAAGGTCACCCTGGCGGCACTGGAAGGGACTCTGCGTCTCTACTGCGACGAGCGCCTGGCCCTGTCACGGATCCCGACGCTGAGAATGCTCACGGTGAGCGCCGACGAGCTCTCATCACGCGCCTCCGTGCTGGTACGGCGGATGCGGCGGGCGCTCCCCGCCGGTGCGACGCTGAAGACGCTGGCCGGCGTCTCCCAGGTGGGCGGCGGAACCTTCCCTCTCCTGGAACTGCCCACGACCCTCATATCCATCTCCATGCCGGGGATCCCCCCCCAGCAGTTGGAAGAACGGCTGCGAACAGCCACCGTACCCATCATCGGACGTATCGGCCGCGGCGAGTATCTCCTCGACCCGCGCACTCTGTTCGACAGGGATATCCCGGAAATAATCGCCGCGCTCAGGGACATCGCGGGGTCGCGCAGCTAAGAAAAAGACCTGAGTCCGTGATGTCTTAATGCCGAGACGAGCGGAATGCCGGGTTTTGAACGTCGCCGACGCTGTTTCACGCCGGTTGCGCCGGATGAACTTCGTCGGGCAGGTTCAACCCACGCCAGTGCAGGAAACCGAGGCGTTCCTCGAAGGCGGAGGCGTGAAGGCGGCACGGCTTCAGGAAAGACTCAACCCTATCTCTTCCTGGCGACCCTCTTGTCGCCTACCCTGATGGTCACTTTTTCCTGATCGAAATACTCCAGCAGCGGCATCATGAACTTGCGGGACAGGCCGGTGATCTCCCGGAATTCCGGCGGGGTAATCTCCCCTTTCTCCTCCAGGTAGCGTACAAGTCGTGTCCGGATCTCCGCCAGGGGTTCCGGCGCATAGAGGATGTCGCTTTTCACCTTCACCGCCCTTCCGGAGCGGACCAGCAGATTGATGTGATCCAGCAGTTCCCTTTCGCTCCTGTCTAGACGCTGCCCCAGTTCCTTCAGATTCGGGGGCTCCATGCCTCCGTCACGGAGCGCGGTCTCAATCTTTTCCAGCAGCTCCTCGCCGCTCGGTTCACCCCCGGCCTTCCACCCCGGCTTCTTTACCAGGTCCCGGTCCACAATCGCCTTCTCTTCCTTTTCCAGCGACATCAGGAGCGGCCCGAAGAAACGGAGATCCGACCTCCGGGGGATGCGCGCCTTCAGCTCCTCCTTGCCGATACCTTCCTTCAGCGGGTTGTCCCGAAGGTACCCGTCCAGGCCTGCAATGAGCATTGATTTCAGGGTTTCGAACGACTCCTTTGCCAGGAAGATGCGCGGATCCCGCACCATCTGCACCACGAGCCCCTTGGTCAGGAGGCCGGTGAGCGCGGCTTCGGTCCGCTTCTGCGACAGACCGCTCCGCACAACCAGCTCATCGAGGGTTATGCCGGTCAACAGGCTTTCCTGCGTCAGGAGGCGGATTTTGTCTCCATCTTCTCCCCCTTCCAGTGACTGGAGAAGCTCCAGGGCCTGGGCCGAGCGACGACGGCGACGCGGCGGCGCCGGATCGAGCACCTGTCCGCCGCCGACGGTAATCTCGGGGGAATAGCTGCGCATGATGAACAGGTCGCCGGGAAGGAGCAGCACCGGCTTTTTGAGGCGCAGCTGAACCAGGGTGGAATCACCCGGCAGCAGGGCATCCCGGTCCAGCAGGATAACCTGGGCGGACACCTCGTAGGTGGCGGAGTGGAGGCGCAGCGTCGACCGGTGCTTCAGCTCGCGGGAAGCTGACGGAAGAAAGCTCAAACGGGCATCCACGGCGCGGGTGGGGCGGAACGCGCCGCGGGGGACGACAACGTCGCCGCGAACGATGTCGGTATACTCCACCCCCTGGAGATTGACCGCAACCCGCTGCCCGGCGGAACCAAGGTCAGCTTTCCTGCCGTGGGTCTGGACGCTGCGAACCCGCGTGGCAAGGCCGGTCGGGAGAAGCTCCACCTCGTCGCCGGTCCGGATCTCCCCGGAAAGGAGCGTGCCGGTGACCACCGTGCCGAAGCCGGCCACGGTGAACACCCGGTCCACGGGAAGCCGGAACGGTCCGCCCGTTGATTTTTCCTCCACCTCGGCAGCCAGCGTTGACAGTCCCGCTTTCAGATCCTCCAGTCCCTCACCGGTCTTCGATGAAACCGGAATGATGGGCGCACCTTCGAGAAAGCTGCCAATCAGGTACTCGCGAACCTCCTCGGCAACCATGTCCAGCCATTCCGCTTCCACCATGTCGCTCTTGGTGAGGGCCACGAGCCCCTTCTTTACCCCGAGCAACTGGCAGATCTCCAGGTGTTCCCGCGTCTGGGGCATCACCCCCTCGTCCGCCGCAATCACCAACATCACCAGATCCATACCGCCCACCCCGGCCACCATGGTGCGGACGAATTTTTCATGGCCGGGCACGTCAACGATGCCGAAGCGGATATCGCCCGGCAGCTCCATGTGGGCAAATCCCAGTTCGATGGTTATGCCCCGCTCCTTTTCTTCCTTCAGGCGATCGGTGTCGATACCCGTGAGCGCCCTGACGAGGGAGGTCTTGCCGTGGTCGATATGGCCGGCGGTGCCGAGTATGAGGTGTTTCATGGGATTTCCTTTTGCCGATTTTTTGGTGGATGGCGCGAAACAGCAGCGGTACCAACGGGCGCCGCGCCTGGAACAGCGGTCGTATTGTACCCATGGCTGGAATGATAGCCAACAAAAAAAGAGCTCTCGCATGCTTCGTCGCCCTATGGTGGCGGCAGGATTCCGAGCGTGATCCGTGCTTGGCTCCCGGCAGTCAGGCATCACTGATTCAGGTGTCAGGTATTTCGGCAACCGGAAGACAGGAAATCACTGAATGTTTTGAAAAAAAAATTATATTGCATAGTGATAATGTATTTTGTAAAAGCGCTTTCCGGATTATAATAGCTTTCCCGCAACAAACACCCATAAGGAACGGATCGTGAAATTACATCACCGTATCGGAATCATCTGCTGCGCTCTTGTATCCCTCCTCCTCCCACTGGTTATCAGCATCATCCTTGCGGCATTAATCCTGAATCCACACACCGGAGCAGCGACGGATTATACATCCGGCCTGCATCTCACTTCTCCTCCGCCTCCGATGGGACAGCCCCTGAGTGTCAGGATCATCACCTTCAATATCGCCGACGGATACCTTTTTACAAACAACCGGCCAGAGCGCATGCGCGCAATCGGCGCCCTCCTCACGAAACTGGATCCCGACATCGTGGGAATCCAGGAATCCTTTGTAGAGAAAGACCGAAAAATATTGCTCGACGCCCTGTCGAAATCACGTCTCCGGTATCACGCGGATTACCCGGCAGCCACGGTCGGTAACGGACTGTTGACGCTCAGCGCCTATCCCATTGTAGAAACGGTTTTCCACCGCTTTCAAAGCAACAATCCATGGTACAAGGTTCATCAGGGCGACTGGTGGGCGGGCAAGGGCGTCGGACTGGCCAGGATCCGGCTTCCGTCCGGAAACCGGATCGACTTTTATAATCTTCATGCGCAGGCTGAACGGAACGATGAAGCCAACGGCAAAGTGCGCTACCGGCAGATGGGTGAGTTGGCCATGTTTGTCAACGCCACGAGGACAGCCACGGCTCCCGCATTCGTTGTGGGCGATTTCAATACGACAATGGGTCAAGCCGACCTGCAACGGGCAATGGAAGGCGCCCGACTGATCCCTGCCGTAAAACTGGATTCGGGGATTGACGCAATCTTTGCCGCAAAGACACCCGGATATTCCATCACCGCGGTCGACACGATACCCATCAGAGGAGAGACAACCGGGAGCAGCCCCGCCATATTCCTGTCCCGGGCGCCGACACCGGCAGAACTCTTGAGGATGCTTTTCGGATCACGCGGGGTCACCCCCCTGAGCGACCATCCGGGTTTCATGAGTACCGTTACGATTTCACCGGCTGCTGTCTCAATCAATTGAATTCAATACCGAAACATCGTGCAGCAGGGCTCCAGCCCCGGTTCCCCCTCTTAGTCGTTTACTTTTTGCTGAAGCAGGGTGGAGGGTGGAGTGATATTCAGCGTACGTTTACCTGGGAATACGGTGCTGTCCGCTTCGGAAGATTGTTGGAAAGGGGAATAAAAAGTCAGGCCCGAACCAAGAAAACGACCCTCAAATCAAAGACGACGGAGAAAGATCCTTTTACAGAGATGAAGCGGATTATGTGAAGATTGGATTTTTCTGAAAGCCCAAAAGCACGGAAAGTGAATGTGAAGGGGTATGCACGGCATACGAGGAGGCGGCTACGGTTTCCCGTCCCGGCACAGTTTCAGATTGGTGCGGGCGGCGTTCAGAATCGGCCAGTAGGTGTCGGCGTCGGCCGGCGGATACTCCTCGCGGATCTGTTCGTCCGTCTTTGCGGCGTCGGCTTCGAAATCTTTCAGAAGGGAAAGGCAGATATCATCACGCTTCATCCTGTGATAGGCGAGGGCGAGGTCGTTCCGTATCCAGCCTTTGTCCACCCAGGTCATGGTCTTGGAACACCCTTTCAGCAACGGCTCCAGGACGTCGACCGCTTCCGCGTAGGCCTTCCTGTCATACAGTCTCTTGAAATCCAGCCGGGATTTCCGTATCGCCTTCGGCAGGCAGGCCGGCGCGGGTTTCAGGTAGTCGCCTTCAAAATTTGCCCGCATGCCGCAATAATACCGGCAGGACTCGTACGTTTCCGCACTGACCTTGATCGCGGCGCCCTTCGGCTCAAACCTGATGACGCAGGGGCTTCCCGCCTCTCCGGATTCCGCCAGGGTTGCCCTGCCGTTCCTGATTTCACCCCCCAGATCACACATATGGGCGTTTCCGCCAAGGGCGAATATGGTGAAGGATACCGCTCCGTCCCTGCTCCGCTTGATGGTCAGATCGCCCCATCCCCCTTCCGTCACGTAGATCCCCGGCTTAAGAGTATCCCGCTGAGCGAACAGGGATTGAGGCAGCGTCAGAGTAATGATCAAAGCCGAGGCCATCAACAGCATCCGAAAGACAAACGGGTTCGCTGAATTGATACGGTTCCTTGTCCGGTACATATCTTTTTCCCTCCCACTACCATCAGTCGTTTGGGCAATTCAGCCGGACCCCGTCTTCCTTTCGCGGGCATAGTCTTCCGTCGGCTCACACGCAAGTTCGTTCCGCTCATCCCGGTACACCCTGCAGTTTTTTTCGATCTCCTTCCTGAGAAGCGCCCGCGCCCTGTGAAGTCTTATCTTCACCGTCTCGAGCGTCACTCCGATGATTTCCGCGATCTCCCTGTTCCTGAAATTCTCCAGCTCGCTGAGAACCAACACGATACGGTACGTCTCCGGAAGGTCTTCAAGGCAACTTCTGATGCAGTCCGTCATCTCGCCGCGAATGAGCCTCTGTTCGGCGGAATCCGGCTTTTCACCCGTCCAGATATTCCTGTCCTCTATGTCCTCATGGGCATCGATGGGCTCCTCCGCTCGCTTGAGAGGGTCCGTGAACGGCAACGTGCAGTGGCGGATCCTGTCGATGGCCAGGTTTGTGGCGATCCGATACAGCCAGGTCGAGACGCTGGATTCCCCCCTGAACGTCTCCAGGTTCGTGCTCACCTTCGCGAATGCCTCCTGGATGAGATCCTCCGCTTCGTATTCATCGATCAGATTCGAGAGGTAACGGAAGAGCTTTGCTTGATAGGTGTCATGAATGTTCTGAAAGGTCAGATTGGATTCCACCATGTTGCCTGCTCCCATACTCAGGATCTCCCATGGGCATCGCCCGACATGCCTTCCGCGGATACATTTTTCCGAGACCCGTATCCTTTTCGTTTTCCGTCCGTCTATAGGGTGAAAGCACGTGCATGCGGCACGGGTTCGATACAGCGGCATACGCTTCATTTCATCCTTGGTGACAATGAACTTTTACCATAACGTGAAAAATATGTTTCGATTTTTTGTCAACTCATCCGCCGGACACATCGCGCGGGCGCCACCGGGAAAGACAATGACCTTCTCAAAGGCCCTGCTCCCTGTCAGCCGGCGCCTCGAGCCTGTGCGGAAAGGAATCACGAGGAAAACAATCTGATGATGGAGGTATTCAATGGAAATACTGGACGACAAAATTCAAGAGCTGATTGCACTGGGGGCTTCCTATGCAGTGAATTGCAAGCCGTGCATGGAATACCACCGCAAGAAAGCGGAAAAAGCCGGTGCAACCATGGCGGAAATGCTCGCGGCGGTTGCCGTCGGAGAAAAAGTAAGGAACGGCGCGCATACGAAAGCCAAAGGTTTTGTCAAAGATGTTTTCGGCGAGATGGAATGCGAGGCATGTTTCAGCCAGGGGAACCCCTGCTGCTGACCCGCTCCGGAGAGGAACCCAAATGGACGACTACAAACAGGGGGTGGAGACACTCCAAAGGATGCTGGGTGAAGATCGCGCCGCTGTGGTTGTCGAGACCTTCGGAAGGCTCAGCCCCGCATTCGAGCGCGAGGCCGTCTCCGTCGTTTTCGGGCGCACCTGGTCACGAGGCGGTATCGACCTGAAAACGCGGTCCTTATGCAGTATCGGCATTCTGGCATCCCTTGGAAGAATGAGCGCGCTCAGAATCAACTTCACCCTGGCAATGGAAAACGGCGCCGGGATTGAAGAAATAATCGAGGTACTGCTGCAGGTCGGGATATACGCCGGTTATCCCGCCACCCTAGATGCATTGAAGCTGCTGGCGGAAGTGCGCGATGCTTCCCTTCAGGGGTCGGAACCGAAACCATCACAAACCGGCACAGAATCGGAAAAGGAGGATATATGAAGATCTCGATCACGTACTGCGTCAGTTGAAACTTCTTCCCTCAAGCTTCTAGGGTGGAAGCGGACGTGTATGAAAGATATCCCGATGCGACTATCAGCTTGATAGAAGGAGCAGGAGGAATCTTCGATGTTGAGTGCGACGGCACGGTGGTTTTCTCTAAACAGAAGGTCGAGGGAAACCGGTTCCCCGATGATGGAGAAATCGTGAAACTGATTGGACTGATCAAGAACTGATTCAAGGGAGGACCCGGCGTTTTCCGGAAAACAGATACCAATTTGTGCCTGCGTCAGGACCTCCCTTCCCCGTGCGGGGAATCTTTCGTTGTCGGAAAAAGTGTAAGGCCATATCCATACGGGTGTGGCCTTTTCCTTTGGTGCGAGGGCCACGGCCCATGAACCTGGATTCGGCAGTTGGAGGCATCCTTCGTTCACTCCAATTGCCCTCTTTCCGATGCTCTAAGCTCATTTCGCCAAGAGCATCAACGAAATACGACAGAGTCGCTCGCTACGGATACCTCCAACTACCGTTTGTAGAATGAACGGTTCAATTCGAAGCAATCCGAAAAATACGGCTTGACAAACATCTCCATCCTTCTGTATGAGCATATAGTCATATAGTTAAGGAGAATACCATGGATGAAATCCTGACCGCGCGGGCCGAGATACTGAAGGCGATAGCCCAGCCGACCCGGCTGAAAATCATCGAGTTGCTGCGGGACGGGGAGCGATGCGTGTGCGAAATATTCCCCGCCATCGCCGAGGAGCAGTCAAATACCTCCCGTCATCTGAATATCATGCAGAACAATGGGATCCTCGCCAGACGCAAGGAGGGGACAAAGATACTCTACAGTGTGAAGCATCCCGAAGCGCTGGAGATAGCGGATCTGGCATCGGCGATTCTGAAGAAGGAAATAAGCGGCAAGAGCAACCTGCTCCAGGCGGTCTGAGCTTCCTGCAGGCCGGATGAATTAAGACGGCAATTCCGTGGGAAGCATCCCCGGGTATCCTCTAACCGACGGAAAAGGGGAGAAAGGTTGCACCTGTCCTTGTCCGCGGTTGCCCGGTGGAAGAACAAACTCTCGCGTACCGAAAGGAACATGAATGAGAAAACTATTGGTGGCCGTACTTCTGGTGGCGTCTTTCGCGACTTTCGCCCGGGCCGAATCGAAAGTTTCTGAACCGATCATCAGGCAGGCACTCGCTTCTGGCAGGCCTACCCTCGTCGACTTCGGCGCCGCATTCTGCATCCCCTGCAGGCGGATGAAGCCGATACTGGATTCGCTGAAGACGGAATACGCGGGCAGGGCAAACGTCATCTTCGTGGACATCAAGCAGGAACGTGATATCGCTTCCAGGTACCGCATAATGATCATGCCGACCCAGGTCTTCTACGATGCCAAGGGAAAAGAGGTAAAAAGACACATGGGGTTCATGGATAAACCGGAAATCATCGCGGAATTCAAGGCCCTGGGCGTAAAATGAGCTTCCCGGACAATATCGAGCACATCATCGCGGCATACCCGATCATCGCGTTCGGCGCGGTATTTCTGGCCGGGATTATTTCATCCGCCTCCCCCTGCGTCCTTGCCACAATCCCCCTGGTGGTCGGGTACGTGGGCGGGTATGCGGATGGAGACCGGAGAAAGGCCTTTCTCTATTCCGTCGCCTTTATCCTGGGACTTTCCCTTACCTTTACCGCATTCGGCGCGGCCGCGGGCATGCTCGGCACCATGTTCGGGATGATCGGCGGCTGGTGGTACGCAGCCCTGGGATTAGTTGCAGTAGCCATGGGGCTTCAGATGCTGGGCTTGTATCAGCTTCGACTTCCCTTTCATGTGGAGGTGAAGCCGAAGCGGAAGGGGATTTTCGGGGCATTCCTGCTCGGCCTGTTTTTCGGCATCGTGTCCTCGCCATGCGCCACGCCGGTACTGGTGGTGATCCTTACCCTGGTGGCCAGCAAGGGAGAGGTAGCCTACGGCACGGCTCTCCTCTTCGTGTACGCCGTCGGCCACTGCATGCTCATGCTGCTGGCCGGGACCTTCACCGGCTTTGTCGAGGCATTTGTGAAGGCAAAGGGCGTGCGGAACTTTTCCGAATGGTCGAAGCGAATCGGCGGGGCGATCATTTCATGTGTCGGCCTGTATCTTTTATATCAGGCTATCTGATTCTCGCCGCACTGCGAATCACAAATCGATTTGAAGGGACGACACCATGAGCTGGAAAGACGAGTGGAAAAATCTTCTGTATATCGTTGCCGCATTCCTGGTCTGTTTTTACCTCCCCATCGGTACGGAACGCTTCAACAATGCGGTACTGGAAGGGTTTTACCTGGTGAAATGGTATGCGCGGGAGCATGTGCTGCTCTGCCTCATACCGGCGTTTTTCATTGCCGGCGCCATATCCGTGTTCATCAGCCAGGCTTCGGTGATACGCTACCTGGGAGTCCAGGCCAACAAGGTTCTGTCCTACGGTGTGGCGGCGGTGTCGGGAACCATCCTGGCGGTCTGCTCCTGCACCGTCCTTCCCCTGTTCGCAGGCATCTACACGCGGGGCGCGGGTCTGGGCCCCGCCTGCGCCTTCCTCTATTCGGGACCGGCCATCAATGTGCTCGCCATCGTCCTGACGGCCCGCGTCCTCGGCCTCGAAATGGGCGTTGCCCGTACCGTCGGCGCGGTTTTGTTCAGTGTCATCATAGGGCTTCTGATGCACCTCATTTTCCGCAAGGAAGAAGCCGCCAGGGCGGAAGCCACGATGGTGTTGCCCTCTGACGAGAAACATCGGCCCCTCTGGAAGAACAGCCTCTATCTTGCTGCCATGGTGGGTGTGCTGGTGTTCGCCAACTGGGGGAAGCCGGCCGAACCGGACGGCATCTGGGCGGCAATCCACGGCGCCAAGTGGATAATCGCTTCTCTCTGCGCCGCATCCCTCGGCATCATGCTGGTCCTCTGGTTCGGCGTCCGCTGGTGGAAGGTGGCCGTAACGGCGCTCCCGGTCGCGGCCCTTGCCTGGGCCTTTCCGGAACAACCCCTGATAGCCTTCTCCGCCGGCGTCCTCGGCCTGTCCGCATTCACCAGCACCGACAGGGGAGACGCAGGCGAGTGGTTTTCCTCTTCCTGGGATTTCGCGAAAAAGATTCTCCCCCTTCTCCTCATCGGCGTCCTTATCTCCGGCGCGCTTCTCGGCAGGGTCGGCCACGAGGGGCTGATCCCGTCCGCATGGGTCGCGACCGCGGTCGGAGGAAACTCGGTCGGCGCCAACTTCTTCGCCGCCCTTGCCGGGGCGTTCATGTACTTCGCCACCCTGACCGAGGTTCCCATCCTGCAGGGTCTCATCGGTTCCGGAATGGGTAAGGGACCGGCCCTGGCCCTGCTGCTGGCAGGCCCTGCGCTCAGCCTTCCCAGCATGCTGGTGATACGGAGCGTCATGGGCACGAAAAAGACCGTGGTGTTCGTGGGGCTGGTGGTCGTGCTTTCGACAATCGCGGGCATGCTGTACGGGGCTTTGTACGGATAGCGCTGACGGGAAGGAGCCTTTTGGAGAGATGCTTTTGCTCATGGTGGGAAGGCCGCCGTTCCTTGTGGAGGTGACGAAACGTAAAAACAGGCAGAACCAAAGCAAATTTTTCCTTGAACACAACTGCATATACGGATATATTTAAAGCATGAAAAACACCGCGCGTATGTTCAAGGCCCTTTCCGATGAAACCCGCCTTCGCATTCTCTGCCTGCTGCTGGAGGGAGAGTTGTGCGTCTGCGATTTGATGGCGGTGCTGCAGCTTCCCCAGTCCACGGTTTCGCGGCACCTGGCCTACCTGAAAAATTCCGGATGGGTGGATGACCGCAGGTGCGGGGTATGGATGTACTATTCAATCGCGGGCAACGGCGGCGAATTACGGAATGGGTTGCTCGAAAACCTGCGCAATGCCGTGCCCGGCCTCGAAGTTGCCGCCTCGGATCACGTGCGTCTGAACGAGATGGGCAGAAACAGCAGGTGCGCATGAGTATACGTTGCGTAGACTGAAGGCTGAAGACGGAAGCGAAACCGATATATTTTTTCACCATATTAATCCGCTCATGCGGATATCCCGAAGGAGAGATTATGCCGAAGAAGAGGGTGCTGTTTCTCTGCACCGCCAACTCCTGCCGCTCGCAGATGGCCGAAGGGATTGCCGGCCATTTCCTGGGAGACCTGCTGGAGGCGTTTTCCGCGGGTACAGGGGCATCCTTCGTCAACCCACGGGCCATAGAGGTGATGCGGGAAATCGGTGTCGACATCTCATGGCAGCGGTCCAAAAACATGGATGAATTCTCGGGCCGGTCCTTCGACTACGTGATCACCCTGTGCGGGGACGCCAATGAAAAATGTCCCCTCTTCTTCGGCGGAGTGCAAAGGACCCACCTGGGTTTCCCGGATCCCGCCGCGGCGCGGGGTACGGAAGAAGAGATCATGGCGGAATTCAGAAAGGTCAGGGATGACATGAAGGACAGACTGACGGATTTCTTCAGGAAACAGTTGGAACAGGTTCCCGTGTAAGGAATCAAATCCGTATCGCAAGGAGGAGCACATCATGGTACAGGGACTTACCAAAAGGCTTTCGTTTCTCGACCGTTATCTCACCGTCTGGATCTTCGCGGCCATGTTTCTCGGCCTGGCGCTGGGATACTTTGTGCCGGCGTCAAAAGCCCTCATCAACAAGTTTCAGGTGGGAACGACCAATATCCCCATCGCCATCGGCCTGATCCTGATGATGTATCCTCCCCTGGCCAAGGTCAAGTACGAGGAGATGCCCGAAGTGTTCAAGAACAAGAAGGTGCTCCTCCTCTCCCTGGTGCAGAACTGGCTGGTGGGACCGATCCTCATGTTTGCGCTGGCCCTGATTTTCCTGCGCGACTACCCCGAGTACATGGTCGGCCTCATCATGATGGGAATGGCGCGCTGCATCGCCATGGTCATCGTCTGGAACGACCTTGCCTGCGGCGACCGTGAGTATGCCGCCGGCCTGGTTGCGTTCAACTCAATCTTCCAGGTGCTGTTCTTCTCGGTCTACTGCTACATCTTCGTGACGGTCCTGCCGCCGCTGTTTGGCTTCAGCGGGGCCGTGGTGAACATCACCATGGGCGAGATCGCCAAGAGCGTCTTCATCTACCTCGGCATACCGTTCCTTGCCGGGATTATCACCCATTTCAGCCTCACGCGGATCAAGGGGAAGGAATGGTTCGAAAAGTCTTTCGCCCCCGTCATCAGCCCACTGACGCTGATCTTCCTCCTGTTCACCATCGTGGTAATGTTCGCCACCCAGGGAGACAAGATCCTGAGCAGGCCCTTCGACGTGGTCGTGATTGCAATCCCGCTTCTCATCTACTTTGTGGTCATGTTCGTTGTATCCTTCTACATGAGCAAGAAGCTTGGTACCAACTACGAGAAGAGCGCCACCTTGTCGTTCACTGCGGCCAGCAACAACTTCGAGCTTGCCATTGCCGTTGCCATCTCCGTGTTCGGCCTCAACTCCGGCCAGGCATTCGCCTCGGTCATCGGCCCGCTGGTCGAGGTGCCGGTCCTCATCAGCCTGGTCAACCTGGCGTTCTATTTTCAGAAAAAATATTTTCCAACCCCAATCATTATGCCGAAAAGATGTGACATGCCGTGAACAGTGCCCAGTTAAAGGAGCCGTTGAAACTGAACCATGGATACCACTGAACTGAAAGCAACCGAAAACCGTTCCGAGGCAGAGCAGCTGCCCGCCGTCAGGAGCTATCCGTCCCGCCTGTTCGTAGAGACAACCACCCTCTGCAACATGAAATGCCACATGTGCGTCAAGCAGAGTATGGGAAGCGGATTGAAGGAGGGTAACATAAGCTTCGAAACCTTCGAGGCGCTTGAACCTGCCTTGGTGAAAGCCGAGGCGCTGGTCCTGAACGGAATCGGCGAACCGCTGCTCCATCCGGACCTGGAAGCTTTCGTCCGCAGGGGGAAAGAACTGATGCCCGCGAACAGCTGGATAGGTTTCCAGTCCAACGGCCTCCTGCTTGATGAAACCAGGGCGTCATCACTGGTGCGCGCCGGACTGGATCGCATCTGCCTCTCGCTGGACGCCATCTGCCCCGACACATTCCGGAAGATCCGGGAAGGAGGAGAGGTCAAAGACCTGGAGCAGGCCTTCAAGGCCCTGAACACGGCGCGGAAACGCCACCCGGAAAGCAACCTCCGGGTGGGGGTGGAGTTCGTGGTGATGCGGGACAACATCCACCAGCTTACCGACGTGCTCAGGTGGGCCGCATCGGTCGGGGTTTCCTTCGCCATCGTCTCTCATCTCCTCCCCTACGACAGGGACCATGTCTCCCAGATTGCCTATGATTACAATACGCAGGAAGCGGTGGAGCTGTATGCGAGATGGCGAAAGAAAGGGGATGCGCTGGGAATAGACATCAGCAACTTCTTCCATGTCTACCACTGCAAATACATCCGCACCCCCGAAGAGCAGCGGATGGTGGACTTCGTCCTGGAAATGATTGCCGAGGCCAGGTCCCGTGATATCTTCCTGCACCTGGAGAACCTGACGAAGCGTGATACGGATATGGCGGACGAACTTGCCGCGACCTTCGACAAAGCACGGGCCGTGGCCGAAGAGGCGGGTCTGGATCTGCGGCTACCCGGCGCCGCGCCAAAGAACGAACGGAAGTGCGATTTCATCGACAATGGCGGGATTTTTATCTCCTGGGACGGCGACATTCATCCATGCTACTTCCTCTGGCACACTTTCCAGTGCCATTTTTCCGGACGAAAGAAGTATGTCAACAGGAAGCCTTTCGGCAACCTGGGAGAGAGGGGCATCCTGGAAATCTGGAACGATACAGGCTATCGCGCCTTCCGGGAAGAGGTGATCAGGCACGAATACCCGTTCTGCTCCAATTGCAACCTTCTCCCCTGCGAATACATCTATTGCGAGGAATTCGAGCAGGACTGCTACACCAATACCGTTCCCTGCGGCGACTGCTTCTGGTGCCTCGGACTTTTCCAGTGTCTGTCGTGAGACGACGCCCCAGCATCACCTCCCTCATGCCCCTCCGTCAGCGGAGTGGCTTTTTTCTCAAGACGCAGACTGTGCCCGCTGAACCGAAAAAACACAAAGCCCCACGGTCCTGATACCGGGGGGCTTTGTGTTTTCATCGGTCAAACAATTCGGCTAGGAACAGTCAAAAGGCCCGTAATGGACGGATTTGTCACCGGTTACGACAAAATGCCTCCCGAAACGGGTTTCCTCCACCATCGCCCCCGAGTTGCCGCATACCAACATCGGCTTGTCCTTGATGAACAGGTGGTGGTCATCCAGGGGGAAAGCATCGGGGAAACCGGGCATAGTCCCTTTATAGACGGCAACCTGACCATAGTCTTCGCAGATACCCTCCAGAGGCAGCTTGAAGGTCCTGACGACCCGATAGGTGAAACCTGCCAGACCGACCTTGTTCGCGGCGCCCGGTTTGCGCAGGGGGACGGGCTGTTTGCTGATGTTCCTGTAGTCCTGGCATCCTATCTCGCGGAGAAGCCTGCGGAAGTCCTCGCTGTACATAGCGCCCGCAAAACCGGCCCTGAGAACGCAGGAATCATCGGCAAGCCGGGGATGAAGCCGCCGGTCGGCAAGCACCGTTGTGAAGCAGAGTTCCCCACCCGGTTTCAGCACGCGGAATATCTCGGAAAAGATCGCGCGCTTGTCCGTTGAAATGTTGATAATCTCATTTGCAACAACAACATCAACCGAATTGTCCGCAATACCGAGAGACCGGAGATCTTCGGGATACCCCAGCATGAACTCCACATTCGTCTCTTTGCATCCAAACTTTTCCATATGTTCGGGAATGTGCTTTTCCGCCGCTTTCAGCAATTCCCCGCGCATATCCACACCGATGACGCGGCCCGCGGGACCGACCAGGCGCGCCGCAGCAAAAACGGTCCTGCCGTTGCCGCATCCCAGGTCGAGAACCATGCGCCCCTCCAGGTCCGGCGGCAGCGGTGAACAGCTTCCCTGGGGCGCATCGAGCAGTTCCGGAGCGATTTCCTTCAGGGCATTCCCCATGTCCGGATGAAGATGCCCGGCGCTGCAACCGCAGCCGACGGTGATACGGTCCGCGAAGACCTTCCCATAATACGCTTTCAGCTCATTGTTCATCACATATGCTCCTTTTGTCGGATTTCAAGTGCCAAATATTTCCGCACAGGGGCATCTCCCATCCACCCTCTCCACTGAACGTCGCGTTACTCATAGCATCAAAAATAGTTACGGCAAGCGGTTCACATATCAAAGAATCGCCGCGATGTCTTCCGGCGACAGCAGTTTGCCCGACGTCTTCACCACACCGTCCACTACGATAGCGGGCGTCGACATGACGCCATAGGACGCTATCTTCTTGATGTCCTCCACCTTCACTACTTCGGCCTCTTTGCCGCTTTTTTTCACCGCTTCCACCGTGTTCTCGTACAGCTTCTTGCACTTGGCGCACCCGGTGCCCAGAATCTCGATTTTCATTCCTGTGACTCCTTTCCCGTGGGATACTGTCGCGCACCCGACCCGGCATAACGCCTTCCGGGAGCGCGAAAAAACTCATGTAACCGCGGTTCTCTTTTTCCCGCGGATTTCGTAAATGGTTCAAGGGAGCGTCAACTCTCCACTAAGCATTTCAACCTGGGCCTGTGTCCGATTCCTGAGAACGGCTTCCACGCACTGTATGAAGTTCATGACACACGGAACTTTCAAACGATAAAATACCTGTTTGCCCCGCTTGTCGTCTTCGACTATCCCCGCCTGTTTCAGAACCGAAATATGCTTGGATACCGTCGAGAAGTCGGCGCCGATTTCGCTTACGAGATCGCACACGCATCGTTCTCCGTTCGCCAGGTTCTCAACAATCCAGAGTCGTGTCGGATGGGCCAAAGCCTTCAGGACATGGGCCTTGGCCTCATAAAGAGTCTTGTTCTTGACGTCCATTTCGGTCTCCGGATATCATTTCGTTTGGCAAAATAACCAAATGTTATCTCTACGTCAACAGTATTCTGAAATCAGGGCAATGGTGGATCGCACGAAACGCAATGACTCATATTTCATAATCAATGGTAGGCGCTTCCATACCCTCAAATCGTAGAAAAATGCCTCTCAAATGGTATACCACTTGAGAGGCAGAGCCTAATTCGAACCGCATGGGAAGCCAACTAGACTTTCAACATGCTGAATTAACGCCGTATTTTCAATGTAATTTTCTAAGATTACCCCCAAAGATACCCCTCCTCCGACGCTTTCCACGATCGAATCCACGTAGTGTCACCTTCAAGGTTCTGTGGATAATCAGGTGACGATAGCGTAGGAGCACGACGCTATTCATCCACAAGCATGTCGTCCACAAGATCTTCAACCACCGCATGGAACTGAAAATCAAACCATTTCCTGAAGGTTCTGAGATCCCTTTTCTGGGGCCAGTCTTCTTCTTTTGTCCACCAATCGGCAAGCTGATCCTCGAAGATCGTTATGAAAAATTTCCTGAGTATCCTGTCCCTCTGAGCGTCATCTTCAAATTCCGGAATCAGGTAGGCGGTACGATCCTCGTTGATCTCTTCGAGAGACACATCGGTAGGATCCGGAAGCGAAAGCAGCCATTCCCTGAACGGTTCCTTTGCCGTTGCTATAACCAGGCCTCTGTTAACCATCTTTTATCTCCTCCCCGGCACATAGGGTATCAGACCTCTCCGGAAAGCCTCTTCCTGGAGTTCGAGCGGGGCACGGCAAATGTCCCTATTGTCAATATTATGTCCCCATCAGAATGAATTACTCCCATGTCCCCATTGTCCCTATTGTGTCCCTTTCTTCATATGTCTCATAAATGTCCCATAAGTAATAATCGCAGTTCAGCAACTCAGCGTGTCTCATATGTCTCAAACATGTCTCATTTCCTGCCAGCAAGAATGTAGTAGCTTCCCCGCTTTTCTCCCATGCGAACTAGAATGTCCTTCTGCACAAGATCATCAAGATCACGAGCAGCGGTTTTACGGGTGATACTTGCGAGTTCCTGGAATTCTGAGTTAGAAATCCGCCCCGTTCCTTTGATATGAGACACCGCCTTCATTTGCCGCTCATTCAGGTTAAACCCGGCAAGTACCTCAGGTGTCAGCCAATCGCGCCAGATGGTTGTGACGAAAAAACCCTCGCGCTGCTCAAACTGCGGCTCCGGCAGTCCGGCCTCCCGGCAGAGTTCGATTATGGTCTGGGTGCCGGAACCAACACGCTCGATGTAACGGGCCAGATAGAGCGACTCAGCCAGAAAGGGATTGTACGGCACTGACGGGTGATCATGCCGGAGACTGTCCAGAGTCAAGGTGCCGGGTAGTGCCCCAGGGTTCCAGATTTCGAGCCGGTCGGCAAAGAGACGGACCTCTACGGAGGCGTTACTGTGATAGTCCCGGTGGGCAATGGCATTGACGATGGCTTCGCCCACGGCATCGGGAGGAAGCTCATAGGTTGCAGGTGCAGTGATGCTGACATCTCTGATGCCGACAGAGCGGTCAATCCTGTCGAGAACAAAATCACGGGCAAGGTTTGCCTGCTCGAAAAGATCACCACCATAAACCTGCATGGACGCGAATGGGCGTCGATATTCCGTGCCGCGACAATGCATGCACTTGGTCTCGGCAGTACGGTGGAATTTCTGAGGATTGCTGCCAAAGAGCAGGAGCGCAGCATTGGTCGGTTTGTGCTCATGAACGAGGTTAAGGTGAGTCAGCAGCGCCTGGGTGCTGGTGTTTGATTTCAGCGGGAACCCGCGTTCCCGGCGGGCAGTATCCAGGAACCACTCAACCCGCTGCCGGGAAATGTCTTTCAGAGAAGCCTGTTCACATGGGGATGTATCGAAGGGAGGTACCCGCAGTGCGCCGCTGTTGTCGAGATAGTCCACGAGGCTGGCGTATACCTCGGCGACCAAAGCGCTGGCATCTTCAATCCGGCGGCGGATCAACTCATTGCTTGCCTTACTGACAAGCTGCCGCATCTTGAGGTGGCGCTGTTTGTCATCGGAGCCCCAGACATACACCAGCCGGGGTTTGCCATGACGACCGGCATGGTCGTATTCACGCTCGGTCGGAGAAACACCGTCAGCATCCTCAAAACCGTACTCATAGCCAAAGATGCCCAGATAGATATCGCACCGTTCAACCTCTTTCAGATAGACCGTATCGGCTCGCCGGTCTTTTGCCGGAAGATCCTCGAACAGGAAGACGTCCGAAACAAAACGGCGCAAGACCGCATCTCCCAGGAGGAACGCCTTGAGATCCCGACGAACCTGTGCAAACTCTTTCTGGACGCTGCTGATGAAAATTCTCTTGCGGGTTGTTGTCATGTCGATTCTCTCAACATCATTTTGAAAGACAAAACTGCTTTCAGCGCAGCCCAGGCTTACTTCCTATCCAGGCTCTGCAGCAACCTCAGGTAGTCACGCCGGCTTTCCCGTACCATGCTGGAAAGCAGGTTCACGAAGGGTTCGAAGTTGCAGATAGTACTCTCCCTTTGCGCGTTACAATACGCGATAATTTCGTTGAACAACCGTTTCATCGACAGTCCTATGCATCATCGAAATCTTCCACTCCCACATCCTCTGCGATCAGGCGCAGCTGCTCCAGGGCGCTCTCCAGGTCGGCGATGATGTCGCGGCAGATCACGCCCGGCTCGGGGAGGTTGTCCGAGTCCTCCAGACTCTCATCCTTCAGCCAGAAGATATCCAGGCTCGCTTTATCGCGGCTGATGATCTCGTCGTAGGTGTAGGCACGCCAGCGGCCGGCGGGATTTTCCTCGCTCCAGGTGGAAGTGCGTTCGTGGCGGTTGGCAGGGTTATAGAGGGTGACGAACTCGTCCAGGTCCGCACGTTTGAGCGGGTTGGTCTTGAGGGTGAAGTGCATGTTGGTGCGAAGGTCGTAGATCCAGAGCTTCTTGGTCCACGGTGTTTCGCTGGCCGGCTTCTTGTCGAAGAAGATGGCGTTCGCCTTGACTCCCTGTGCGTAGAACAGGCCGGTGGGGAGGCGCAGCAGGGTGTGCACGTCGCACTCGTGCAGGAGCTTCTTGCGGATGGACTCCCCTGCCCCGCCCTCGAAGAGCACGTTGTCCGGCACCACCACGGCGGCCCGGCCATGCTGTTTTAGGAGCGTCTTGATGTGCTGGACGAAGTTGAACTGCTTGTTGGAGGTGGTAGCCCAGAAGTCCTGACGTTCGATGGTCTCCTTCTCGGTGTAGGCCCGGCCGTCCTCGCCGACGATGGTAGTACTGCTCTTCTTGCCGAAGGGGGGATTGGTGAGAACGAGGGAGAAGCGTTCCCCCGGGTCCGCCGCTAGTGAGTCCCCGACAGTCAGTGGCAGCTTGTCGCCACCGATGCCGTGGAGCATCAGGTTCATGGCGCAGAGCCGCGCGGTTGCATGCACCAGCTCCCAGCCGCGCAGGGCCTTCTCGTTCAGGTTTTTCTTCTGGTCCCGGTCGAGCCGGTGGTGTTTGGAGATGTAGTCATGGGCGGCAAGGAGGAATCCGCCGGTGCCGCAGGCCGGGTCGCAGATCGTGTCGTCCGGCCCCGGCGCGGTCACGTCCACCATCGCCTGGATGAGCGGGCGCGGCGTGAAATACTGCCCGGCCCCGCTCTTGGTATCCTGGGCGTTCTTCTCCAGGAGCCCCTCGTAGGCGTCCCCCTTCACGTCGGCGTTCATCACCGACCAGTTTTCCTTGTTGATCAGGTCCACGATCAGACGGCGTAGCTTGGCCGGGTCCTGAAACTTGTTCTGCGACCGGCCGAAGATGAGGCCGAGGAGCCCCTTCTCCTGGCCGAGCTTTTCCAGGATGTGGCGGTAGTGGTCGAATAGCTCGTCGCCGTCCATTTTCAAGAGGCTTGGCCAGTCGTAGCCGGTCGGAACGGGGCTCTGCTGGTCGAAGGGTTTCTTGGTGCGCTCATCGGCCATCTTAAGGAAGAGGAGGAAGGTGAGCTGCTCGACGTAGTCGCCGTAGCTCATACCGTCATCGCGGAGGACGTTGCAGTAGTTCCAGAGTTTTTGGACGATTGCCGCTGGGGTCACACAGAACCTCGATGATATTTAGAATCACGCTTGTCGAAAGCTGGTCGAGTGCCTTCGAGTACATCAACTATCTTTTTGTTAATCTTCCGATCCTCAATTGCACCAGTTTCGTATACCACTTTATTCAAATCTTCTTTCTTAATCTCAGCACAAACAATCTGCTCTGCGTCACACACAACTGCAAGGTTAGGGTTATGCGTCACCATAACGATCTGCCGCCGCTTCTTTGCATCTTTAATACACGGGACTAATGTCTTATAAATAGTCTGATTGTCAAGATTCTCTTCTGGTTGGTCTATTACGAGCGGGACATCATTCTGATCTACCAACAGATAGAATATCAATAGTATATTCCCACGCTCCCCGGGAGAAAGTTGTTCTATACGCTTATTGTCCCAGCAGATGTTATATATCGGATTCAGATACTGCAATGATGTGATGTAATTATAGACATCAATTACAGCGGAGTTAGATGCAAGCTGGTCATGTACATCTATTGCTTCATTTCTTCCAGACCGGCTATCATTCTTGAGCATCGTTATAATGCGTCTGATGAATAGAAGAGTATCGAGTGGAGAGTTGAAATTTATTCGATCAATAATAGTTTTGAGTAGACGCGCTCCTTCCTCTACCCCGGAGAACGATCCAATTTTTCGCTGATCAATGAATTGCAGGAAATGCTCAGCAAAACCTGTCTCAACAACCGAAACAGTGAAGGTAAGTTTAAAATCCTTATCCAAAGCTAGTGGATGGGTAGAAAGGAAATCTTGAACGGCTTTGTGATATTTTGAGTAATTATCCTGTAGCTTTCGCTTCTCTAGATAAATCTCGTATATTTTTCTTGACAACAGTCTCTTTTGCTTCTTGAGATATGCAGGTAGTACATCAATAAGTTCAATTTGTGCTTCGTAATAGGTTATGGTTCCTACTGTTGATTTTATTCCAATGATATTGGTTCTTGTTTCTTCCCATTTTTTCAATGAGTCAAGATATGCATGGTATACTTTCTGTGGCTCAGTTAGTTTACTGGCAAGGGTAGATATTTCTTTTTCTACAATAGATTTTTTGTTTGCAAGAGTCCCAGCCTTATCAACAATTAGTTCGGAGGATGAGTTGTTTGCATCCTCTATGAATTTTTTAATTTTCTTTTCTATGACGCCAGACTTAGCTTCAAAAGCTAAGACATCTTGTATTTGAAGTCCTATCTCAGCAAGGTCATCAGCTGATTCTTCTCTAAAAGTAGTTACCTGTCTTTCTATATTTGTAAGCCTTGTCAAAAGACGTTCAGCAGTAGCTCGTTTCTTGTTTGCATCATTAATTCGTGTATTAACTTCATCTATCTTTTCAGAAGCATTTTTAAGCTCCTCCTGCTTCTTGACAAGCTCTTCTCCTATTTTCTTATTTGTTTCACCTATAGATGGGTCATCCTCAGGTTTCTTTACAGGTGAAGGCTTTGTTGCTTCATGAGCGGCAAGCTCCCTTCTTTTTTCGGAAAGCTGGGCAGTTACAACTTTACGATGTCGATCAGTAAGTTTCTCCTCACAGGCAACAATTCTTTTATTAATCTCGTCAACTTCTGACACAAGTGTTGTGATGGTCTTTTCGGTCTCAGATGACAGGTATTCAAGCAAATCTTCCAAATTGTTGTATCCGAGTCTCTCACTCTCTGGAATGTGCGAATAAATAACCGCTTGTAGCTCCTTGTAAAATCTACTTCCTTTTCCTAAGCTAATTTCATTACAGATAGTTTCAAGATAGTACTGAGGAATATATTTAATTTTCTCAACGTTTGTTGACTCTGGGTTTTGATCAAGGCTTATTGGTCCGTCTACGCTACCATCAGCCCAGGTCAAGGTTACTTCAAAGCTTTTTGCCTTGTTTGCCTTTGGATCCCGAAAACGGTCTGGCCTGAGAAAACTAAAGTTTTGATACCTCGCCGTGCTACCAGCTAGTGCAATTATATCCGCTATGGCGCTTTTACCATTTCCTTTGTTGCCAATTATTGCGACGAGCTCAGAGTTTAGCTGCAATTGGCAGTCAAACCACTTTTCTGCAATCACTGCACCTGCACATTTAATAATTTTTACGCTCGTCATAACCCTCGTTGACCGCTCAGATATCCTTTCTAAGGCAGGCGGTAGATTCCCAACATAGACACGATCAATGGACTCATTTAGTATTTGCTTTAACCCATCGAAAGTTGGATCAGCCTTTATCCATGTAACTTCATCAGAGCTATAACTACGAATATCATGCGAATCAGAGAATACTGCAATAGGTCGCCTAAACCCTATTGCTGGAAAGACAATTCTTTCGTAATCGTCTATTTCTTCAGCCTTTCCAACTTCAAGGATATCTACACATTCACGTAATAAATCTGTCTTTTGCTGCTGCTTATAAAGCTCCCTACCTTTAATCGTTTCTATGCTATTTTGTTTATCTCCAGCATGGACGGAAACTAGCCCCCCCAAGGAACGGATAAGCTTTGCAGCCTCTCTAAAATCTACGTAAACTCTATCTTCACCCTTGGCTTTTACGTCTGCAGGTGTAATTTCTAACCCTGCTGACAGCTTGGTCCAGATATTTTCTATGTCAGAGGTTTCAGGAAAAATCCCAATCATATGGACCCGCGCAGAACCACCAAGTTCAGTTCGCAATTCAATTCCCGGCAGGACTGTTAGCCTACCCGAAGCAAGGGATTGCATCTCTCGAATGCGCGGAATATCGATAAAATGATGATCAGTGGCAGCAACAACAGAAACATTTGCCCTTACTAGGGTATCAACAATTTCTTTATTAGTGGCTCCAGCATACTTGTAGTCACCGCCTGAACCAGGAGTATGAAAATGAAGATCCCACTTTCTCCACTCAGATCCTCTTGGGAAACTACTCATTGAAACCTCCTCTATACCTTCCTCGAATACTAGCAATCCAATCCTCATCAAGCTTAAAAGTTACGACATTCGCTTGATCGCCGTTTACTACAATTGCTTGTATCATCGACATCATTTCCTGCTTTTGACTCAAAGCTGCACGTCTCCCCAATGCTCCCTCTTTTGCAAATAGTTCGAATAATTCTTTCGGTAGGTCAAAAGAGAAAAGCGCTCGACCATTAGGCCGCTGCAGGTACCATCCGCGATCATCCCAAAATATGCGTACGGTGGTTACCGACTCAAGATTATGTATCGAGACACCTTCCGCCGGGACGAGAAAAGGTCATGTCCTGTCAAGTGTGTATGAAGCTGCGTCAAACTCCGGCAAGCATTACGCTGCATCCGGCAAAGATTGCAACTCTTTGGCTGGCAAGCCCTTTATCGCTTCGGTAATGGTCTCCAGCGTCATGTAACGTCTGGCTATGGACCATTCGTCATTCTGTTCGGCCAGAACTGCGCCAACCAACCGGATAATGGCATCCCGGTTTGGAAAGATGCCGACCACGTCAGTGCGACGGCGGATTTCCCGGTTGAGCCTCTCCTGTGGGTTGTTCGACCAGACCTGCCGCCAGTGGCCCTGAGGGAACGCGGTGAAGGCCAAGAGGTCTGGCCCGGCATCGGCTAACAGAACAGCTGCCTGGGGGAACTGACCGGAGAGCCGTTCTACGACATAGTTGAACTGGTGGTTTACCTCCTCAACGTCGGTTAGGGTGAAGATGGACCGTACCAGGGCTCCCACGGCAGGCTGGGCCTTCTTGGGAACCTTGCAGAGCAGGTTGCGCATGAAGTGGGTCCGGCACCGCTGCCATGAACTGCCGGGAAGCACCGTAGCTATGGCGGTTTTGAGCCCCACATGGGCGTCAGAGATGACGAGCTTTACATCCGACAGCCCACGGGCCACAAGGCTCCTTAGAAACGCTGTCCAGCCGGCACCGTCCTCGGAAGTGATCACGTCACATCCCAGGATGGTTCGCTGGCCGTCCCTGGTTACTGCCGTGGCGATGACAACGGCCACGTTGACGACACGACCTGCCTCCCGGCTTTTGATCACCAGGGCATCAAGCCAGAGGTAGGGATAGGGCCCCTGGTCCAGCGGCCGGTTTCTGAATGCCTCGACCTGCTCATCGAGGATCTTGGCCATCTCGGAAACCTGCGACTTGCTCAAGCGCTCGATGCCGAGCGTCTGGGCGATGTTCTCCACCTTGCGGGTGGAAACGCCGGTCACGTAACACTCAGCGACGACATTAGCCAGGGCTCGTTCGGCACGCCTGCGGGGTTCCAGCAGCCACTCCGGGAAATAACTCCCCTGGCGCAGGCGGGGAATCGCAAGATTCAGCGTCCCCATACGGGTGTCGAGCTTGCGCGGCCGGTAGCCGTTCCTCTGGTTGTTGCGATCCGTCGAACGCTGACCGTATTCGGCGCCACACACCGTGTCGGCTTCTGCGTTCATTAACAGGTGAATCATGCTGGATAACAGACTGCGTAATACATCCGGCTCAGCTTCTTCAAGGACCTTGCAAACATGGTTACGAACATCTACACTTATTTCAGCCATCGTCGATTTCTCCTTTTCTGATTGGTCGCGCTTTCAGACCGGAGAATGACGCGATGGCTTCTTCTTTTCAAGAACCTTTAACTTCGTACACCACGAATATGGACTTTAACC
>CALABV010000129.1 GCA_937886325.1 uncultured Geobacter sp.
GATGCTGTTTCCTGGGTTTCTTGCGGTGCCGTGCTCACCGACCGGGATGCTGTTTGCTGGATTTCTTCTGGCGCCGCGCGGGACCGTCCTTTCCGGCAGTGGTTTTGCGACCCGGGCAGCACAGGGGAGAAACGCATGGCGGGAAAAGGTGGTCAGGAGGGGAAATGAACAGTGACGTGAAAGAAGTAACACGGTTGAGGGGTGTCGGGCCGGTTCTGGGTCGGCGATTGGTTGAGGCGGGCCTGGCCGGATTCGATGCAATTGTCGAGGCAGGCGAGGAGGGGTTGAAAGTCATCCAGGGTCTGAACCCGCGCATGATTCCCTCGATTCTCTCCCAGGCAGCCGAGATGAATGCCGCCGCCGCTGAGGGCGCCCGTGAACAGGCCCTCCTGGAGATACGACAACGTATTGATCATATTGCGGTGACGGTACAGGATATGGCCGCGCGGGTGAGGGAACTGCCCGAAACGGAGAGTATCGGGACGGTCGGCGTAAAGATCGAGGTCGAGATCTTCAGGATTCTGGCGTTGCTGGACAAGCTGAAAGCCAGGATGGGAAGGAAGAAGAAGAGGACCGCGAAGGGTCTTGAACGCGCCGAGAAGCGTCTCGCTTCCCTTGAGGGAGCAGGGCCGGCTGATATCCGGAAGGGATTGAAAAAGTCGCGAAGATCGCTGGAGCGGATTTTCGCGTAAGCGATGGAGACACTCATGACCCTGATGAAGAAGACACCACTATGGATTGCGGCGCGTGGTCTTCTTGCCGAGCGGGGAGCCGATTTTTTTCGTTGCTGGGAGCAGACGGCCGCGTCTTTCGATGCCGAGGATATCCACGACCTGCGGGTGGCGTCGAGACGTCTCCGTGAGGGCCTGACTCTCTTTTCGCCCTGCTATCCACGGGAGGAGATATCACGGCTCCGCAAGAGCATCAGAAAGATCACCGACATTCTCGGCGACCTTCGCAATATCGACGAGGGCCTGGCGTTTTTCAGGAACGAAGCGGACGAACTGGGGCCGGAACACGGGGGGGAACTGACCGGCTGTATCGCACGATATGAAAAAAACCGCGAGGAGTCCCGGAAAATGCTGAAACGGGACCTCCGCCGGATGAGCCCCCGAACCCTCAGGAAGTCGTTCGTCAGGACCATCGGTCACCCCTATCTGTTCGATCCTCCCCCTGGGTCGGCGGATCCCTTTTCGGCAATTGAGGACTTCGCCCGGGAGACTGTCGATATCCGGCTGGAGCCCGTGCTGGCCCTTGTTCCCCTTGCGCGCCGTCCGGAAGAGGCTGCGGCCCAGCACCGCCTGCGGATTGCCATCAAGCGCTACCGGTACCGCATGGAGGTGCTGTCGCCGCTTATGGAGGAAGGGTACCGGGAAGTCCATGGCCAGGTGAAGGCGTACCAGGAGATCCTCGGCCGTCTCCACGACCTGGATGTCTTCAGAGAACTGATCTCGGGCATCGGGTTGACCGAGGGAACGGAACAGGCGCTTGCCGACCTGATTGCCGTAAAAAGAGAGGGCGCTTTCGCGCAGTTTCAGGATATGCTGGAGAAAAACCCCCTCGACGCCATCGGCGCACGTGTCAGGAGCCTGCTGTGAAAGGGAAAAACAAGCGGCTGGCCGCAATAGACATCGGAACCAATTCCATCCGCTGCATCGTGGTCGAGGCCTTCGAGGACGGCACGTTTCGGGTCCTTACCGACGAAAAGGCCACGGTTCGTCTCGGCGAGAACCTGTTGCCGGGCGGGAGCATCGTGCCAGCTGCATGGCAGCGGGCCGTGGAGAGCCTCCAGCGCATGCAGAAGATCGCCGAAGGATACGGCGTGGATCTCGTGGAAGCGGTTGCCACGAGCGCAGTGCGCCGTGCAATCAACGGAGGCGAGTTCATCCGAGCCGTAGAGGAAAAGACCGGTATTCGCATCCAGGTGATATCCGGCGAGGAGGAGGCGCGGCTCGTTTCCCTGAGCGTCCTGAACAACTTCGACATGGAAGGGGTGCGGTACGGAATGGTGGATATCGGCGGCGGCAGCCTCGAAATCGTCACCGCTCTCGGCACTCATGTGGAGGAATTCTACTCGCTGGAACTGGGGGCCGTGGCCATGACCGAACGGTTCCTGCGCCGCGATCCGGTCACCGATGGTGACCTTGCAAAGCTCTTCAGGCATGTTCGCGGGTCGCTGAAGGAGGCCTTCGAGGGAGAAACGGTAAAGGTCCAGTCTATCGTTGCCTCAGGAGGCACGATTACCTCCATCGCGTCCATGATTATGGCCATGCGGCGGGAGGGGTACGACACAGCCCACGGATACGAAGTGCTCCGTTCCGATATCGTGCACCTGCTCGCCATGCTCCAGAGGAAAGACCTCAAGGAGCGGAAGGAAATACCGGGTCTCAACCCGGACCGGGCCGACATCATTGTCTCCGGTGTCGCCGTTATCAGCGAGCTGATGCGGTTTTTCGACGCCAACACCCTTCGCGTCAATGAACGGGGTATCCGGGAAGGACTTATTCTCGACAGTCTTCACAAACACGGTCTCAGCCGGAAAAAAGACCGCGGTCCCCGAAACTGGCAGGCGGCGGCGCTCGACTTCGCCCGTTCCTGCCTGGTCGATGAGGAACATGCCCGTCATGTGGCCAAACTGGCCCTGGAAATGTATGACGTCCTTGCCGTGCCCTTCGCCCTGGGGGAACGTGAGCGGCGTCTCCTGGAAACAGCGGCCCTGCTCCACGACGCCGGCTACTTCATCAGCTACACGAGCCATCACAAACACTCGTACCACCTCATCCGCCATGCGGACCTTCTCGGGTTCACCCCCCGCGACCGGGAGCTGATCGCCAATATCGCCCGCTACCACCGAAAGTCCCTGCCCAGGAAAAAGCATGAAAACTATGTACGGCTCGCGGAAGAGGACCGCACTCTGGTGTGCAGGCTGGGAGGGATCCTGAGACTCGCCGACGGTCTTGACCGGCGGCGCAGCAGCCTTGTGGAAAGGGTTGCGGCCACCCTTACCCGGAGCGTGTTCCGGATCTCCCTGGAGGGTACCGAGGACCTTTCCGTCGAAGTATTCAGCGGCAGACAGAAGGGCGACCTCTTTGAGGACGCCTTCAAAAGAAAGCTCGACATCACCGTATCACACCAGCAGGCTCTTCCCTGCGGAACTTCCGGCTGACGCCGAGCCGGATCGCCGGCCTGTTCAAGCCCGGTTCGCCCCGCAGGGCGTACCCGGAGAAATACGTGCTTTCCACAAGCCCCTTGCTGGCGTATGCGTTTGCCCCGCGCTACTGTCTTATCTTGTTATTCAGGGCGAACAACGAGTCTTCCAACTCACCCACCAGCCGCGCGAACTTCGGGTCTCTGCGGATCTCCCGTTCCCGGTGGAGGGGGAGATCCACCTTGTACCGCTCCACGATCCGGCCCGGGTTCGCGTCCATGATATAGATGTCGTCGCCGAGAAAGACCGCCTCCTGAATGTCGTGGGTCACGAAGATGATGGTGATGTTGCGCGGCTCCCAGATGCTTTTCAGGAGCAGCTGCATCTTGGTGCGGGTGTGGATGTCGAGGGCGCCGAACGGCTCATCCATGAGGATGATGTTCGGGTCCCGCATCAGTGCCCGGGCGATGGCGATGCGCTGCAGTTGTCCCCCGGACAGGACCTGGTCGCTGGCGTACTTGTCCATGTGATCCTGCAGTCCAACCATCTCAAGCATCGCCTTGGCCTTGTCCCGTCCCTCCTTCGTAATCTCCCCCTGTATTTCCAGCGGCAGCATCACGTTTTCCAGTACGGTCCTCCAGTAGAGGTTGGAGTACCGCTGGAATACCATGGGATAGCAGCAGGAGATCGGTTTTTCGTTTACCAGCACGTCGCCCGACGTAGGCTTCAAAAGTCCCGCGATAAAGTTGAGGATAGTGGATTTGCCGCATCCGGACACGCCGAGGATAACGACGAACTGACCGCGATCGGGATAGTCTTCGATGAGAAGGTTGAAATCCTGGATGATATATTTCTTGCCGTCGAAGGTGTGGGACACATTCTTCAACTCGATGACATTGGGGAGGGTCGACTTCTTGCGCTCCGCCGTTTCGGTGTCGTTTCCCTGGGCCGTCATGGTCAACTCCTTACTTTTTCAGGTATTTATACGGGAACAGCATCCTGTCTGCGAAGAGAAGGACCCTGTCCTGGAGAAATCCGATTAGAACGATTGTCAGGAGGATGGCGAAGACCTTGTCGATGCGGGACTGGCGGGCCGCGATATACGAAAGCGCGCCGACGCCGCCGCCGTTGGCGTTGACCATCTCCGCCACAACGATATAGGTCCAGGAAAGGGCCGCCAGCACGCGGATGCTGTCGAACACCCGGGAAATGACCGCCGGGATGAACACCAGCCTGATGGTCTGCCATTTGGAGGCCCCCAGGGTGGTTACGGCCTGGACGTAGACCTCCTCAATCTCGTCGACTTTCTGGATGACGACCGGCAGCAGGAATAGGAAGATGGAAAAGGCGAGAAACTGCACCTTCATGTTGGTCTCGATGCCGAACCAGGCGATGAAGACGCCAACCACGGCGGTGAGCGGAATGAAGCGGCCCGCGGTGATATAGCCGCCGGTCATGGTGCGGAATACGGGAAAAAGCCCGATGATGAAGCCGAGGGGGATCGCCAGGGCTATGGCTTCGAGAAGCCCCAGGGTATTCAGGTACAGGGAAAATGCGGCGTTTCTGACCAGGGCGTCATTGTAGTGCAGTTCACCGAAGGATGTCAGGACCCGCAGCGGCGAAGGGAGTATGCTTCTGGGGATGAGGCCTCCCTCGGTAATGGCCGCCCATATGGCCAGCAGGATGACCGTGCCGGCAACGGCGATAACGGTCTTCGTTCTTTTCGGCAGTGTCCCTCTCAGCTGGAAATACATCGGAAAAACCTCCATTGACGAAAAAGGGAAGGCAGCCGGAACCGCCTTCCCCCCTTTTCAGCCGTGCCTAATTCAGGAGCGAGAATTCCGTCCTTCGATTCTTGGCCCGGCACTCTTCCGTGTCGTTGGCTTCGCAGCCGGGGACCGGCTTGTCCGCTCCGTTGCCCACGATCACGAATCGCTGCCGATCGAAGCCGTATTTCTCGGCCAGGAAGTTTGCGACCGAGTTGGCCCGGGCATAGGACAGCCTTCGGTTGGCCTGGGCGCTCCCCACGCTGTCCGTGTTCCCCTCGATGCGGATCCGGGTCTGGGAGAACTGACGCGCGGTGTCGGCGAAGCCCATGTCGATGATGGTCTTGCCGTCCTCGGTCAGCCGGGCGGAACCGGAGGCATAGGTGACACTGAGGGGTTTGTTGGCGTACGCCTGGGCCCTTTCGTCCGCCTTGGTCGGCGCGGCGAAGCGGACGGTCCCCTCCGCGTCGTTGCCCGGCCCGGTTAGCCGTATCGCCTGGACAAGCGAACTGTCGGCCACGTTTCTCCATGGCGGGATGGTGCTGGGTGCGAGATTGATTCGGGCGTACATCCGATTCATCTTGTTGTACAGGTCTTCACCCTTCACGCCCCGATAGGAACTGTTAAGGCCGAAGAAGTCCATGTTGTCGCCCAGGGTTGCCAGTCGGACATTGTCGATGGAGATGCGGGCCAGGGACTCGTCAATCTTCAGCCCCTTCATGAGAATCTTGATGGCTTCTTCCTTGGCCGAGGGGTTGGTGTTGATCTCGGCGGCGCCCTGCAGCCAGCCTTCGATGACCTTCTGCACGGTTTCCCGGTTGGCGTCCAGATACTTTTTCTTCACGAAAAAGATGTCGGCGATGATGTTGCCCGCCTTCTTCGTGCTCACCAGGATTTTAGAGCCGGCGACGCTCTTCACGCAATCGGCGTCGTCGGGCGACCAGACCACCGCCGCGTCTACCGCGCCGGATTTGAACATCTGGGCCGCCGCGATTGCCGAGTCCGTAGTCTTGATGGCCTTTTCGCTATAGGGGATGCCCCCGGCGTCGAAGGTGTTCAGGAGGAAGGAATGGGACGGCGTTCCCAGGGCAACGGCGATGGTGGCGTTTTCAAGCTGTTTCACGTTGTTTATGCCGTGCTTCACCACGATGGCGTCGCCGCCGCGGCTCCAGTCCGCCTGCAGCACGATCTGCGGGTCGTATTCCTTCAGGCCGTCCACCTCGGTGGGGAAGGAGTCGGCCGTTCCCCAGAGCATGTCGATCTTGTCAGCCTTCCAGGCATCCCGCGACGCCTTGAAGTCGTCGATAACGACGAATTCCACGAGGATCCCCTTTTCCTTGAAGTAGCGGGAGGCGGTTGACGCTTCGAAGCCGCCGTTGTAATACTGGCCGCCCGCGTACCCGCCCCAGGTGACCACGCCAACCCTGACAAGGGGGGCGCCGCTCTCGGCGGCCTTCTTCGCCTCGTCGGACAGCGCCGAACTCCCGGCCGTCTTCGCCTTTGGCGCAATCTTTTTCATCAGTCCGTACTTGTCCGCCACTTTGTACCCGGCAAAGGCAAGGCCAATCACCATCAGAATAATAATCGCTTTGACAACGGGCCGTACTTCTCGTGCCATGTTCTCCCCCCTTTGAATGATTATGTGTGCCTATTCAGGCTGCTGGACTGAAGGCCGAAGGCTGAAGGAAGATCCTGCGGAAGATGAAGAACTTCAGCCTTCAGCCTTGCCACCTGAGAAGAAACGGTTACTTAATCAGTTCCTCGTAGTCCAGGTCTTCCTTTTTCTTCGCCTCGACCGGAACCTTTTCGCGCTCTACCGGTTTTTCCAGGTCGAGGAGAAGGTTCGGATCCCCTGCCTGGGCGATGAGGAGCTTTTTCTGGTCGCCCAGCAGGATTGAGTCGCCCTTCTTTTCCCATTCCTCCAGCTTCTTCATCGCTTCCTCCTCGTAGATCCCGTTCTGCAGGTCCACGGATTCGATGAAGCTCTGGGAAATGGTCATGAAGTTTTCGATCTCGCCCAGCTTCTTTCCGTAGTCGTCGGCCAGGTACTCCATGGCCATGTCGAACACTTCCTTCTTGTCCTTTTCCCCGCTGATAATCTTCGAGGCATTCTTGTACGCGGAATAGGACGCGAGGATAGCCTCCCTTTCGCGGGTCTTGACGTCCACCTCGTCGCTCATGTCCTCGATCAGGACCAGGCACGTTTCGTACATCTTGACCAGCACGCGATAGAGCAGTTCCATCCTCTGGTAGAGGTTCTGCAGGGTCAGGTTGGACTCCTCCAGTCGTCCGGCCTTTCTCGCCTTCAGCACGAACACTGCGTTTTTGTCGCTCTTCCGCGCCGCGTCCGCCATCTTCAGGGCGTCAATCCTGTTTTTCTCGTTCTGGTTGATGGTGTCCTGCAACTTGCGCATCTGGCCGCGCAGGTTGCCGATCTGCTCGTACATCTCCCGGGCGTTGTCTTTCAGCTTGTCCACGTAATTCTTGAGGATGCCGATGGGGTCAATGGTCACGAATATGCTGGTGATGGCCCGCATGACGCTCTTGTAGGCATACCAGCACAGGGAGCGGAAGCGTTTGTCGGTGAGGACGTAGACGATAACGAAGAGCGCCACGCCGAGGCCGATTGCCGTAATGGTGTTCTGCAGCAGGGTGATGATGAACGGCAGCAGCTTGTACAGGGCGACTCCGCCAATCAGGAGAAGGGGAATGCCGAAGATCATGCCGGTGGTCCCCTCCGGCCTTTCCCAGAAAGACTTTGGCTTGAACGATTCAGGAATCTGCGGGATCACTGTTTTCCTCCTTGCAGGTATTTCATGATGGTTTCTTTCCGTTGGCCTACCTCGGCCTTCACCACCTCCACGGCGGAGAAGAAGTCCTTGCGCACCGCCTCAATCTTCTCCGCCTTATCGGTAATGGATCGTTCGATATCTTTCTTTTCCGTTTCGAGAGCAGCCATCTGTTTCCGCAGGGATTCTACGGCCTCATCCTTCCGGCGCAACTCATCCCGGCATTTCGCAAGCTCTTCTTCGCTCTGCCGTATGGTCGCGGTGAACTTCTCCTGTTCACCGTCCAGCGCACCCAGGGACTCGTCCATGGAACGGAGGATCTGGTCCAGGGTGATGCCGCTCGACTTGCTCACCGCCTTGAGCGCGGCAGCGTAGCGCGTGGCTTCATCCGAAATCACCTCGGAGAGTGAATCGAACATCTCGCTGAACTGGGAATAGGCGCTTCCCTTGCCTTCGAGCGCCGCCTTCAGCTTTTCGTAGATCTTCCTGTCGACCGTTCGGGGAGCATCCGGGACAACGGCTGCCGGTTCCGTCTTTGGAGCGGGCTTGACCTCCTGCGGCTTTTGACCGGCCTCCTCCTGAACCGGCTGCGCCTCATCTTCCCCGGATTTTTCAAAGATCAGGTCCTCCACGACTTTTCCGAGAGAACCGAACAGCCCTTCCTTCTTTTCCTGGTTATCATCCATGGCGTTTCTCCCCCTCCCGTGCCTCTTTCGTGCCGGGAGCATCAAGGAATGAATTCTTACCCGTTGAGATGGCCGCTGTCCGATTCATCCCTCCACCCGTGGCTCCTCAGGGAGCGGAGAAAGAGCCCGATCCCGCCGATGAACAGCACAAGGATGGTGATCAGGTCGAAGAGGGTCATGGTGCGTATCGTTATCTGGAGGTTCATCAGTACCCCCGCGACCAGGGCCGCCAGGGAGCCGATAGCCAGTGCCCAGCCGAGCACGCTGCGGGAATTGTAGAAGACCATGCCGATGCCGAAGACCAGCGGGATGAGGATCATGCCGCTGGTGATGATGACAGGACCCCCGAAAAAGGCGAAATGGAACAGGCCCATGCCCAAACCGAACGAGCGGGTGACGATGATGGACTGCATGAGCAGGTAAAAGCCCATGCACATCATGAGGAAACCGAGAATGAAGGAGCCGACGCCCCCCGGCGTGCCTCCCGCGCCCTGCATTTTCATTGGTGCCTCCCTTGTTTTGTGAGGTGTTCGATGGGTGTTAAAAAAACGCGCCGCCGGTCTCCGGCTTCTCGGCACAGGGTGTATGCGGAGCAGTGTCGAGAGATTCGTGAAACGTCATGGCGGGTGAGCTGTGAGACGGATCTTCCCGCCGGTTATCCGCCGGTAATCGGAGGCGGCTCATCTGGAAGCTGTACAGCGTGCCAAACCGCGACAATCCACACGGTCGTTTCTTTTATGCGATAAAAGAAGCGGTATGGAGGGACAATCACTTCACGGAAAGGCAAGTCCGGGAACTCCGGAAGAACTCGGCCGGACTCAGGGAACTCCTCAAGTCTTGATAGAACACTCTCAGCCTTGTTCCTGAATGCGATTGCGGCAGAAGGCTTGTCTTGACGGATGTAGGCAAGCGCCTGCAGAAAATGATTGCGTGCGGTTGGTGTAAATACGATTTTCAAGGGTTGGTCTCATTCAGATATGTATCCGCATCAGCGAAAACGGACTCCATATCGAACGATTCCCCCGCCTCAATTTCCTTTTCTCCGCGAGCAAGCAAGCGCAGTATCTCCAGTTCATGTTGAGTTTGCTCGAACATATGCATGCTTACCATCACCGCGGCGGCTCTGCCGCGTTGAGTTATGAACACAGGTTCACGGGAAGAGGATACCCGCTTGACGATGCCGGTTGCATTCTGGCGGAGATCTGAAATAGGAACAATCTTTGGTACTGTAGCCATTGATACTACCTCCTTTGCTGCTTTTAAATGTACTACCAACGCTACTTCCCAGCAATAGAGTTTTTCGGATACCATTACTTTCAATGTCGCTTCATGAGCCCCACGGACCACGTTGTACCATAGCATACCGTGAGAGGCAATTCATTTCACCTGTGTAATGGCCCCGTTTTCAAAACGGGCAGGAGTATCACTCCCGCAACCTCTCGGCCGCCAGCGTGGCGGTATGCTCCACCCTGACCCGGCTCTTGATCCCTTCCAGGCCCCCTTCAATCTGCATCTTGCATCCCGGACAGTCCACCGCTACCGTGCCGACGCCGGTGCCTGCGATGGCGTCCATCTTTTTCTTCAGGATCTCGTACGATATCTCCGGGAACTTGAAGGCATAGGAGCCGCCGAAGCCGCAGCAGGTGTCCGGCCCTTCCATCTCCACGACTTTACGGTCCGCGATTTCCTCCAGCACGGTGCGCGGTTCCCGGAAAACGCCGCATCCCCGCCGCAGGTGGCAGGCGTCGTGGTAGGTGACGGGTTCGCCGTCTCCCGGAATCCCGGACTTCACAACCTTTCTTGCAGCCAGTTCCGCGAAGTTGAAGACCTTTGCCGCCAGTTCCAGGGACCGGGCATGATGCTCGGGTTCGCCCTCGAGCAGGTTCGGAAAGTCGTGCTTCAGGGACATGGTGCAGGTTGGGCAGATGGTGACCACGAAGTCCGCCTGCTCCTTCATGAGGATTTCGGTGTTGAGCCGGGCCATGTCCCGAGCGATCCCAACCTCACCGGAGTAGCGTGCGGGAATCCCGCAGCAGAGCTGCTCCCGGGGGAAATGGACCGAGTAGCCGAGGCATTCCAGGCTTTCCACGGTGTCCCGGCACATCTCCGGGAAGACGAAGTCGGCCAGACAGCCGGAAAAGAAAAGGACCCGTTCACGGCCACCCTGGTCTTCAGGCGCGACCTTTTCCCGATCCCGCGCAATGTCGCGGTACGGCCGTTCCGCGATGGGGGGGAGGGAGCGGTTTCCCGTGTCGCCGCCCAGGACCAGGGGAAGGTGGCGGATGCGGCCGTCCCGCCCCTGGAAGGGTTTCTGTGCCAGATAGGCGGCCCGCAGCGCCCCGTGGAACAGGGTGCGGTTCCTCATGAGCGTGCCGAACAGGGCCTTCTGGCCAGGAATCTTCGCTCCCCGTTCCCGCAGGTCCAGGATCAGCCCCTCGATGTCGATCTTTGCCGCGCACACCTCGTTGCACCTGCGACAGCCGATGCACAGACCCAGGATATCCCGTGCATTCTCGGTCCCGTGAAAGAAGGGGGTCAGCACCAGCCCGATGCCGCCCACGTAGATATGTCCGAACACGTGGCCGCCCACGATCTCGTACACCGGGCAGACATTGGCGCAGGCCCCGCACTTGACGCATTTCATCGCCTCGCGGAAGCGCGGGTCGGCCGCCAGTTGCCGCCTGCCGTTGTCCAGCAGCACGATATGCAGTTCATGTCCCTCGGACGGCCCCCGGATCAGGGAGACATAGGAGGTAATCTTCTGGCCGGTGGCGTTTTTGGGCAGGATGGAAATGATGTCCAGGGCCTCGGCCAGGGAAGGGACGATCTTTTCGATGCCGATGAGGGCGATGTGGGTCTCGGGGAGGGTGGTGACCAGCCGGGCGTTTCCCTCGTTGGTCACCAGTCCGATTGCGCCGCTGTCGGCCACGGCCACGTTTGTCCCCGAGATCCCGACCCGCGCCGTGAAGAAGCTTTCCCGCAGGGTTTCGCGCGCCGTCTCCACCAGGGACGGGATGTCCGGCGGGCAATCGCGGCCGATCTCGCGGGAGAACAGGTCCGCCACCTCTTGCCGATTCTTGTGGATGGCCGGCATAACCATGTGGGAAGGCCGCTCCCCTGCCAACTGTATGATCCACTCGCCCAGGTCGGTTTCCAGCGAGCGGACGCCAGCCTTTTCCAGGTAGGGGTTGAGGCGGATCTCCTCCGAGGTCATGGACTTGGATTTGACCACGAACTCCGCCCCTTTCTCCCGGACGATGCCCAGAATCGCGCGCCGGGCCTCCTCCGGGCTTGTGCACAGGTGGACCGTCGCGCCCGCCGCCTCCGCGCTCTCCCGGAACCGCTCCACCAGGTCGGGCAGGTCGCGCAGCGCGTTGTCCCGGATCGCTGAGACCCGGTCGCGCAGGGATTCGAAGTCATCCCCTTCGAAGGCCCGGGCGCGCGCTACCGGATACTGGGCTGCGAAGTTTTTCAGGGCCGTGCGCAGGAAGGAGTCATGGATCTTCTGCCTGATGATCTTTTTCGACACGGATTCTATTCTCCTTCAAGGATCAGGATATGCAGTTCCTTCGGTCCGTGGACGCCGATAGTCAGCACACGCTCGATGTCGGCGGTGCGGCTCGGCCCGGTGGTGAGCGACAGGTAGGAGTGGGGTCGGGAGGAGAGGAGGCTGTCGATGGCCCCGGTCAGCGACGGCAGGTCCGGGATGATGGCTGAGGCCCGGAGGAATACCATGTGGATCGGGGGAAGGGCGGTTGCACCCCGCTCAACGGCATCGGAGAGTTCCAGGAGGAGGCTGCCGGTGGCGGCCACCCCGGCCGTGGCGAAGCTCACGCAGGCCGGGACATCGCGGTGCTCTTCGGGTTGCGTGAAGGTGACGCCGGAAAGGGCTCGGCGGATATCGTCGGGGAGATGGGATGCCGCGATCGCGTGCCCCGATGTTTGAAGAACGTACGCCGCGGCATCGGCCACGGAGGAAAAACGCCTGACAACGGCGCCGACCGCCTCGGCGGCGGCCTGGAAGCGGGCAATCATGATCTCCTCACTTCGATGGGGACTGAAAAAGCACGAAGCAATAGTAAATGAGGAGCAGGGCACATGCAAGGAGATGTTTTCCCGTCGAACGGAAAGACTACCGGAAGCCCGTCCTTGATGGTATGCTGACCTTCATGAGACCCCATGACGACACACCCCTGGAGCGACTCTCCGGTTCCGTGGAGAGGGTCACCTTTCACAGCGAAGAAAGCGGTTTCTGCGTGCTCCGGGTCAAGGTGAGGGGCCGGAGGGAGCTGGTGACCGTGGTGGGCTCCGCCGCCTCCATCACGCCGGGGGAGTTCGTGGAGTGCCTCGGCTCCTGGCACAACGACCGCACCCATGGCCTCCAGTTCAAGGCAGTGCGGCTGGCCTCGGTCCTGCCGGGCACCGTCGACGGGATAGAGAAATATCTCGGTTCCGGCATGGTGAAGGGTATCGGCCCCCATTTCGCAAAGCTCCTGGTGAAGGCCTTCGGCACGGATGTCTTCGAGGTCATCGAGAACGACCCCATCCGCCTGCTGGGCCTGCCGGGCATCGGCAGGAAACGGATGGAAAAGGTGACCGGGGCGTGGGCGGAGCAGAAGGTGATTCGCGAGATCATGGTCTTCCTCCAGTCCCACGGCGTGGGAACCGCCCGCGCGGTGCGCATCTTCAAGACGTACGGCGACGAAGCCATCCTCAAGGTCACGGAAAACCCGTACCGCCTGGCCCTGGACATTCACGGCATCGGATTCAAGACCGCGGACGCCATCGCCGAGCGGCTCGGCATCGCCCGCGACTCACTGATCCGCGCCCGGGCCGGGGTGCGGCACGTGCTGCAGGAAATCTGCGCGGACGGGCACTGCGCCTGGCCGTGGGACGCCCTGGCGGATCAGGCCACCGGGCTGCTGGAGATCCCGGCCGCAATCATCGACGATGCGATCCACGGAGAAATCGCGGATGAGAACCTGTCGAGGGCGGAGATAGGCGGAAAGGAGTGCCTGTTTCTCAGCCCCCTGTTCAAGGCCGAGAACGGGGCAGCCGCCGGCCTCGCTCGCCTGCTGCCGGGCGTTCCCCCCTGGGGGGACATTGACGCCGCGAAGGCGATCCCGTGGGTGGAGGGGAAGACCGGTCTGACCCTGTCCGCCTCCCAGCGGGACGCCATTGCCCTGGCCCTTTCCTCCAAGGTGGTCGTCATCACCGGCGGGCCGGGAGTGGGCAAGACCACCCTGGTGAACAGCATCCTGCGCATCATCGGGGCCAAGCAGGTCCGGGTCACCCTGTGCGCCCCCACCGGCCGCGCCGCCAAGCGGCTCTCCGAATCCACCGGACTGGAGGCGAAGACGATCCATCGCCTGCTGGAATTCGACCCCCAGACCTTCGGCTTCAAGCGGGGGAGGGACAATCCCCTGGAAACGGACCTGGTGGTGGTGGACGAGTCCTCCATGGTGGACATCGTGCTGCTGAACCGGCTGCTGGCCGCGATCCCTGACCATGCGGCCCTGATCATCGTGGGCGACGTGGACCAGCTTCCCTCCGTGGGTCCGGGCGCGGTGCTGGCCGATATCATCGATTCCGGCGCCGTCCCCACGGTGCGCCTCACCGAGATCTTCCGCCAGGCCGCCTCCTCCCGCATCATCGTCAACGCCCACCGCATCAACCGGGGAGAGATACCGCTCAGGAACGAGGGCGCGGACCTGACCGACTTCTACTTCATCCCGGCCGAGACCCCGGAGGATATCCACGACAAGGTGATGCAGGTGGTGCTTGAGCGCATCCCGAAACGGTTCGGTCTCCATCCGGTGCGGGACATCCAGGTCCTCACCCCCATGAACCGGGGCGGTCTCGGGGTGCGCTCCCTGAACGTGGAGCTGCAGCAGCGGCTCAACCCCGATGCGGAGCCGTCCATCACCCGTTTCGGCACACGCTTCGCGCCCGGCGACAAGGTGATCCAGACCGTGAACAACTACGACAAGGAGGTCTTCAACGGCGACATCGGCGGCATCGAGTCCGTGGACCCGGAGGAAGGCCTGCTGCGCGCCGATTTCGACGGCCGGAGCGTGGAGTACGAGTTCGGTGAACTGGACGAGGTCTCCCTGGCCTATGCCACCTCCATCCACAAGAGCCAGGGATCCGAATACCCGGCCGTGGTCATCCCCCTTGCCATGCAGCACTACATGCTCCTGGAAAGGAACCTGCTCTACACGGCCGTGACCAGGGGGAAGAAGCTGGTGATCATCATCGGCCAGGTCAAGGCCCTGGCCATGGCGGTGAAGAACAGACGGTCCACGAAGCGGGTGACGAAGCTGGCGGAGAGGATTCGCCGGAGCATGAAGTGAGGAGTATCGCTTGGATATAAACCTGGAGAAAGGTCCCTCGGGCACGTGGGAAACAAGGAAAAAGCGGAGTTTTTCCCTGTTTCAGCCGCGCCTGACACGGCTGCGGTGCCTCTGGGTCGCGGCGGCCATCGCCTGGCTGGCCCTGATGGCGGCCGCCGGTTATGTCTTGATGCCCGATCGCGGGGACGCTGAGCGCGCACTGGTGTTCGCCGTGACCGAGGAGGTCAGGAGATACGACGGCCTCGCCTTTGTTGCGGAATCACCGAGCGGCATCTTCGATGCAGCCCGCGGGGAGGGGTTCGACAGGTGGATTGCGAATGTGCGCGGGAAACACCGGGTCGGCCCGGACGCGGACCGGGACTTCGCCCGCATCCGGGAACGGTATCTCCGGGACCTGGAAAGCCTTCCGAACAGGCAGAGTGCGCTGCTGTTCCTGCTCGGCCTGGCCTGGGTCGTGCCCATGGCGGCGCTGTATGCCGCGGTGCGCGTCATGGAGTGGATTGTCGGGGGAGGGCAGGGGTAGCATAAGCCTTGAACCTTCAGCCTTCAGCCTTCAGTCTTCAGCCTACATACCGCCTGGTTCCGGGTGGAGGCTGCAACTTTGCATTTCACCGCAAGATAGGTGAGGTGTTCCTTGACGTCTGAAGTTGAGAGATCCTTCGGAGGCTTGTTTCTCAGGAAACGCTGGAAACGACGTGACCAGTTTGCATAGGTTTTCAGGGTTTTTCTGGAATAGTGGCGCACCTTGATCTCTTCAGCCAAGGTACGAAGTGCGGCATCCCATTCAGAGGAATCGGATGTCTCGTCATACCCGGCTTCGCAATAATGCGATGAACCCGACCTTGTAGTTACTTGTACTTCGTTCGTCACGGCCGTGAGGGGCTAGGCGACCTGATTGGCCTCCTTCAGCATTTCAAAATAAATGGTTACTGCCCGCGCTGCCTGCTCTTGCCGGTATTCGTTCTGCTTCTTTTCCCTCAACTTCGCGCAGAAAAGCCTTAGCCCCTCCGGGATTGAGTCCGATACCGGATATTTTGCTCTGAAATCAAGAAAATACCGCAGCCATTTATTGTATTCCGACTGCTTGTGACCCGTTATTCCCCGCTTTTCGAGAAAAACGCCGTATCGAGTAAGAACTTCATACGGTACATGGAGAAGCTTATAAGGGTCAGGTCTCAACAATTGACAAAGAAATTGTTGAATGTTGAGACCTGACCCTGAAGGTTTTCCCCAAGAGATGCGGAAAGCCAACCTGTGGGTTCTGCTTTGGTATTGGAAATTGAAGAACATAGTAAGACTGCGACTACCAGAGCCGAGAATCTGCCGCCTGTGCTCACAAGGAAATGAAACCCATGAAATATGATGACAAAATTAGAAGTGACTGTTGACCACCCGTGTTGATTCGGTGTAAAAAGGGAACGGTTCGCTTCCCCGGTTAGACAACTAAAGAGGAGATGCACTACATGAGACTTCCAATTTTATTGTGCTTTGTGGCGCTGTTGGGATTCGGCTGCAGTACGCCGGTCCTCAGGCAGGACATCCCCGTCTCCACCAATCCCATGGGCGCGAAGATCCTCGCGGATGGGGTAGTGGTCGGGAAGACGCCGGCAACCGTATCGCTAGAGAGAACCCGCGACCATATCCTGACCCTGGTGAAGGACAACTATCACCAGCAGGACGTGGTCGTCACCAGGCAGTACCAGTCCGGCAAGGTGATGAGGAATGCTGTCCTGTCGGGGGTTAATTCGGGGCTGTTCTTCAAGGACAAGCGGATGGGCGTCAGCAGCGGCATGAGCTCCCTTTCCCGGCAGGAGCAGACCGGGGAGGCTTACATTCTCGTGCCGGCAACGGTCAGCGTGAGCCTGACGCCGCTCGACGGCAGCGCTCCGGTGCCTGCCGCGGCCGCCGGGTATGTCCCGTCTCCCGGCGCCGACGGCTCTTCCCCGGCCGCGGGCGTGCTCGAAGCCGGTGTCGTTGCCGGGGCCGCCATCGGCGCCGCCCAGGCAAAGCCCATTGAAAAGCAGTGGCAGACCTCGTCGTCTTCGAAGAGCTACGTCACTCCCGACGGCACGCAGGTCACCAAGAAATCCAGTACTTCAGTCGGGGTCGGCGTCAACCCTGCCGGAGTCCTGAATGTCCTGGACAAGCTTTTCAACTGACAAGGAGCGAGGCGCATATGAAAAAGACTGCGATTATTGCTGTTGCACTGCTGATTATCATTGCGGGCGCCGGAGCGGCCCTTGCCGTGGATATTGCCGCCCTCGACAGGGTGAGCGTCCTCATGGAGAAGGCCCAGGTCGTCTCGCTGCTGGGCAACCCCGATGAGGTCACCGGGGCTGAACACGGCCTTCAGGCCGAGATTTACCGAATCGAAGGCATGGCCCCTCTGGTGGGGACCGGCTGCATCTACCAAGACGGACGGCTGCTCGTCGGCCAATCCTTCCTGTTTCAGGGGGAGCTGGACAAGGTCGTTGCGGACCGGCTCATGCACCTCGGCTTTACCATGCAGGAGGACCCGGCAGGCGGGTTCCGCCTGCTCGGCAAGGACGACGATACCGGGAGCCCCCTGGTGGCCCACGTCACCCGCCGGAACGGCATGACCATAGTGACCACGTTTGAGAAGGGGTTCTACGACCGGATGGTCAGGTAGACATTCGGCGGGAAGGCAAGAACCCGGTCCTGGTAAGGGCTCAACCGGAGGAAGAAGCTGAAGGGGTTGGAAGAAGCTGAAGGGGTCGCGTCTACATATTTCATTTTCTGAAATCTGTAGACGCGACCCATACATATGTTTCCCCCGGTGAAGAAACGGCTCGAGAGCGATCCGCGCCTGACCGTGGAGGCATTCCGGGAGACCCGCTACTATGCCAACCAGTCGGAGATGATGGCCAAGTTCCTGCGAGTGCTCGGCATTTCGCTGACGGTCATCTTTTCGCTCGGCGTCATCATCGGCGCGATGATCACCATGTATGCCGCGGTCGCCAACCGCACCAACGAGATCGGCACCCTGCGGGCGCTCGGCTTCCAGCGCGGCAGCATCCTCGCCGCCTTTCTCCTCGAGTCGCTGCTGCTCGGCTTGGTCGGCGGCTGCGTCGGGCTGTTTTTCGCCTCCTTCCCTCATTTGTTCACCATTTCCACGCTCAATTTCCAGACCTTCTCCGAGCTGGCTTTCAGTTTTACCCTCACCTTCGAGATCTTCTACAAGTCACTGCTTTTTTCCCTGATTATGGGGTTTATCGGCGGCGTGCTGCCGGCGTTCCGCGCCGCTAGGAAAAAGATTGTTGAGGCGCTGCGGGTTGTCTGACAGGTAATTCTTGACATTGTTTCGTTACTCATTAAACTGAAAAAAATTTAAGACTGCAGGATGTGCGTCCTCCACGGTGGCAGCTGGAGAATCGAATCCGCGCAATGATTATGGCTTGGCTACAACGGTGTTCCCTGGCCTACGGATTGTATCGATTCTAAATGAAACAGGGAGCTATTATATGCCTTCACATTCAAATTCGAACAATCGCAGTCCTTCCTTTATCGTGGGCATCGGCGCGTCGGCGGGCGGCCTATCCGCGCTGGAGAAGTTTTTCGACAACATGCCGTCGGACAGCGGCATGGCCTTTGTCGTAATCCAGCATCTTTCTCCTGATTTCAAAAGCCTCATGGACGATCTTCTAGCCCGCCATACTACCATGGCAATTTATCGGGTTACCAACGGGACGGTGCTCAAACCCGATTCCATCTATCTGATACCGCCAAAGTCCCACATGACGGTGGACCAGGGGAAACTGTATCTCACCGACCGGGATCCGGGTCAGCACCTGGACCTTCCCATCGATGTCTTCTTCATATCCTTGGCGAAATATGCCCGGGAACGGGCTGTCGGCGTGATTCTTTCCGGAACTGGTTCGGACGGTTCGCGCGGTATCCAGGATATTCATGGCGCCGGCGGCCTGGTGCTGGTGCAGACGGTGGATTCCGCCCAGTTCGACGGAATGCCGCGCAGCGCACTTGCTACCGGCAGTTGCGATCTGATGTTGACGCCGGATCAAATGCCCATGGCCATTCTCAAATATGCCGGATTTACCCCGGAGCAGCGGGTCGTGGTATTTCGTCAGATGGCTCTGGACGAGGATGAGGTCGAGGGGGAGTACCGTACAATTTTTTCATTGCTACGCAGCCAGTACAATCTCGATTTTTCCCGCTACAAGCCACCGACGGTGGGTCGCCGGATCCAGCGGCGTATGGATGCCCGCAATACCGCCGATGTCAATGCTTACGCCGCCATGTTGGCGAAAGAACCGGAAGAGCTTGATGCCCTGTACCGGGACCTGTTGATCGGTGTAACCGAGTTTTTCCGCGATCCCAAGGCCTTTGGTAAGCTTGAGGAGATCGTGCTTCCCCAACTTTTCCATAACCGCAAGGACCATGAGGATTTCCGGATATGGTCGACGGGGTGCGCAACGGGCGAGGAAGCATATTCCCTTGCAATCATCCTCTCAGAGCAGGCGGAACGTTTGGGGTACCGCGGGACGATCACCATCTTTGCCACCGATGTACATCGCAGCTCCATTGATTTCGCATCCCACGGCGTCTACAGCATGGATCGGCTGAAAAACGTGTCCCGTAACCGGTTGGTGCGCTTTTTCGTCAAACAGTCGGAAAATTCTTACCGGGTCAGTTCCGAATTGCGCAAGATGATTGTGTTTGCACCCCACAACGTCATCAGCGACCCGCCGTTTACCCGCATGGACATGATCTGTTGCCGCAACCTGCTCATCTACCTGCAGCCGGAAGCCCAGGAGAAGGTCCTGTCCCTCTTCCATTTCGCCCTCAGGCTGCACGGTATCATGTTTCTCGGCAGCAGCGAAGGGCTGGGAAAACTGTCGGCGGAATTCGACACTATCGACAGCTCATGCAAGATTTACCGTAAGGCCCGCGACCTGAAGATTTCCCTCGACATGAACGTGGACCCTTCCCAGCAGCGGTTTACCGCATCCGCGGTTATACAGACGCCCCACCGGATGACGGTCAACCTGGACCGCCAACTGGTTCATGACTACGATTACCTGCTGCGTGAGTACATGCCTGCAGGGGTCCTGGTCAACGAACGCCGACAGGTGCTGCATTGTTTCGGTGATACCTCGCAGTTGCTCAACCAGCACGAGGGGCGGTATGAAAACGACATCATTTCCCTGGTAACGGATGAGCTGCGTATGCCGCTGGCAACGGCCCTGCACCGGGCTGGCAAGACCTCGTCCAGCGTTACGTCCGGAACGGTCCAGATCGGTTCCGGCAGAAGAAAAAAACGCGGGACTCTTCACGTGGAGTGCATCCCTGACGATCGCGCCGGAGTAACCCACTACTTCGTTTCCCTCCGGTTTCCCCAGAAACGACGCAGCGAGAGTAAGCAGGTGGTAAGTGAAATGGTGCAGACGGTTCCCGTTACCGTTCCCGAGCAATACCAGCAGCGTATCATCGATCTTGAGCAGGAACTGCAGGCAACCAAGGAGAGCCTGCAGACAGCCATCGAGGAATTGCAGACCTCCAACGAAGAGCTGCAGGCCACCAATGAAGAGCTCCTCGCTTCCAATGAAGAGCTGCAGAGCACCAACGAGGAGTTGCACTCGGTAAACGAGGAGCTCTATACCGTCAATTCCGAGTTCGAGATGAAGAACCGCGAGCTGAAGCAGCTCAACCAGGATCACGAAAACCTGCTGGCCAGCATCCAGGTGGGGACAGTATACCTGGATGCCAACCTGTTGATCCGCAAGTTCAATCCTGCCATTGAAAAATTTTTCAAGCTGCTGCCCCAGGACATCGGCCGGCCCATCGATCATATTGCCTACCACCTGGCCAACCAGCAGGAGATGCTCGATGATGTCCGGGCGGTTCTGAAAACCGGCCGGCCCATCGAGGCCGAGGAAGCGACGACCGATGGCCAGTGGCTGCTGAAACGGGTGCTGCCGTTCAATGCGGAAACAGGAGCCATCGAGGGGGTGGTCCTCACCTTTACCGATATCACCCGCATCAAGGAAGCGGAGCGTTCGATCGTTCGACTTAATATGGAACTCGAGCAGAAGGTCGTTGAGCGGACTCTTGAACTGCAGCATGCCAAGGAGGCTGCCGACCGGGCCAACATGACGAAGAGCCTGTTCCTGGCCAACATGAGCCACGAAATCCGGACACCCATGGGCGGAATTTTCGGGATGATCGAGCTGCTGCAGACGACGCCCCTGAACAGCGAGCAGCGCCAGTACCTGGAAACAATGCAGAGCGCCGGGGGAAACCTGCTGCTCATCATCGACGATATCCTCGACTTCTCCAAGATCGAAGCGGGCAAGGTGGAATTACGGCCGGAGCCGTTCCGCATTGCCGACACCATTCATGAAGTCATCCGGATCCACCAGCCGCGAATCGAAGCGAAAGGACTTACCTTTGAGCTGATTCTGCCGGCTTCCGTGCCCGTCGCGCTGGTTGGCGACCAGCTCAGGTTGAAGCAGGTCCTATCCAACCTGCTTTCCAATGCCGTCAAGTTTACCGAGTCGGGTCAAATAATTCTCTCGGTAAAGCTGGAGCAGAACGACGGGAAAGATGCCGTTCTTCATTTTATCTTGACCGATACGGGCATCGGCATTTCCGAAGAGATGATGCAGACGGTTTTCGAACCGTTCACCCAGGCCGACTCCTCCATAGCCCGGCGCTTTGGGGGCACCGGCCTAGGCCTCGCCATCTGCAAGGAACTGGTCGAGCTCATGGGGGGAAGGATCTGGCTTGAGCAGCAGTCGGGGCAGGGTACCGCTTTCCACTTTGTCGTTACCTTCGGTCTGCTGATTTCGGACGGGAAGGAAAAGACCGGGCTGCCCGTCCAGGACGAAGGACCTGTTGCCGAGTCAGCGCTACGCATCCTCGTTGCCGAGGATGATGCCATCAATCGGGACATCTTCGTCCGGATTCTCCGCAAGAAAGGCTTTTCGCCCATTGCCGTGGCCAACGGCAAAGATGCGCTGGCTATCCTTGAGCGGGAGAAGTTCGATCTGGTTTTCATGGATGCCTCGATGCCGGAAATGGATGGCGTCTCGGCGACCAGGCAGATTCGGTCTTTTCCGGAGAGTCACCCGAACTTCGGCATTCCGATTGTCGCCATTACCGCCCATGCCTTGGAAGAGGACCGCAAGCGCTTCCTGGAGTCGGGCATGACCAATGTGTTGACCAAGCCGTATACCATAACGGCTGTTTCCGGGGTGATCAGCCAGTTGTTCGCCCAGGAGTAATCGTTGCATATCTGAAAATAAATCAATAGGGGTCATAAATCAATAGGGGTCAGGTCTACAGATTACAGAAAAACATGGTATCCTTTTATAAAGGTAGAGCAGAACCTATCAAGCAAAGGAGGGGGCCATGGCACGGCCGTTAAGGGTCACGTATCCCGGTGCATTTTATCACGTCACCTCACGGGGGAACGAGCAGAAGAAGAAGCTGAAGGGGTCGCGTCTACATATTTCATTATCTGAAATCTGTAGACGCGACCCGTATTTTTCCCCCAAGGTCCGAGAGCGAAAAGCGGGATACGTACTGTTTCCAATCGGGAGGCTGTATGAGAAGTGCGCCCTGTACAAAGTGCCGACGACGGCGGGCTGGACGAAAGCGCATGCCCTGTAGTGAAGAACATCGGAAAGCCGTGTGCGGGAAAACCGCATGCACGGTTTGATGAGGGAGGGCAGGAGAATTCCTGCTCTCTACTCTACCTAAAGGTTTGACCGACCCTAAAGGTTTGACCTGTAGGTGAAATGGAGACTTGTTCAATTATTGCAATTGCCGAAGATGGGCGAGTTTTTTCATATTTCAATCCATATATATGTCTGGATGCAATGAATTACTTTGAATCTGTTGAAAAGTATTGCACAGAAGGTGCGCCAATAAAACGATTAGTCTACGACGGAAATCCACTGGAGTTTTAAACTTCAAGATGACTTGATCTCCTGGTTCTTCGGGGATTTCAACTGGGAAAGAAAGGAAAAGAGTTCGTTCCGGGGAGTCAAAGGGATTAGAAGACTTGAAGCCATGATTATTCGCGTTTTGCGGTCACGATAATTTTCCCCTTGACATTCCGGCCGCGCTTTATTACCTTTTTTCACAACAAAGGGGAGTAGCTACCGGCCGGGGACATGGCCGGCCCCGAGCCCGTCAAGACGGTCGTAAGACCCGGGCCGGGGACGATTGGAATCGTCGGCAAGACCTTTATCCAGGCACACGAGCCGGGGGTAAAGGTCTTTTTTATTGCCCCCGGCGATATCCACCATCGTCGGAGGTTAAACGATGAATCGACTCAAGACAACCCTGCTTCTCTCACTCCTCACCGTTCTCATGGTACTCATGGGGAGCGCCCTCGGCGGCAAGACCGGCATGGTCTTCGCCTTCTTCATGGCCTGCGCCATGAACTTCTTTTCCTACTGGTTTTCCGACAAGATTGTCCTGAAGATGTACGGCGCCCGAGAAATCGGCGAAGATGACCACCCCGCGTTCTACGGAATGGTGCGGCGTCTCGCCACACAGGCCGGTCTTCCCATGCCCCGCGTCTATATCATCCCGGAGGATTCCCCCAACGCCTTCGCCACCGGCCGCAACCCGAGCCACGCCGCGGTCGCCGCTACGGAAGGGATCCTGCGCATTCTCACCCCCGAAGAGCTGGAAGGGGTGATGGCCCACGAACTGGCCCACGTCAAGAACCGTGATATCCTTGTATCAACCATCGCCGCCACCTTTGCCGGCGCCATCTCCATGATCGGCAGCATGCTCCAGTGGGGCGCCATGCTGGGCATGGGGCGGGGGGACGATGAAGAGGGCGCGGGAGGGGTGGTGGGTTCCCTGCTCATGGCCATTGTCGCTCCCATGGCGGCCATGCTGATCCAGATGGCGGTCTCCCGCTCCCGTGAATATCTGGCCGACGAGGGAGGCGCCCGGATCTGCGGTCGTCCTCTGGCTCTGGCAGGGGCCTTGCGCAAGCTCCACGCCGCCTCTCAGATGATCCCCATGCAGGAGGCCCGCCCGGCTTCTGCCCACCTGTTCATCGTCAATCCCCTCTCGGGAGGCGCTCTGGTTCGGCTTTTTTCCACCCATCCGCCCATGGAAGAGCGCATCGCCCGGCTTGAAGCCATGGCCAGGGGGGCGATGCGCTAGGAAGGTAGGCCCGGCCGCCGTGCGGTCGTATCATCCTGAAAACGGCAGTTGGCTCATTGACTGTCGTAGGAGGTTTTCATGTCAGGACGCAAGAGATTCTATCTGATAGCCGCGGCGCTTGTGCTGTTGCTTCCCGGCCTCCTGTCGCTCATCCATCTCTACACCGATTGGCTTTTCTTCGTCGAGACCGGATTCTCTTCGGTGTTTTCCACTATCCTCGGGACGAAGATAGGGGTAGGTGCGGGTGGAGGGGCGGTGATGCTGGCCTGTGTCCTGGTGAACCTCTTCATCGTCTTCCGGGCGCGGTTCCCTGTGACGGGGTTTGCCCTACACGGAGAAAACATCTACCAGCTCAGGATGAATGAGCTGCAGCGCCTGTCCAAACCCCTGGCTATCGCGGGGGCGGCGGTTCTCGCATTCTTTGCCGGGCAGTGGGCCGCCCTGCACTGGCAGACATTTCTCCTGTTCGCCAACGGCCTCGCTGCCGGCGTCCGGGATCCGGTCATGGACAAAGACCTGGGTTTTTACCTGTTTCAGCTGCCGCTGCTGGAGATTGTCAAGAGCTTCGCCGGTTTCGTGCTGGTGTCCTGCGCCGTCCTCGTGGGAGCGGCGTACTATGTGCGGGGAGGCATCACGCTTTCGGAACGGGGCGTCTCCGTTTCCCGGCAGGTGAAGACGCACCTTGCGGTTCTTGCCGGACTGTTCCTGCTGGTGGTTGGCTTCGGTTTCTATCTGGACACCTTCCGCCTGCTGCTGTCCGGAGAGGGGACGGTGCACGGAGCGGGGTACGCGGACGTGAATGCTCGTATCCCCATACTCCGGGTTCTTGCGGTCATGACGCCTCTTGCGGCGCTGGTTCTGGTTTTCGGTGTCTGGAAGGGCCGCTTGCGCATGGCGGTTGCGGCGCCTGCGGCGGTTGCCCTGCTGTACGGGGCGGGTATCTCGCTGTATCCGGCGCTGCTCCAGAAATTCAAGGTCGCGCCCAATGAGCTGGCCCTGGAAACACCCTATCTTGCCAACAACATAAAATTCACCCGCTTTGGGTACGACCTGGACAGCGTGGAAACCGTCCCCTTTGACGTGAATTACAACCTGTCCGCGGCGGATATCGAATCCAACGACGCGACCATCAGAAACATCAGGCTCTGGGACCATGCCCCGCTCCTGCGCACTTACAGCCAGTTGCAGCAGATCCGCACCTACTACAAGTTCTTCGATGTGGACAACGACCGGTACACGGTGAACGGCCGCTACACCCAGGTCATGCTCTCGCCGCGCGAGCTGTCCTATAACGACCTTCCCAGCAAGTCCTGGATCAACGAGCGCTTGATCTTCACTCACGGCAACGGGTTGACCTTCGGTCCTGTGAGCCGCATCAGCAAGGAGGGGCTTCCCGAATTCTTCGTCAAGGATATCCCGGCGGTCAGTCTGGCGGACATACGGGTGACCCGGCCGGAAATCTACTATGGAGAAATGTCCAACGATTACGTCATTGTTAGGACAAAGGTGCCGGAATTCAGCTACCCCACCGCCACGGGCAACATCAACACCACCTATGCCGGAAAGGGCGGTGTTTCCCTGGATTCGCTCCTGCGCAAGATACTGTTCTCCGCCCGCTTCCGGACGGAAAAGATCCTCCTTTCGTCCGACATCACAGAGAAGAGCCGCATCCTCTACTACCGCACCGTGGGTGATAGGGTAAAAGCGGTGGCGCCGTTCCTCCGCTACGACGGGGATCCGTACATGGTGGTTTCCGATGACGGCAGGCTGAAGTGGATTATGGACGCCTACACCTTCACCGACCGGCTTCCCTATTCCAAGCCGCTCCAGGGGGGCATCAACTACCTGCGGAACTCGGTGAAGGTGGTGGTGGACGCCTACGACGGATCCCTGGACTTTTACCTGAACGATACCGACGACGTACTGGTCAAGGTCTACGGGCGGGCGTTCCCGGAACTGTTCAAGCCGCTTTCGGCCATGCCCGAGGACATGCGCAGGCATATCCGCTACCCTCATCAGTTTCTGCGGACGCAGGCCGCCATGTACACGGCGTACCACATGACCGATCCCAAGGTCTTCTATAACAAGGAGAACCTGTGGGAGGTCCCGGTACTGGGCGAACAGCCCATGGAGCCGTACTATACCGTAATGAAGCTTCCCGGCGAGAAAGAGGAGGAGTACATCCTGCTGCTCCCCTTCACCCCCTCGAAGCGTGACAATCTGGCGGCCTGGCTCACAGCGCGCTGCGACGGCGAAAACTACGGCAAGCTGCGCGCCTATACCTTCCCCAGGGACCGCCTTATTTACGGCCCGAAGCAGGTGGACGCCCGCATCAACCAGGATTCGTACATTTCCCAGCAACTGACCCTCTGGAATCAGCGCGGGTCGCAGGTGATACGGGGCAGCATGCTCGTCATCCCCATCGAAAAGTCGCTCCTGTACGTGCAACCGCTCTATCTGGCTGCCGCGGACAAAGCAGGGCTTCCCGAACTGCGACGGGTGATAGTCGCCTATGGCGACGAGGTTGTCATGGAGGAGAATCTGGAACTGGCACTGCAGCGGATATTCGGCAGCCGGAAACCGAAGACCGCCGAGCCCGCAGTTTCCCGGCCCGCGGGAGAGGAAGGCGCCCCGTCGTCGCCGTTGGCGCGGGAAGCCATGGAAATCTTTGACAAGGCTGTCAGTCTGCAGCGACAGGGAGACTGGGCCGGCTACGGCGAGGAGCTGCGCAAACTGCGCGAGATCCTGCGGAGGATGGCCAAGTAGGCGGGAGTTCTCTGAGAGCATACCGTTTTCCATTCCGGAAACCGTCCCCGGCGGGGGCACTTTCCCCCCTGTTTCCCGCCGATTTTCCTCCGGGCGGTTTTCGGCTTTTTTATCACCCCCGGCCCGGGCAGGGCCGGGTCATTCCATCCCGAACGGAAGCGCGAAACTTCCGAAAAGAGAGGTACCCATGAAACCGAGCAGCAGCGCGCGCAGGCTTGCGGATGTGATCCATGCAGCCATGGAGGATCACAGGATCACCAACGCCGAATACGAGGAAATACTCCATGTCGCCAACGAGGACGGCATTATCGACCCCGAGGAGAGGGCATTGCTCGGCCAGCTCCAGGAGATGATCGCCGACAAAACGTTACGCCGGGTGGCGGTATAGTTGGCCGCGATGAGAAGGCATTGGTCAGCGGCGGGATTCATCCTGAAAACGGCGGTTGGAGTCATCCGGCGTGGACGAATGATGACTTCAACAGCCGAATCCAGGCTCATGTCGTTCTGTATTTTCGGGGCGCTGTTCCTGTCCGCCTGTTCCGCTCCTCATGCAACGCTCCGCGAACCTCACCGCCAGGCATCGCCGGTGAGAATTGCGGTTCCTCCGTCGCCTGCGACAGTGCCGCCGCCTGCTCCGGCGCCCGTCGGAACGGCGGTTTCTTCCACGAGCCTCCGCCCGGCCCGATGGGATGAACTCCCCTGTTGGCGGGATGACGATCTGACGGAAGCATGGCCGGCCTGGCTCAGGTCCTGCGCCGCGCTCGGGAAAAAGCCCGGCTGGGAAACGGTGTGCGAGAGGTCGTGGCGGATTAACGGCGCGGACAATCGGGCTGTCATGGATTTCTTTACAGTCAATTTTGTGCCGTATCAGGTGGTGAACCCGGATGAAACGACCGAAGGATTGGTTACGGGGTACTATGAGCCGATAATCCACGGCGACCTGGTACGGACCGAACGCGCCCGCTATCCCGTGTACGGGGCGCCGCCCGATCTGGTGCGGGTGGACCTGTCGTCGCTGTATCCGGAACTGAAGCACATGCGGTTGCGGGGGAGGGTGGTGGACAACCGCCTGGTCCCCTACTTCAGCCGCGCAGAGATTGACGATGCGGACGGCGCCTTCAGCGGCCAACCCATCGCCTGGGTCGAGGACCCGGTGGATCTCCTGCACCTTCAGATACAGGGCTCCGGCCGCGTCGAGCTCCCCACAGGGGAGCGGATACGCATCGGCTATGCCGACCAGAACGGCCATCCGTTCCGATCCGTGGCCCGTACACTCGTCGAGCGGGGGGAGTTGAAGGCCGGCGAAGCCTCCGTGCACAGAGTCAGGCAGTGGGGGAAGGAAAATCCCGAGAAGCTGACCGCGGTACTCAACGAGAATCCCAGCTATGTTTTCTTCCGCCGGCTTCCCGACTCGCCGTCCGGCCCGTTGGGCGCGCTGGGAGTCCCTCTTACGGAACGACGCTCCATCGCAGTGGATCCCCGCTATATCCCTTTGGGCGCGCCGATATTTCTCTCCACCTCGTGGCCCATGTCTGATCGACCGTTGAACCGCCTGATGATGGCCCAGGACACGGGCGGCGCTATTCGGGGCGCGGTGCGGGTCGACTTTTTCTGGGGCCTGGGCGACGAAGCCGGTTCCCGGGCCTTGCGGATGAAGCAGAAGGGGAAAAAGTGGGTGATCCTTCCCGTCGGATTTATTCAGGGAACCCCAGTCGGAAAGAAGTGATTCCGGATTGCAACCAAGATAACATGTAAAACCCTGATGTAGGGGCGTATGGCATACGCCCCGATTGGGCGAACTGCTGTGCGCCCCTTGAATAGGTGTCATCTTGATTGCAAAAGCGAATAACTCCAAGAAAGGACATTGTTCATGAAACTCGACCATACGCAATGGCATGCGCTTTCCGCCGAGGAAGTCCTGACGGCCCTTGAAACCCGTTCCGGCGGCCTTTCCCCGGAAGAGGCGGCCGGACGTCTCCGGGAATACGGTCCCAACGAACTTGCCCGAAAGAGCGGCGACGGCCCGTTGCGCATTTTCTGGCGACAACTGAACAACCCCATCGGCTGGCTGCTTATCGGGGCGGGCGTCCTTTCCATGGCGCTGGGCAAATTCACCGACGCCTCCGTTGTATTCGGCGCGGTGATCATCAATTCGATTATCGGGTTCATCCAGGAATACCGGGCCGGCAAGGCCATCGAGGAACTTGCCGCCATGGTTCCCGAGTCAGCCGCCGTCATCCGGAACGGGCAGCCCGTTACGGTTTCCGCCCGCGACCTGGTTCCCGGCGACGTGGTCACGCTCCAGAGCGGCGACAAGGTGCCTGCCGACCTCCGCGTAATCCGGGCGAAAAATCTCCTCGTGGAGGAGGCGGCTCTCACCGGAGAATCCCTGCCGGTGGGGAAGCACGCCGAGGCCGTGGCTCGGGAGTCTTCTCTGGGGGATCGCCTCGGCATGGCATACAGCGGCACCATGGTTCTCCAGGGCGCGGGAGCGGGAGTTGTAGTCGGCACCGGCAAGGCTACGGAACTGGGCCGTATTAATGAAATGCTCAACCAGACGGTGCAGCTCGCGACCCCCCTCACCAGGCAACTGACCAAGGTGACCACCGGCATAACCATAGCGACGGTGGCCGTTGTCGCGGTGCTCATCGGGTTCGGTATCTGGATCAAGAATGCTCCGGTCGGGGAATCGCTCATGGTTGCCGTCACTCTGGCCGTGGCCGCCATCCCGGAAGGCCTGCCCGCGGTGATCACCATCGCGCTCGCCATCGGCGTGCGGCGCATGGCCTCCCGCAACGCGGTGGTGCGCCACCTGCCCGCGGTTGAGACCCTGGGCGCCACCACGGTCACCTGCTCCGACAAGACCGGCACCCTGACGCGCAACGAGATGACGGTCCAGGTGGCATGGGTGGACGGGCACGAGTACCGGTTCTCGGGTGTGGGGTATAATCCGGCGGGCGAGATCGAGCATGACGGTATCCGCCTGACGGAACCCCCGGAAGGCCTCGGGGTTCTCCTGACCATGGCGGTACTGTGCAACGATGCCGCGGTGCGCCTGGAAGGGGATACGTGGTCGCCGACAGGCGACCCCACGGAGGCTGCTCTGGTGGTTGCCGGCGAAAAGGGGGGGCTGAAGTCTCGCGCGCTGCGGGAGCGCTTTCCCCGCCTGGATGTCATACCGTTCGAATCCGATACGAAATTCATGGCAACGCTGCACCGAATCGGCGGACAGGGAAGGATCCTTCTCAAAGGGGCGCCGGAAACCGTGCTTCGACGCTGCCTCCTCGAAGAGGGGGCGGTGGGGTTCGCGCTTGACGCCGTTGAAACCTATGCCCGGCAGGGCATGCGGATGATCGCCTTTGCCTGGAAGGAGAGCGCCGCCGAGGACCGGATCCTGGAGGGAGAAGAGGAAGAAGGCTTCACCTTTGCCGGTCTCATGGGCATGATCGACCCGCCGCGCACCGAGGCCATGGACGCCATTCGGGAATGCCATGGCGCGGGAATCACGGTCAAGATGATAACCGGCGACCATCCGACCACGGCCGAGGCCATCGGACGCCAGCTGGGCCTGCTTACGGATGGCGGGAAAGCCGTGCAGGGGAGGGAGCTGGACGGCCTCGCCGACCATGAGCTGCAGGCGGTCGCACTGGAAACCAACGTGTTCGCCCGGGTGGCGCCGGAGCACAAGCTGCGGCTGGTGGAGGCGCTGCAGGCGCGCGGCCATGTGGTGGCCATGACCGGGGACGGGGTTAATGACGCGCCGGCGCTGAAGCGCGCCGACATCGGCGTTGCCATGGGCATTACCGGCACCTCCGTTTCCAAGGAGGCGGCAAAGGTGGTGCTCATGGACGACAACTTCGCCTCCATCGCCGCGGCGGTTGAGGAGGGCCGCAGGGTCTACGACAATCTCATCAAATCCCTGGCCTTCGTGCTCCCCACCAACCTGGCGCTGGCCTGCATCCTGGCGGTGGCCATGTTCTTTTTCCCGACGGTGACGGTGGACGGCGTGAACGAGCTGCTCATGGCCATGTCACCGACCCAGATACTCTGGATCAACCTGGTGGCGAGCGTGACCCTTTCCATCCCGCTGGCATTCGAAATCCTGGAACCGAACGCCATGCGCCGGTCGCCGCGTCCCGCCAATGAGCCGGTATTCTCCCGGTTCATCATCTATCGTCTCGTCATGGTGGCGGCCCTCATGACAGCGGGAGGGTGCGGCCTCTTCCTGTGGGAATACTATCGCATTGTCGGCACTCACCCGCTCACCGCTGAGCTGCATGCCCTGGCCCTGGCCGAGGCGCAGACCCTGTGCGTCACCGTGGTCACGTTCTCGCAGATATTCTACCTGTTTAACTGCCGGTCCCTGCGCGACTCCATCTTCGCCCAGGGTGTCTTCTCCAATCCCTCGGTGTTCGCGGGCGTCGGCATCCTTCTGCTGCTTCAGCTCTGCTTTACCTACCTGCCGCAGCTCCGGAACCTGTTCGGCTCCGCGCCTCTGGACATACAGGCCTGGCTGACCGCCGCCCTGGCGGGCGCCATCGTCCTGCCGGCCATTTCTCTGGAAAAATGGATCAGAAAACGGAAAGGATGGTAGAGGCAGGGGTTTTTTGTGGTCGTTTCAACCGATTATCTGCTACTATCAGGAAATCCGGACGGCTAGACGGCTGTCCGGGCAGTCAACGACCCCCGGAGGTTCCATGAATAAAGCCTTGCTTACATGTTTACTGGTAGTGCTTTCTGGTTGCTCGGTGACACCACCCCCCCTCATTGAAACGGAACCGATATACGTCAGGGATTGCCGCAAGGTCGGGACGTTCCCCGGTCCCGTGGGCAAGCGGATGTGGGGACCTCCCGCGGTGCTGGCCGACTTCAAATCCCAGACATCGCTCAAGGCGAAGGAGATGGGCGCGACGCATATCTATTGGCGCCAGGAATTCAGCGGGCTCGATGAGCAGATAGTCGGCCACGCCTTCGACTGCACCGGCGTCGATACGAGGACGGGCGAAGAGTAGCGACGGATCCGCCGAAGCCGGAA
>CALABV010000130.1 GCA_937886325.1 uncultured Geobacter sp.
ACCAAATGCATCAAGTGCGGCGCCTGCGTGCCCAAGTGCAAGTTCGACGCAATAGTCAAGGCGTAACGATTATAAATATTATCGCAAAACAAAAAGGAGGTATCATCAATGTCTACAGTCACTCTGACCATAGACGGCCAACAGGTAAGTGTTCCCGCTGGAACAACGGTCCTGGAAGCCGCGTGGAAAGTGGGATCTTTCATCCCGACATTCTGCCATGATCCGGAGCTCAGCAAGCCGGGCGCCTGCCGTATCTGCGTGGTGGAAATCAAGGGTGCCCGCAATCTTCCCGCTTCGTGCGTAACCGCTGTTGCCGAAGGCATGGTTGTTGAGACCGCTTCCCCGGCTGTTATCGAAGCGAGAAAAACCATCCTTGAACTCATGCTGGACAACCATCCGGAAGACTGCCTTACCTGCCATCAGGCAGGCGACTGCAAACTGCAGGATTACGCCTATTTCTACAACGTGAAGCCGGGCGCATTCGGCGGCGCGAAGAAGGATTACGACATCGAGGACGATAATCTCTTTATCGTCAGGAACATGAACAAGTGCATCCTGTGCGGCAAGTGTCTCCGCGCCTGCGAAGAGAAGCAGGGCCGCGCGGTTATCGACTTCGCCTACCGCGGTTTCAGGACCAAAGTCTCGACCGCCATGGACAAGCCGCTGGCCGATTCCGTCTGTGTCTCCTGCGGAAGCTGCGTGGCCGTATGTCCCACCGGCGCACTGACCGAGAAGGCGATGATCGGCAAGGCGAGGAAGTGGGAAGTGCAGAAGGTTCGCACCACCTGCCCATTCTGCGGCGTGGGCTGCAACTTCGACCTGAACGTCAACCAGGGCAAGGTTATCGGCGTCACCTCCAATGCGGCTGCCCCGACTAACGGACGCGATATGTGCGTCAAGGGACGTTTCGGCGTCGACTATGTACACAGCCCCAACAGGCTTACCAAGCCATTGATCAAGAAAAACGGAGAATTCGTCGAGTCTTCCTGGGACGAGGCTCTGGACCTGGTGGCGAGCAAGCTCGGCGCCATCAAATCCAAGTACGGCAGCGATGCAATCGCGGCGCTTTCTTCCGCCCGCTGCACCAACGAAGAAAACTACCTCTTTCAGAAATTCATGCGCGCGGGGATCGGCACCAACAATGTCGATCACTGCGCCCGAACTTGACACGCTCCCACTGTAGCCGGTCTGGCTACTTCTTTCGGCAGCGGCGCAATGACCAACTCTTTTGCCGATTATCTGAATACCGACCTGTACTTCGTTATCGGCTCCAACCCCACCGAAGCGCATCCCATGGCAGGCGCCAAAATCATGTCTTCGCTCCTTAATGGAACGAAACTGATCGTGGCCGACCCTCGTCGTATCGAACTCGCTGAAAAAGCCGACATCTGGTTGCAGCACAGACCAGGTACCGACATTCCTCTCCTGAACGGTTTGATGCACATCATCATCAAGGAAGGTCTCCAGGACAATGCATTCATCGATGAGCGCACTGAAGGATTCGAGGCCCTGAAAGCCACGGTGGAGACATACACCCCCGCCAGGGTTGCCGAGATGACCGGAGTGCCCGAAAAACTGCTCTATGACGCGGCCCGTCTCTATGCGACCACGGCCAAGGCCATGATCTGCTATACCCTTGGTATTACGGAGCACATCTGCGGCGTCGACAACGTCATGAGCGTCGCCAACCTTGCCATGCTCACCGGTCACCTGGGCAAGGAAGGGTGCGGCGTTAACCCGCAGCGCGGCCAGAACAACGTACAGGGCGCATGCGATATGGGCGCGCTACCCGGCGATTATCCCGGATACCAGAAGGTTGTTAATCCCGAGGCGCAGGCCAAGTTTGAAAAGGCCTGGGGCGTGAAACTGTCCGAAAAGCCCGGCCTGACCATCCCTGATATGATGGACGCAGCCGTAGAAGGCAAACTGAAGGCGATGTACGTGCTGGGTGAAGACCCGGTCATGACCGACCCGGACGCCAACCACATCAAGAAGGCCTTCAACGCCATGGAGTTCGTGGTTGTCCAGGAACTGTTCATGTCCGAGACCGCCAAGCTGGCCGACGTCATTCTTCCGGGCGCGAGCTTCGCGGAAAAAGACGGAACCTTCTCCAGTTCCGAGCGTCGCGTGCAGCGCGTGCGCAAGGCCATCGAGCCCATCGGAGACTGCAAGGCCGACTGGCAGATTATCTGCGAGGTCGCGAACCGCATGGGCTGTAAGATGGACTACACCCATCCGGAGCAGATATTCAACGAGATGGCGGCTCTCACACCGTCCTACGGCGGCATCAACTACGAGAGAATCGAGCATATCGGTCTTCAATGGCCCTGCCCGACTCTCGACCATCCGGGTACGCCGGTCCTCCACACCAAGAGCTTTGCTCGCGGAAAGGGACTCTTCAAGGCTATCGAGCATACCCCTCCCGCGGAAATGCCGGACGAGGAATATCCGTACCTCCTCTCCACCGGCCGCATCCTGTACCACTACAACGTGACCACGCGTCATTCTTCCGCCCTGGATGCGCACCGGCCGGAAGAAATGGCCATGATTCACCCCGCGGACGCCGCTACCCTCGGCGTGTGCACGGGCGACAAGGTACGGGTGTCCTCACGTCGCGGCAGCGTCGTGACCAAGGTGGATGTCACCGACAAGGTGCTGACGGGCATGATCTGGATGAGCTTCCACTATCGTGAAACTCCCACCAATGAACTGACCGTCAACGCCTTCGACCCGGTCAGCAAGACCGGTGAATACAAGGTAGCGGCAGTACAGATTGAAAAGGTAGCATAGTAACATCGCAGGAAAAAAGCCGGGCGCGCCATGCGCCCGGCTTCTTCATATGGATCAAGGAACGATTCAGTCCCGCCATTTTCCATCCCTCGGCGCGAATAGCGTTTTCCGTGTGAATATCCGGTTGAACTTGCCGGCTGAAAAGGCTACCCTCTATCGCGGTTACTTTCCCTTACCTTAAACGGTCTTAATGGCAGGCGTATGAATGCATTCACCGATAGTCGGAGGCCGATGCCTCAAGGAGTTGAATAGAATGAAGAAATCCATTCCCCTGGAAGACGCTCGTGAAATCTTTCAAAAATTCTCCGTCCCGGCAGGCAGTGAGGATATCCCGATAGCGGATTCCCTGGAAAGGGTTCTCGCGGAGGACATCGTCGCGGATTTTCCCGTTCCCCCTTTCAGAAAGTCTCCCCTGGACGGTTATGCGCTGCGGGCCGCGGACACCTCCGAAGCCTGCGCGGATACGCCGGTTGCCCTGCGCGTGATTCAGACCGTCTACGCCGGGGATGTGCCCACGAAACCCATCCTTTCAGGTGAAACAATCGCGGTTACCACCGGGGCGCCTCTTCCGGAGGGGTGTGACGCGGTAATCAAGTATGAGGATATCCGTCGTGAGCGAGACGATATCATGGTGACCTCACCCCTTCGCGCGGGAGAGAATATCATCCTGCGAGGTGAGGATGTGAAAGAGGGCGAGACGATCCTCGAGAAAGGGATGACGATTACTCCCTCCGCGATAGGCCTCCTGGCTTCCCTGGGAAGGCGGACGGCTCTTGTATTCAAGAAACCGAGAGTCGCGATATTTTCCATCGGCGACGAATTGATGGAGGTCGGCCGGCCCTTGGGTCCCGGAAAGATATACAACAGCAATCTCTTTACTCTCTGCGCCCAGGTTACGGAGGCAGGCGGAATTGCCGTGCCCCGTCGAACGATCCATGATGAAAAAGACGCCATTGCGGCGGCGCTTACCGAGGCGATAACGGAAAGCGACATGATAATCACCAGCGGAGGGGCTTCCGTCGGCGATAAGGATTTGATCAAAGAGGCCATCGCCATCAGCGGCGGCAACAGCCTTTTCTGGAAGGTGGGCATGAAGCCCGGAACCGCCATCGCGTGCGGTGAAAAAGACGGCAAACTGATTATCGGTCTTTCTGGAAATCCGTCCGCGGCCATGATATCGTTTCTGATGCTTGTGCGGCCGATCCTGCGGGGCATGAGCGGGAATCCGACGGAGAACCTGCCTGAAGTAAGCGCCGTTATGGCCACGCCCTTCAGGAAGCAGAGCAAGCAACGTCGCTTCCTGATGGTTTCCGTTTCATTGCGGAACGGAGCATATCACGCGGTTCCGTCGGGAATACAGAGCCCCGGCGCCGTGAAATCGATGTTGATGTGCAATGCCCTTGTGGATATACCTCCCGGACACGGTCCCTTGCAGGAAGGGGAAATCGTCAAGGCGTTATTGCTTCCCCCTCAGTACCGCATCTCCGGGTAATGGAATTGATACTGTCTCGGTAAGCGTTATTTACAGTAGAGCACGGAACAGTGCCGCAAATTCAATAAGGAACGGGAGAGATTCATGGAGAGACCGCCGATAGTGTGCGTTGTGGGAAAGTCCGATGCGGGCAAGACCACGTTTCTGGAGAAGCTGATCAGAGAGTTGAAGAACAGGAAGGTTCGCGTCGGGACCATCAAGCATGACGCTCACGGCTTCGATATCGACAAGCCCGGGAAGGATACCTGGCGCCACGCCCGGGCCGGAGCGGATGCCGTGATCATATCTTCTCCCGCCAAGTTTGCCCTGATAAAGAATGTCGAGGAAGAGATGAACCTCGACACCCTGGCTGAGTTGCATCATGACATGGATATTATTATCACCGAAGGGTTCAAGAGGTCGAACAAACCCAAGATCGAGATAAACCGCACGGCTCACAGCAAAGAACTGTTATGCGCGTCCGATGAACTGGTGGCTCTCGTGAGCGATGCGGAATGGGATATCGGCGTACCGGTATTCGGCCTGGACGACGCGTGCGGCGTGGCCGACCTGCTTCAGAATAAATACGGACTGCCGAAGAGGTAGCCTGACTACCGGGGCGATCCAGGGGATCGCCCGCGATTCACCGCGTCGTTCCGCGTGTCTTCCCGAATAGGCTCAGATGAAGATGCGCAGGAACGACGTCACCCGAAATGTCGCGCAAGGCACGGTTCCCGCCTTTGGTGCAGAAATCCTATTTTACCAGCAATACTGAGCATTTTGCCCCGAGAAGGACATGCCGGGCAACGCTCCCCATCAGATATTTCGCCATTCCCGTTGTGCCCAGAGACGAAATTACTATCAAGTCGATGCCTCTCTCCGCTTCTTCCTGCAGGATCATGTCATAAGGCGTGCCTGATTTCACGTCTGTCGTCACGGTTATTTCTTTTGCTTCCGGGAATTTTTCGACCTGTTTCAGGATCCCCGTTTTGGCCGATTCAAGCATTTCCTTCTGCAGCTGTATGAGGAGTCCTTCGTCGATCGAGCAATCGATGGTGCATTGTTGAACAGGGTCCTGGATCACGTGGAGGAGAAAAAGCTCGGCGCCGAACTGCCGGGCGATTTCCACCGCCTGCTTGACGGCCTTGTCTGAATGGACGGACATATCTGTCGGTGCTAGAATCTTCGTGGGCTTGAACATGTCTTCCTCCTTTCTTCCTGCTCAAATGTCGGGTTTCCGGATCAATGATACCATCGTTCTCCTGTTCCAAGTATGCGGCAAAAAATCATATTTTCAAGAATATCCAAATAATCGATGGAAAACATGGCGGAATCGGGTTTGTGCTGTATCCTTGCGTTATACGATGCCGTTGCATCGTATTTATCCTAGCAAGGAGGGAATGGCATGGAAAACATCGGACAGTATCAGCAGCTTGTCGTAACGTATGCCACGCAGATCGGTATCAAGATTGCCGCGGCAATCGTATTCTGGATTGTCGGTCGCTGGCTGATCGGCCTGGTGGGACGCCTCCTTCAACAGACCTTCGAGAGGCAGCAGATTGATCCCAGCCTGATCCGCTACATCGGCAACTTTGTCGCCGTTACGCTGAATATCGTGCTGGTCGTCGCCATCCTCGGCTATTTCGGCGTGCAGACGACAACCTTTGCCGCGTTGGTAGCCGGTGTCGGCATTGCGGTAGGCGCTGCGTGGAGCGGTCTTCTGGCCAATCTTGCCGCCGGCATTTTCCTTATCGTGTTGCGACCCTTCAAGGTAGGTGATTTCGTTACGGTCGGAGGGATAACGGGGACGGTCAAGGAGATTGGCTTGTTCGTTACGGCTCTCAATACTCCGGACAACATCAATACGATGATTGGAAACGCAAAGATTTTCAGCGATACCATCCAGAACTTCACCTCCAATCCTTTCCGGAGGGTGGAACTGAAGTGCCAGTTGGCCGGAAGCGCGGATCACGTCGCCGCCATGCAACTCCTGCGCGAAAAGCTCGCCGCTGTTCCGAATGTGCTCGCCGAGCCCGCCGTAGAGGTTGAAATCCTTGAATTCAACCTGGTCGGACCGGTGCTTGCGGTCCGTCCTTTCTGCCATAACGATCACTACTGGCAGGTCTATTTCGACGGCAATCGCACCATCAGGGAGGCGCTTTCCGCGGCGGGTTTCCCGGCGCCGATGCCGGCTCAGACACTCCTCGTGCACAATCAGTGATCCCGGCGCGGCAGGTGAAGTCGTCCGGAGAGAACGAAGGATGACTTCAGCTGCCGAATCCGGGGTAACAGCCAACTTATGGTTTCCTGTACGAAAAACGGCCCTTAAGGGCCGTTTTTTTGTATCGGGGAGATGATCGGGTCACTGGGGCGCGAGTCGGGCTATAATCTCCCTGATGAAGTTTTTTCGAGCCTTCAATTCCGCCTTCAGTTCGCGGTTTTCCGTGGCGACTGTTTCGGCCACCAGATCGGAGAGGGTGGATTCCAAGACATCAACGAGCGTACGCGTTTCCTGTTCCGTCAGATCCAAGTGTGCCATGATTTTCCCTCCTGTCATTGGTGGAGTTTTCCTGCTTCGTATACTGGAAGTATACCAGAGTGCGGAGCGGTCAAAAGGGGCAGATGTACTGTGCGGGGAGTGCCGAGGCGTTACCGGATAGGAAACGGCGTGTTCCCGTGATGCTTCGATGCAGCACCGTATCGCGTCCCGTTCCGGTTCTCGCGGGAGAGGGTCAGTGCATTTCGACCGGACCGTGACTCTTCAGTTTTTTCAGGAGGAGAAGAAAGGGGATTACCGCGAGGAAGGCTATGCCGATGACCCAGAAGATGTAGTTGTAGGCGAGCATGGCCGCCTGCTTTTGCACGGTTCCATACAGAATGCCGAGGGCCGTTTTCTGGGAAGTGACCGCATCGACTCCCTTTGCCATGGCTCCCTGCTGCAATTCATTCCACATGGACTGGGCATGAAGGCTGTACTGGCTCACATGGGGCGCGAGGCTGGTCTGGTAGAACTGGGCCATCCGGGAAAGGAGGGTGGTCGAGGTGGCGATGCCCACGCTCCCTCCGATATTGCGCAGCAGGTTGTTCATACCGGTGGCGTTGCCCATTTCTTCCCTGGGTATGGTGGAAAGGGTAATGGTGATGAGAGGCACGAAGATCATGCCCATGGAGGTGCCGAGCACGATACGGGGCCACACGAAGTGCCAGTAGGAGGTCTCGAGGTTGAATCCCTGCATGATGAACATGGACCAGGCCCCGATGATGAGGCCGCCGAGAACTATCCACCGTCCGTCGTACTTCTGCATCAGAGCGCCGACTATGGGCATGGTGAGCAGGGTGGCGACCCCCCCCGGCGCCATGACCATCCCCGACATGGTGGCGTTGTATCCCATCAGCGTCTGGAGAAACAGCGGTATCATCACGATGGAGCCGTAGAGGCAGAAACCGACGATGAACATGATGAAGTTGCCGGACGAAAAGGAGATGTCCTTGAAGAGGCGGAGATTGACGACGGGGTGTTCGTGTTTCAGCTCCACGTATGCGAAAAGGAGCAGCGAAACGACCGAGATGATGGAAAAGGTGATGATGAAAGACGAATTGAACCAGTCGTCCTGCTGCCCCTTGTCCAGCACCACCTGCAGAGAGCCGATGCCCACGGTCAGGAGCGCCAGCCCCCAGTAATCGATCGTTGCCTTGGCCCGCTTCAGGTAGGCCGGATCGAAGACGAAATAATTCACCATGATGACGGCGATGACGCCGACGGGAATGTTGATATAGAAGATCCAGGGCCAGCTCATATTGTCCGTGATCCAGCCCCCGAGCGACGGCCCGACTACCGGGCCGAACATCGCGCCGATGCCGAAGATTGCCATGGCCATCCCCTGTTGCGCGGGAGGGAATGATTCCATAAGTATGGCTTGGCTGATGGGAATCAGCGCTCCCCCCGCCGCCCCCTGCACGACCCGGAAAAAAATGAGCGACCCCAGGTTGGGGGCCGCTCCACAGAGAAACGAGGAGAAGGTGAAGAGGATGATGCAGGTGGTGAAAAAGCGCTTGCGGCCGAAGAGTCGTGACAGCCAGCCCGTCATGGGAAGCACGACGGCGTTGCTCACCAGGTACGAAGTGATGACCCAGGTAACCTCGTCGGTACCGGCGTTGAGGCTCCCCTGCATGTTGGGCAGGGCCACGTTGGCCACCGAGGTGTCCACGATCTCCATGAACGTGGGGATCATGACGGCGATGGTGATGAGCCACTTGTTGACTGTCGGGGTTGAGTCTTCTCTCTTAGTCATATGGTAGGGGCGAACCTCGTGTTCGCCCTGAATCATGTGGTTGTCGTTTGCATGGGCGAGCACAAGGTTCGCCCGTACGGGAAAGTGCCCCGTTCCTCTTGCAGCCTACCGGAACGGGTCTTTCAGGATATCTCCCAGCTTCCTTTCCGTCAGGATGGTCGGAACCACGCTCATCCCTACCCGCAGCAGGTGTTTCGGGTCGCTTGACGAATCGATGAGTATCTTCACCGGTATCCGTTGCACCACCTTTACGTAGTTGCCGGTCGCGTTCTCCGGCGGGAGAAGGGAGAAGGACGCGCCGGTGCCGGCCATGAGGCTGTCCACCGTGCCTTTGAAGGTGACGCCCGGATAGGTGTCCACCTCGAACTCGACTTTCTGGCCGGGACGCACATGGGTGAGCTGGCTTTCCTTGTAGTTGGCGGTCACCCATGCCTCGTTGAGGGATACCAGGGCCATGAGGGGCTGGCCTGCCTGGATGTTGTTCCCCTGTTCCACGGACTTCTTGGTGATGTACCCGTCCGCGGGCGCGTATACCCTGGTATAGGCGAGGTTGGTCCTTGCCTCTTCCAGTTCGACCCGTTTCCTCTCTATCTGCGCGTCCTTGCTCCCCGTGCCGGTGAGCCCCAGGAGAGCCAGAGCCCTGCGGACCGACCCTTCCGTTTCCGCGAGCCGTGCGGCAGCCACCTTGCGTGCGGTTTCCAGCCTGTCCAGCTGCTCTTTCGGGATGACTTCACGCTGATACAATGCCCTTCCTCGCGCCAGGTCGAGATCCGCCTGGCTCAGCCTGGCCTGATCGGAAGCGACCGCCGCTTTTGCGGCATCGACCTGGGCGTACGTGCTGGAAGTTTCGTTCTTGGCCATGTCCAGCTGTGCGGCGTAGTTTTCCACGCGAAGCCGGTCGTCCACCGGCTCCAGCTCAACAAGCA
>CALABV010000131.1 GCA_937886325.1 uncultured Geobacter sp.
GAACGCCGTCCGGATCTTGCAGCATGGTGCTTTACCAAGGCCTCTGAACTGGAGCACGGATTGCCCGAACAACTTGTTCCCCGCGAAATCCTTGTCCATTTCACGAAGAAAGGAATCTATACGCCGAGCCCCTATAAGAAAAACAAGGCTGCTATCACCACCTTGGTCCAGTCCGGCAACGATAATTTGAAGGCTGGCAAATCACACACTGAATCTCAGCGGAGAAGTCAGCTGAAAGTTCTTATAATCGTCCACAATTTCCCCCCCAACTGGTTTGCGGGAGTAGAAATATACTCGTATCATCTGGCAAACACTCTCATACGGCAGGGAATCGACGTCTCCGTTCTCTACCCTCTCGACCGGCGTGGATTGTCCCAGCCGGTTGTGGAAGAAACATCTTACGACGGCATTACTGTTTTTAAGCTTCTTGGTGACCATTCAGCCCCCGAACACGCCAGCCTATCCGGGCAGATTGCAAACGAGGCGGAAGAGCGGGCCTTCTTCGAATTCCTTCAAAACCGACACTTTGATGTTATCCACTTCAATCATACCTTAGGAATGCCATTCAGCTTCATCAAGATTGCCCGGCAAACAGGGCACAAAGTCTGCTTGACACTTCACGACTTCTGGTTTCTTTGCATCGGAATCCATCTCTACGACGCAGCGAAAAACTCTCCGTGCAAAGGTCCCGATCTCCCGGAACACTGCGTAGAATGTTTCAGTACAAAGACCTCCCGGTCAGTGTCCGAAAATGAACGGCAAATCATTACGGACTGGATCCGGTTCCGGATTTCTCACGCCGTCGAGCTCCTGGAAAGCTGTGATTACATCGTGTCGCCATCACGGTACCTGGCAGATGTATTCGAGCGATTTGGAGTCTCAAAACAAATCGAAGTTTCTCCACTCGGTCTCCTCCCAATCCGACCGAGCACCCGCACACCTGCCGAACCCATTGTATTCGGTTATCTTGGGAGCATCCACGATCTGAAAAATGTCTACCTGCTCGCTGATGTATTCCGTGAAGTTCAAGGAGAAGCCCGTCTTGTATACTACGGCTCAGGTTCCAGATATCACACAGAAAAACTCATTGAAAATATCAAAGGAGATGATCGAATTACCTATTGTGGGAGTTATTCACCGGAACATTTATCCGACATATTAAATATGGTTGATATTGTTATAATCCCATCCATGACGGAAAGCTATTCGCTTGTGGCTCGAGAAGCGCTGAGCGCTGGGGTCCCGGTGATTGCTTCACGTGTGGGAGGGATTCCTGAAGTCGTGTCGCATCTCGTAAACGGCATTCTGTTTTCCCCCATAGACAGAAACGAATTGTTGAAATGGTTACAGGAAGTTGTCAACAATCCCGCTCTGATAACCGAATTAAAGAAAAATATCGTCCCTGTGAAAACAATAGCGGAAGATGCGTCAGAATGGATTACACGCTACCATACTCTTTGCCTGAAACAGCAATCAGTCGTGAAAAAGCTTAGACCACCCATTGAATTAATAAATAAGTCAAAAATAGCGGCAGTATATTCTCTTGACGCTCCACAGGAAGCGTGCGCCAGGATACGGCTTTTATCGCACTTTGACGCACTAAACGGCTCAATCAAAGCAAACTGGGGGGTTATTTCCGACGGGGTCAAGTGCACCACAAACCTGGACATGATAGACCAGGCCGACATCATCGTGATCCAGCGATTCTACCCTCGCAAGGGAACCGTTCCGTATATTGAAAAGATGCTCTCATCCGGAAAACCTGTCATCTATGAAGTTGATGATCTGCTGCTCGATTTACCTGCTGACAACCATCTGAAATCCTGGGCCGGAGAAACAGTGGATCTTTTCCCATGGCTTCTCCCGCGAGTCACGGCCATAACGGTATCCACGCCCTTGCTGGCAAAAGAATTCTCTGTTTTCAACCCATCAGTCCATGTGATACCGAATCTTGCCGATACGGAATTATTCCAAGCGGTTGTCACCAAGAAAAATGGTCCGGTTATCATCGGTTTCAGCGGAACCGTGACACATGCCCGTGACCTGAAAAAAATCGGTGAGGCTCTGTTTCGTGTCGCCGACCGGTACGGAGACAAGGTAGCCTTCAGCTTCATGGGACTCTCGGCCTCCGAATTTTCATCCCTGCCGGGATTCCGGTTTCTTGATTTTGAAAGGGACTACGCCTCTTATGGAAAGGCTTTATCGTCCAGCGGCATCGATATCGCCCTCGTTCCTCTGCAGGACAACAGATTCAACAGGTGCAAAAGCAATATCAAATGGCTTGAATATTCCGCCTGCGGCATTGCCGGCGTCTATGCCGACCTTCCCCCGTACAACACATCAATCCGGCATGGAGTCAGCGGTGTATTGGTGGACGACGACCCTGACAAATGGTTCCAGGCTATTTGCTTACTGATCGATCATCCGGAACTGCGCAGAAGGATTGCGAACCAGGCAAAAACAGAAGTCCTTTCTCACCACTCTCTCAAAAGAGGATCTCAGGTTCTATACACTCTGTATGAAAGCATGGTTGGCGAAAATATTTGCACAAAAATTGCATAATTTCACCCAAACACACAATATATTGATATTGCTACCATTTATCAATGCCAACACAATGTATTGACCTTCAATCCGCTAGAACAGGGGAGCACAATGAACATCAACCGGGATTGCTTTTACCAATCGGAAACCTGCCGGAACAGATATGAGCAAATAAAAATCCAGTTCGACTCCCTTCCACCTCACGAGTCGATTCAAGCCATCGAAGAATTTCTCAGAGAGTCGCCTGACCATGCCGAGGCCCACAATGATTTGGGTGTTCTGTATTATCGGGAAGGCAACAAGCTCCAGGCTCTTGGACACTACGAAAAGGCCGTCCACCTCTTCCCCTTGAATTCGACTTTCAGGAAAAACCTGGCAAGCTTCTACTTTGTGGAAATGGGGTGGACTGACGATGCTATCGCCATCTATACGGAGCTCCTCAAATATAATCCTGCCGATATCGAAGTGCTGACTGCCCTGGGAATCATCAGCAACGCACTCGACAGACCCGATGAGGCACGAATCTTCTTCCGTCGCGTTATCGAACTGGAGCCATGGAATGACGACGTACGCAAGGCTCTGGCTGATCTCGACATGCCTTCGACAACCGGCATGGAAACCGCTTCGACAATATCGCCCGACATGGTCATGCCTTCAGATGCGCCTGAAACTGATGCAATTCTTGCAAATCTCCGCAAACCGGCGCCCTCACAGGAGGAATCTTCCGACGAGCTATACCGCAGGGCATTGAAGCTGGCGGATGACGGACAGTGTCTTCAGGCAATCACAGCCCTTCATTGCCTCCTGCAGCAAGATCCGGACAACGCTCTCTTTTCCAACGACTTGGCGGTACTCTATTCCCGCCAGGAAGATACCGCGAATGCGCTCCTGTATCAGGAGAAAGCGGTCGGACTGGCGCCCTTGGACAGAAACTTCCGAAGAAATCTGGCGAGTCTGTATTACAGCTCCGGAAGCCGCATTGACGATGCCATCGCCCTGTACACACGATTGCTGAAAGAAGATGCGGAAGACATCGAAACCCTGAGTGCCCTTGCAATCATCAGTATCGACAGCAACCGGCCGGATGAAGCCGGAATATTCCTGAACAGAATCGTCAATCTGGATCCCGGCAACATGGATGCACGCAGAATTCTGGAACAGGTAGCCCCCGCACACAATAACGGTTTTTTTTTGACGGCCGGATAGACCAATCGGATGAAGCATTCGAATCCGAAAAGCACTGTCCGGCCAATCCCCTCGTTTCCATAATCATCCCGGTCTTCAACCAGTGCGAAGTTACGGCAGCCTGCCTGGACTCGCTCGTTAGAAACCCTCCACACGTCCCATTTGAAATTCTTGTCGTCGATGACGCGTCAACGGATCATACTCCCATATTCCTGGGTGAAACCGCGGTGACTGAATCACGAATCCGGACCTTGCGGAATGAAACCAACCAAGGATTTGCCCGATCCTGCAACCGGGGAGCGGAAGCTGCACGGGGAACCTATCTCCTTATCCTCAACAACGATACCGAGGTACAGCCGAACTGGTTCTCACCCCTCCTCGCCTGCCTTGAAGAGAATCCGGACATCGGCATGGTCGGCCCCAAACTCATATTCCCCGATGGGACAATCCAGCATTGCGGCAAGATATGGAAGGACACCAACGGTCCGCTGTCCCAGCCTCACCATATCTACTACCGGGCACCCGGAGATACGCCGTTCGTCAATGAAAGCCGCGAATACCAGATGCTCACCGCTGCCTGCATCCTGGTCCGTCGCGGCGAATTCCTCACCATCGGTCCTTTTGACGACGGATACGAGAACGGCTGGGAAGACGATGACCTGTGCTATGCATATCGAGCCGTGGGAAAGAGGTGCTTTTACTGCGCCGAAAGTACGGTTATCCACCATCAAGGCAAAAGCCTGAATGAGAATAAAAAGATAGCTGACGGAAAACATACGGACTATCGACACACGCATGCTTCAAACAGCGATGACTGTGAAAGCAGTGAACGGGAAATCCCAAATGTTTCCGGCAATGAACAACGCATCATTGCCGTCCGGAAACGTTTTCTCAAAAACCGAAACCGATTTTTATTCAAATGGAAGGACTCGATTGTGAGGGATGACTACAAATTCTACAGCCGCGACGGGATAGCGTTCGTATCGATTATCATCCCGGTTTTCAACCGTCTCGAGTTTACCGAAAAATGCCTTGCGGCGCTCTCCCGCACCACGCCGGAGGGAAGCTATGAACTGATTGTCGTCGACAACGGCTCCACGGACGGAACAGCGGACTTTCTGAAGAAGCAGAACATGATATCCCACGTGGTCATGAATCCTACGAACCTCGGCTTTGCAAAAGCCTGCAACCAGGGGGCCGAAGCCGCCCACGGAGACTATCTGCTGTTCTTGAATAACGATACAGAACCGCAGGCCGGGTGGCTGGATTCTCTTATACGGACAATGCACCCGAATCCGGCAATCGGGGCGGCAGGCAGCAAGCTCCTGTATCCGGACGGCACCATCCAGCATGCCGGCGTGGTTCTGGTGGATGACAAAAAAACAGGGGATCCTCTGGTCGGGAAGCATATCTATAGAGGGAACCAACCGGACTTTCCGGAAGCAAACATACCGTTCTGTTACCAGGCCCTGACCGCGGCGTCGCTGTTGGTCAGACGTTCGGCGTTTGTTGATGCCGGAGGATTCGACGAAAACTACTGGAATGGCTACGAAGATATCGATCTGTGCCTTCGTCTCGGGGAACTGGGACATCTCATTGTGTATACTCCGCAGAGCGTCCTCGTTCACCATGAGTCGAAAAGCGGTCCCGAACGATTCGCCAGGGCCGGACACAACATCCGTCTGCTGCATCAAAAATGGCTTGGGAAAATTATTCCTGATTTCACCATCACGGAAGACGGAAAAATCACTGCAACCGCGAACGCTACGATTTTTCCCTATACCGGCCAAAGTTCACAACCCGGCGCAGGAGCGCGACAACGGGCTCGCCTTGTTTCAATCGTTATCCTGACCTTCAATCAACTGGACAAGACCGGGGATTGCATCGAGAGCATCCGCAGACATACCCCTGAACCGCATGAAATCATATTCATCGACAACGGTTCCACCGATGGAACGCTCGACCGGCTGCGAGAGTTGTGCGCCTGCAACGAAAACTACACCCTCATAGCAAACGGAGAAAACAGGGGATTTGCCGCCGGTTGCAACCAGGGGATAGAGGCGGCGAAGGGAGAATATGTCCTCCTCCTGAATAATGACGTCGTTGTAACAAAGGACTGGCTCGGCGGTCTTCTCGAATGTCTGAGACTGACCCCGAACGCGGGAATCGTCGGCCCCATGACCAACAACATCAGCGGCATACAGCAGGTTCCGGGAGTTAACTATGCATCGGTCTCTGAACTCGACGCATTCGCCGCCGAGTTCAGAGACAGGAACCGACACCAGCGTATCCCTTTCCGCCGCATTGTCGGTTTCTGCATGCTCTTCAGAAAGAGTCTGACTGACGAGATTGGTCTCCTTGACGAATCGTTCGGAACGGGAAACTTCGAGGATGACGACCTGTGCCTGCGCGCCGCGATAGCCGGATACCGCAATGTCATTGCAGGGGATGTCTTCATTCACCATGTGGGAAGCGCATCATTCAGGGGCAACAACTTCGACTATGTCGCGACTCTCACCGACAACGGCAGGCTTTTCAGGGAAAAGTGGAGCCGGCCGGTGACGGACGAAAACGAAGAAAAAAGAATTATCACGCTGAAAACGCTTGAGAAATCTGAAATCCTCTTCCAGCGAGGCGACCATGACGGCATGATAGAGACGATCCTCCAGGAAGGCATCCGCCGGATTCCGGATGAAAACAGATTCTACCTTGCGCTAGCCGGATACCTCCTTGACCTGTGCAGACACAAGGATGCCTTCGATGTCCTCGCGGAACTGCCGGAGAGTTGCCGGGAAGAAACCCGTCTCGTATTGACCGGCAGGGCACTGGCCGGAATGGGGCGACTTGAAGAGGCGCTCTCCCAGGGAGAAGCGGCGCTCCGCATGAATGCGCGGTCGGCTCGGGCATACCATCTCATGGGACTCATCGCCGAATCGCATGGACAATCGACCCTGGCGCAAACTTTCTGGAAAAAGGCCTTGGAATGTGATCCGGGATACGGTGAACCGTACACCTCACTGGGAATCAGCGAACTGAATAATAGCAATCAGAACGCCGCTTTGGACCTGCTGGAACGAGGCTTTCTCCTGTCGCCGCTTGCCTCCGAAACTATTCTCGAATATCACACGGCGGCGAGCACGGCGTGCGATTTCGAGCGTGCCGAAAGACTGTTCCGTGAGATGCATCGCATCTATCCGCAGCACCGGACCATTCATTTCCTGCTCATCGATCTCCTGATTCGCCAGGGGAAAACCGAAGAGGCATTGACCGAAATCGAGGAGGCGTGCGTCGTGTTCGGAGTTACTGAAGGGATGCTGGCAGCCGGGCTCGAATTGCGGAGAACCATCGGCCCCATGGCGATCCCCGATGAAAAACAGGCGACCGGGGCAAGCGTCTCCCTGTGCATGATCATGAAGAACGAGCAGGATAATCTCCCGCGCTGCCTGAAAAGCCTCAAACCGGTTGTGGATGAAATCATCATCACCGACACCGGTTCAACGGACAGCAGTCGACAGATAGCGGAACTTTTCGGCGCGCGACTGTTCGAGTTTCCCTGGAACGGCGACTTTTCGGCTGCCAGAAATGTCTCCCTGGAGCATGCGTCAGGAAAATGGATCCTGGTCATGGATGCCGACGAGGTCCTTTCCGAGCTGGATTACCGCCGATTCCGGGACCTGGTGGAGGCTGCGCCTCCGGCCGGGGCCGCCTACGATATCGTAACCAGAAACTACATGTTCACCATCAACCTGGAGAAATGGCGGCCGAACGACGGGAGATACCCCAATGATGAGGCAGGAGCAGGATGGACCCCCAGCAACAAGGTGCGGCTCTTCCCGAACCTGACCGGAATACGCTTCGAGAACCCGGTCCACGAGATGGTGGATCTCAGCATAGCGTCCAGGAAAATTCCCATCCTCCACACGGATATCCCCGTACATCACTACGGACATCTGGACAAAGAGCGCCAGAAAAGAAAAGGGGAGGAATACTACCTGCTCGGCAAGAAGAAACTCGAGCAAAGCGGGGGTAACGATTTCCGCGCCCTGTGCGAGCTGGCGGTCCAGGCAGGCGGAATAGGGCGCTATCAGGAGGCGGTTGAACTGTGGGAAAGGGTCCTCGCCATAAATCCGTCCTATCCCCTTGCCCTCTTCAACCTGGGGTATGCGCTTTTACAGATGGGGCGTTTCCATGAATCACGGAACTCATCGGCAAAGGCAATGGAGTTGGACCCAGGACTCTTCGAGGCGGTGAACAATTTCACTATCTGTGAGATCTGCGTGGGATCAACGGGAAAGGCAATCCAAGTGCTGGAGGCTTCCCTGGAAAAGAGGCCGGACGACGCCAATACACTGGTAATGCTCGCGGTTGCGCGTATATGCTCGGGAGATAAAGAATCGGCTGTCTCCATATTCAGGCGCCTTTCGGAGAAAAACGTCTACTTCGCCGAATTTGTAAACGAAGCATCCAGGAAGCTTTCTGAAACCGGCAAAGCCGGTTATGCGCAAGAATTACTGGAAACCGCGCTTATTCTCAATTCAGGGAATGATGAGACAGGCAGGCTGCTTCGGGAATTTGTGGAAACACCATAAGACTATTTGCATAGAACCTGAATTCGTGATGTCTGAATGCCGAGGCGTTCCGCGAGGCAAAGGCGTGAGGACACCACGAACCCAGGTAAAACATAAATACAGCCAAAACCCGGCTCTCGCCCGCTTCGCTAGAGGCCACAGAGGTCACAGAGAATACTCGAAAGATTGCGACATACTATTAAGATTATCTCCGCGCACTTTTGGTTCGATCTATCGCGCATACGAAAAAACCCTCTGTTAAGAGGGTTTTTTTCGTCAACGGGACTGTAGTTGCCGGCGGGGCGCGTTCTATACGGCCTTGCCGAGCTGCTCCTGAGGTTGCTTCATGAGACCGGCCGCCAGGTTGAGGTTGATATTTATGGCGATAGTCAGCTTCTGCGGTTGAGGATACGCAAGAACTTCGAACAGACGTTTGTCGAGAAACAGGCTGAGATTGAGGATATCCTCGCGCAGGTTTTTCGGCAGAGGGTTATCTGGCATGGTCAACTCGCTCTGAAAGAAGCTCCAGATTTTCTGATTGAATTTGATCGCTTCCTCCAGGCGCCGATCCCTGTCGGGGGCATCCCAATTGTCCTGGCAGCTCTTCAGCATAAGCCCTGCCCTGGTCAGCAGCGATGCCTCCAGTTCCCGCTGCGTCATCCCCTCCTTGTTTGCATTCTGATATACGTTAAACGGATTATTTGACATGGGAAAGTAACTCCTCTTCGTAGTCAATCAGTTTTCTGGTAAGTTTCAGGGCATGATAGAAGTCACCGGCCACAACCTGTTCGCTGATTCTGTCCACGTGCGGTTTCGTGCTGGGAGCGGCGGCAAGTATATCCTTCACCAGCTCCCAGTATCGCGTATGGTAATCGACCTGGTTTTCCCGATCGATATACATGAGCTGGATGGCGAAATACACGCGTCGCGATGGTGAACAAGCCTCCCTCTCCGCCATGATGTCCTTCTGGCGCAGTATCGGCACGGTATTCTCCACCACGAACTCGCTTGCCTTGGAGCCGTTTTGGATGACCGCTCCGCCGATAATGACCTTTTCGTCGGGTTTCAGCCGAAGTTTCAGGGACATCTCGATTCCTTTCTCCTAGTCCGTCACGAAACCGACAAGCTCTTTTCTTGCAGTTGCCATGTCGGACCCCAGATCACCAAGAGTTTTTGAGGCGGCAAGCACTTCCGCATCCGTTGCCGTCGACGATATCTCGGGAACGGACGAAGCCATGCTTCCCGTTTCAGTGTACCCGAGCTTGTCCCAGAGTGAAGTGTTTTTTTCGTACACGGGCGCCGGTGGAGGAGGAAAGGTCATGCTGAGAATTTCCTTTCGCAGGGAAATGTAGCTCATCAGTATCTCCTTACGCTCGGCGCTGTCTTGCGGAAAAGGGGGATAATTCTTGATAATTTTCCCTAAATTCTCTTTCAACCCATCGACCAGGTCCGACGCTTTGGAGAGGGCTTCGGATGAAGATCGGATGTTTTTCGCAATCAGGTTCTTTTCTTCATTGAAGCTTCCCAGCCTTCCCATGGTGGAGGAGGCGCGCTGGATTGAAACCGATACCGGTTCCCGGTTTTTCTCGGTTCTCAACTCCTGTTGCTGTTGATTCGGCATCGTAGACTGGTAGGTCTTGCGGGCCTGATCCTGTACGGCCGAAATTTTTTCACTTCCTGCTATCGGCTCAATGGCCATTTCACCACCCCCTGTTGCGGCAAGGGGAGGAGAGCCCCCTCTCCTCCCCTTTTGTTGCCGTTACCGTGCGTTCCCGAGATCCTAGAAGAGTCTCATGACCGCCTGTGCCGACTGGGATGCCATGCTCAGAGAGGTTACGCCGAGGTTCTGCTGGGTCTGGAGCATCAGCATGTTGGCGCCTTCTTCGTTCATGTCCGCCAGAGTCAGGTTGTCAGCACCGGTCTTCAGTTCGTTGATCATGGAACTGGTGAAGTCCTGACGGGTGGTGACGACGCTCATGTTGGAGGACAGCTTGGACGATTCACTGCGTAACGTGTTCAGTGCGCCTTCCAGCTGCGATGCGGACGACTGGATAGCCGTGGTGTTCGAAGCTGCCGTACCACTCCAGTTGGTATCCGCATCACTGATCTCCAGTCCTGCAGAGGTGGCGTCAAAGCCTGTGATGCCGAGAGTGGAAGTACCGGTTGCCTGGCTGAATTCGACGGTCTGGCTGCCGCCGGTCAGGAAGTTGGTGCCGCGATAACCGGAGTCGCTGGCCAACTGGGTGATCTGGGTCATCAGGGTGTCGAAGGTACCTGCGTAGGCCGTACGGTCGGTCGTGCTTCCGGATGCCAGGGCCGCCTGGGCGACACCTTTCGCGGATTCGATAAGGGAGGTGATCGCCTTGATGCCCGCGTCCGCCGCCTTGACCATCTGCACTGCTTCCGCCATGCCGTCCTTGCGGGCACTCAGGTCATCGGCGCGCTGCATGTGGGACTGGGCCGCAAAGTAGTTGGTCGGGTTGTCGAGAGGAGTGTTCACCTTCTTGCCCGTTGAAAGACGGGTCTGAGTCTGATCGATCATCTTGCTGGTTCCCTGGAGGGAAAGAAGGTTGCTCCTCATGCCGGAAGTCAAAGAAATTTGGTTTGCCATGGTGTTGCTCCTTTTCTGGGTTTTTTTGCCGGCCTTCTGGCCGGGTTTCGCCGATTCATCGGCTGGTTGTGAATGTCGGGTTTGCCGACCTCATTCTGAGATCGTCCTTCACCATCCTTTCTTGGATTTTTTCCCTAACATTTAATGCTCTTATCGAACCGCGGCGTAAAAACTTTAGGAAAAAATAGGTAGAAACATGAAATATTTTCAAGACACCGTCGAACAGTACCCAAAGCAGGCTCAACGAACCCCGTGCACGTCCCAGGCACGTTACTTGCAAATTATTCAACATGGAGAAGAAGGCAGACGCTCACATACTGGATGAGGCAGAAAGACATCTCAAGTCGGGCGATCTTGAACAAGCCCAACGGGCTTGCGATTTGATTCAGAAGAAAGTGCCGGATAATGTTGAATCCCTGTTTTTGCTGGGGAACATTTCAGTTCAAAGAGGGAATTTCGAGTATGCTCTGCACCATTATTCCCGTGCCGTATCAATTGGTCCCCAACTTCCGGCATTGAGATACAACCTGGGGATATGCCTGAAACTGATGAAAAGACGGGATGCGTCGATAGCCGAGTTCAGAGAGGCCGTCAGACTCGATCCCGGATACGCTCAAGCCTGGTATCAGCTCGGGGAAGCATTTGAAGAAAGCAACAGGCTGGATGAGGCCCTTGCCGCATATGCAAGGTCATTGGAGCTGGAACCGTCGCTAACGGAGGCGATCCAGAGAACAGGCGACATCTACGAGAAAAAGAACCGACTGCATGAAGCCCTCGAATGGTATCGAAAAGCCATCACTCTGAAACCGGATTATTCCATTGCGTATAATAACGCGGGTACGATACTCAGGGCCCTTGGCAGGACAAAAGACGCCCTCTACTTCTTTGGCAAAGCATTGGAAATCAGCGAAGATCAGGTAGTATGCGCATCCAACTACCTAATGACGATGCTTCCATCGCCGGACTTTTCCCCCATGGAGATATGGAATGCGCATCAGGCATGGAGCGAGCTTTACGAAAAACCGCTGTTTGTCCACCAATCCCCCCCGCGAAACAACCCGGAACCTGAACGGCTGCTCAGAATTGGCTATGTATCAACCGACTTCAGAACTCATTCCGTCGCATTCTTCATCGAGCCGATACTTGCGGCACACAAGCGCAAAAATTTAAAGGTATTCTGCTATGCAAACTGTTCTTCGCCTGATGCCATAACGTCCCAGCTTCAAGTGCTCAGCGATGTCTGGCGCCCTATCCACGATCTCGGGGACGGCGAGGCGAGCGACCTGATAAGAAACGACGGAATTGATATTCTGGTGGATCTGGGGGGGCATACGTCGAGAAACCGTTTGACCCTGTTTGCCCGCAAACCAGCCCCTATCCAGGTAACGTGGCTGGGATATCCGGCAACCACCGGTCTGCAAAGCATTGACTACCGGATCACCGACGCAGCGGCGGATCCTCCCGGCATGACGGAACATCTCCATTCGGAAAAACTCTTTCGACTTCCCGACAACTTTATTTGCTATCGACCTCCAATCAATGCGCCCCCGGTCGCTCCGCCTCCTTGCCTGGAAAATGGCTTTGTTACTTTCGGAGTTTTCAACCATTTCTCTAAAGTCACCCGATGCGCCATAGACCTGTGGTGCCGAATCCTGCGCAATCTTCCCGATGCAAGGCTCCTTATCAAGGCGCAGGGGATGGAGCATGAACCGATGCGCTCATATGTGCGGGAGATGTTCGCATCTCATGGGATAGTCGCGGATCGCCTCGAACTCTTGGGAAAGACATCAAGCATCAGCAGCCATCTGGAAATATTCGGCACGGTTGACATCTCCCTCGACACATTCCCCTACAACGGCACGACCACCACCTGCGAATCACTATGGATGGGAGTGCCGGTGATTGCGAAAGAAGGGGATTCCCACGTGTCACGGGTGAGCGTCAGCCTGATGGGAGCGATCGGGCTCTCAGGGCTGATCGCCTCTTCGGACGAGGAATACCTTGCCTTGGCAACATTTCTGGCACGGGACAGGAAGAACCTGGAAATTCTGAGAAACAACCTGCGTGACAGAATGCGGAATTCGAAGCTGCTCGATACGGCGGGATTCACCCGTAACCTGGAAGCGGCATATCGGGAGATGTGGCGAGGATGGTGCGCACGGCAAAACGCGAAAAACAGTAATTGATGGTAAAGAGCGCTATGAACGGGACGCATGCATTACGCCGGTTCAGCACTCTGCAGCCCGCTCGGAAGAAATCTGAGAAGTGCCGCTTACCTGGTCATTAAGCACCAGCCAGACGCCGCGCAATCTCATGAAACTGTCGTGCAGC
>CALABV010000132.1 GCA_937886325.1 uncultured Geobacter sp.
CGGCGCCATCGTCGGCCTGTCCATGGTGCGGGAGCTGGGTCCGGTCATGACCAGTTTTCTCGTGGCGGGCCGGGTCGGTTCCGCAATGGCGGCCGAGATTGGTGTGATGAAGGTCTATGAGGAAATCGACGCGCTCAAGACCCTTGATATTCATCCGGTGCGCTACCTGGCGATGCCCCGACTTATCGCCTGCCTCATCTGCGTTCCCGCCCTGACCCTGTACGCGAACTGCGTAGGCATGGTGGGTGGAGCCCTGATCAGCCACCTCCACCCGAAGATATTCATCTCCTACGCAACGTACTACGACAGTCTCAAGGCCGCGCTCAAGTTCAGGGAGATCGGTTCCGGGCTGATTAAATCCTTTGCCTTCGGCGGCATCATCTCTCTGGTTGCCTGTTATGTGGGGTTCATGACGTCCGGCGGCGCGCGCGGGATCGGCCGTTCCACCACGCGTGCCGTGGTCCTTTCATTTATCCTGATCCTGATAGCGGACTACGTCCTTACTCGTCTGCTGTTGTAGCGAGTAGCTCCGGACGTCCCGAAAATTTCATTATACGGTATCTCGAAACTATTCAATTCCGTCGCCGGGCGGATCCCTGAACCGACCACCCTGTGACACGGCTGAGATAGGAGGCAGACATCATGGCGCTCACAATTGAAAAAAAAGTAGGTCTCTTTTTCGTGCTCGGTCTCATCATTTTCGGCGTCATGCTGGAGTTGGGGGGGCAATGGAACCCCTTTGAGAAATCCGTTCCCTACCGCACCTTTCTTACCAGCGTGACCGGCCTCAAGGTTGGGGATTCGGTGCGTCTTGCAGGTGTCGACGTTGGGAAAATCACCGGGATCAAGGTGCTCGACGGCAAGGTGCGCATCGATTTCGAGGTCGACAAGGGTACCCGGCTCAGGGCCGACAGCGTGGCGAGCCTGCGCATGACCAACCTCCTGGGGGGTCAGTTCCTCGGCATTTCTTTCGGATCCTCCACGGCGCCGGTCCTCCCTGCCGGAGCTACGGTGCAGGGAAAGGATGCCGCCAATGTGGACACCGTCATGAGCAACCTGGGGGATCTTGCCTCCGATGCCAAGAGCCTGGTCACTGACCTGAACCGCAATCAGCAGGAGTTGATGGGCAAGATTTCCGCCATGCTGGACGAGAATCGCGGCACTCTGAAGAGTTCCCTGACCAACCTGAACAGCATCACCAGCAAGTTCGACCGGGGCGACGGCTCTCTGGCCCTCCTTCTGAACGACAAGTCGCTGTACCGAAACACCAATGAAGTGACCGCGAACCTGAAAAACATCACCGCCAGGATTGAGAAGGGAGAGGGAACCATCGGCAAGCTGGTCACGGATGATTCCTTCTACCACGAGGCAAAGGGCGCCCTGGCGAGCATGAACGAAGGCATGAAGGACGTGAAGGAAATCGCGGGCAAGATCAATCGGGGTGAAGGGACCATGGGTAAACTGGTCAACGACAAGACCCTTTACACAGAGTTGAGCGGAGCCTCGAAGAATATCAAGGAGATAACCGACAAGATCAACAGCGGACAGGGGACCATGGGCAAACTGGTGAACGAGGACAAGCTGTACCGGGACGTAACCGCGACGATGAAGAAGACCGAACAGGCGGTGGAGGGCCTCGGCGACAGCGGCGCAATCTCCGTGCTGGGGAGTGTCATCGGTACTCTGTTCTGACCGCTATCACATTCTTGTTTGCGTGTTTTGCTGCAAGGCGCCATGTGTGACGCCGGATATTGTATGGCGCGGCCTCGGCCGCGCCTTTTTCGCATCAGGAGGGGAATCATGGAAGATGTTGTAAGGATAGCTGTCGGAACGGTTACAATGCGACCCTATGTCTTTGCCTTCCTGGCGGTCTATCTGGTCGCCGCCGTCACCCACCTCGGCTGGAAGAAGACTTTCTGTTTCACCGTAATCGGCTACCTGATAGCTTTTGCCTCGGAGTTCAGCTCCATCAATACCGGCATTCCCTACGGGTGGTACTACTATATCGACACCACAAAGACGCAGGAACTCTGGATCGCGGGTGTCCCGTTCTTTGACTCACTTTCGTACGTATTCCTTACCTATTGCAGCTATACCGCCGCGCTCCTGACGGTCTCTCCCGTCAAGGCGTACCGCTGGAACCTGGTCACCCTGGAGACACGCTCCATCCGGCGGTCCTTTTCCGTGCTGCTCCTGGCCTCCCTCTACCAAGCCTTTCTCGATATCGTGATCGATCCGGTCGCCCTCCAGGGGCGCCGCTGGTTCCTGGGCCAGATCTATGGCTACCGGGAGGCGGGCATCCATTTCGGCGTTCCCCTCTCCAACTACATCGGCTGGTTTGTGGTCAGCCTGCTTCTGGTCTTCGCCCTCCAGCGTATCGATGCCGCCATCGGGAAAAAGGTGGAGCGTCCATCCGGAATCGCCAACCTTCCATTCCGTTCCCTCCTCGGCCCGGTTCTCTACCTGTCTGTGCTGGTATTCAACCTTACCGTAACGATCCTCATCGGCGAGAACCTGATGGCACTGACCGGCATCCTCATGTTCACCCTGCCGGTCGTCATCGTCACCGTGCTCATCATTCGCCGGGCAAACCGTTACAGCAGGGAGGAGCTTGCGGATCATCTGCGGGATTATCCGTACTCTCCTGTTGCGGGAAAAAAGGGAGGGTGAACCGTTTACCCGGCTTCCGGGGCTTCGATTCGACGAAACCTGAACCGTTAGAGCGGAATCATTGGCGGGAAGTAATCATTCTCAAGAGTATATCGGCGTTAAAAGGATCGAAGCGCCGCAATTCCCGCGCAGCTTCCATGGCTGCCGTCGGGTTGCCTGTCATGGTGTATGTGACCCCCAGGCTGACCCAGGCGTCAGTGAAATCCGGTTCGATGCCGAGCGCCTGGCGGTAGGATTCGATTGCCTCATCGTGGAGCTTGAGACCACTGTACGTTATGCCCAGGTTGTACCAGGCAGCGGCATTTTGCGGAGCCATGTCCAGTGACCGGCGAAAGGCGTCGACGGCCTCATTGTGGCGTTTTCGATTGCGTGAGGCTATGCCGAGGAAATACAGGGCATCAGCGCTTGACAGCATATTTTTTGACCATTCCAGCCCCCACCCGTGGAGTTCCTCCCAGTCCCCGGAGTTTTCCAGGACAACCGCATGCTTCAGCCATTCAACCTCGCCCCTCCTGCCTTTGGCCGGATTGCCGCCCCCTCTGACCTCACCTATCCATTCCACGGGCATGGCAAGATTCAGGGTCTGTTCTCCGTCCTTGTACAGGGTGGTCAGGCCGACCAACCTGCCCTCCGTGTCGAACAACCCGCCTCCGCTCATATCCGGTGAGATGATTGCTGTTATCTGGATCAAGGAAGGAGGCCCACCCCGGAGTTTTACGACTGCGCCCTCCGAAAGAGATGGCTCTGAACCAAAGGGCACTCCAACGGCAAAGACCTGGTTCCATGTTTTGAGGCCCTTTGAATTTCCCGTATTAGCGGGTATTCCAGGGACCCCCCTGGCAGTGAGGAGGCAGATATCCGTATCGCCGTCTTCACCATACAGTACGGCGGGCACAAGGCGTTTGCCTCTGCCTGCCTGGTAGGAAGCCCCCCCTTCCACGATACGGCAACTGGTTGCGACAGTATCCGGAGATATGAGGACGCCGCTCCCCTGATTCTGCAGGGTACCTCTGGAATCCAGGGATTGTATGGTAACAACGGAGTCCTTGACCTTGTCGAAGACCTGGGTGGACGAAAGAGCCAGAACCGGCATGGGCGCCAGTAAAAGACAACTCAGGATTCCACACGCCATCAGTTTCGTCGATACGTGTTTCGTCGTTGTTTTGATTTTTGATGCCTTTGTCATGTATCCTCCGGTGAGTGTGATGTCTCGAAGCCTGTGGGAGCGGTTTCGAACGTCCCCGGCGAATGATAGTATTCCATATTGTTACCGTGATCAACCCATCGTTGATGCTTTTCAAGCATAGCCGTCCTTTTCATGTCATGCGTCCTTACCATCAAACATTCCGCTCCCACTGATCTGTTCAACGACCTTCCTGAAATGAAACCCGTAAATGGCATAGGTTATGGCCAGCGGAAAAAGCCTTGGTTTTCTCATGAGAGACCAGAAGAAGAGCTTCCAGAAGTAGAGCCTCTCCTTGCCGACAACACCCAGGAGCATAATCGATTTCATGAGCGCTCCCATATACCCCTGCTGGAGGTGAAATTTTCCCGAAAACGGCGGTCGATACTCCCTGAGGAGCCTGATCACCCGCTGATAGTAGTTTTTCGGTGAGTAGATGGTCTCCAGAATGCTTCGGTAACCGCCGATGAGTATCGCGGGCTCCATCCGGGGGATGAAGTTGAGGGCGATTTCCGTATTGTTGCCGGTTGTCTCTCCCAACAGTCTTCCTTCTCCGTGCAGACGCCGATAAAGCCTGGTGCCGCGCAAGGCGGTCAACATCCCGACCATGGCGGTGACGATGCCGCTCTCCTGAATAAAGCGGATCTGCCTGTCGAAAATTGTAGGAGGGTCACTGTCGAACCCCACGATAAACCCGCCGTGCACCTGTAGTCCGGCCTGCTGGATGTGTTTTACCGAAGACAGCATGTCGCGGTTCCTGTTCTGAACCTTGCCGCTCTCGGCGAGGCCGCCATCGTGCGGGGTCTCAATACCGATAAAGACCTCCTCGAACCCGGCCCTGACCATGAGCTGCATGAGATGGTCGTCGTCGGCAAGGTCGATGGACGTCTCTGTGTAGAAGTAGAAGGGGCGCCCTCGTTCTTCCATCCAGTCGATCATGGCTGGAAGGATTTGCTGTTTCAGCTTCGCCCGATCGCCGATGAAGTTGTCGTCGACGAAGAAGATTGCCCCGCGCCACCCGCGGACATAGAGGCTCTCCAATTCCGCTATCAGCTGCGCAAGCTTCTTGGAGCGCGGCGTTCGCCCGAAGAGCGCGGTGATATCACAGAACTCGCAGTCGAAGGGGCACCCCCGCGAGTACTGGATATTCATGGAGGCATAGTATCGAACATCGGCCAGCTCCCAGAGCGGAATGGGGGTCTCCCTCAGTTCCGCACGCCGTTTGTCGGTGTAGAGATGTCGGGGTTCCCCTCTCAACAGGTCATCCAGGAACGGGGGAAGGGTGAGTTCAGCCTCGCCAAGCACCAGGTGGTCCACGTCGGGGAAATCATCGTTGCAAGCGGTAAAGAGAGGACCACCGGCAACGGTCTTCACCCCCCGTTGACGGCAGCGGGCGATTACCTCCTCCGCCGATTTCCGCTGGATGGACATGGCGCTGATGAAGACATAATCCGCCCAACCCAGGTCCTCATCGGTGAGTGGGCGAACGTTCATATCCACAAGCCTTTTTTCCCATTCGCCGGGGAGCATGGCAGCCACCGTCAGCAGCCCCAGCGGGGGGAAACTTGCCTTCCTGCCGATGAATTGCAGGGCGTACCGGAAGCTCCAAAAGGTGTCCGGATAGTGGGGATACACAAGGAGGATCTTCATGTTGAATTCTCCCGGGACGTGTCTTGTGCAGAGATGCTCTTCGTTCAATTGTATAGCTACTTCTTCGAAATACAGTGAGTGTCAATGTAAATTTTCGGTAAAAGGTGGACGACAGTGGCCGGTTTTGATAGCGACGGACTTTCGCGGACGTTACGTGGCCGCACACACACCGGGGAAGCGGCGGCCATGGTAGAAAACTCCGATTACCGTACTCAGTCTGCTGACCGTTTCGCATTCTTTCGCGGCTTGGGAGTCGCCCGGACCTTTTCAACCAAGACGCTTTCGGGAATCGGAACGAAAGAAGCCGGATCGGCCGGTTCGAGAATAGCGTAAAGGGAGGAGGCGATCTTCCTTATGACTCAGGTTTTCGGAAGGACAGCAGATTGTTAATCTGCTCAGGCGCCGGCCCAGTATTTCAGCGCTTCCGGCACCTGAACCGCGCTCGGCACGGTGGCATCGACGAAGTGCGGCTGGTCGCCGTCGCCCACCAGGATGGTGCCCATGCCGAGCTCCTTGGCGGTTTTCAGGTTTTCAGGGGAGTCTTCGACCATGATGCAGCGGTGAGCCGGCGCGTTGATGCGGGAAAGCACGGCGCGGTAGGGCTCCGGGTAGGGTTTCGGCAGGTAGCCGGCCACCCGGATATCGAAGATTTCCTCGAAGGTATCGTCGAGTCCCAGGGCGGTCAGCACCCGTTGGCTGTGGTCGCTGGAGCTGTTCGTGAAGATAACCCGGCGTAACGGCAGGGTTTCCAATGCCCGGCGCAACTCCGGATCGGGACGCAGCCGCCCGGCAACGTCCACATCATGGACGTAGGCAAGGTATTCCTCCGGGTCGATGCCGTGATGGCGCATCAACCCGCGCATGGTGACTCCGTAGCGCTGCCAGTAGCTGCGCCGCACATTGTCGACATCCTCCCGGGAAATGCCGACCACCTCGACCATGTACCTGTTGATACGCTGGTCGATGAGGGTGAAGAGTTCCTGCTCCGGCGAGTAGAGGGTGTTGTCAAGGTCGAAGAGTATGAAATCCATGGGTGTCATAGGCTCCTGATGAGCCTCTCCAGAACAATGGCCAGGTTGTTGCCGGCCGTTTTCGCGTTTCGTGCCAGCCGTATCATCTGGGGTAGAATGCGCGGATTGCGCAGTATGGCTACAATCACCCCGGGGATGCTGATGTTGAGATCCCGGTCGGTTATCTCCTCGATGGAGAAGAGGATTTCTTCGTCAGCGGCGTCGCTGACGGCACGCAGGGCGAGAAAGGGGATGGCTTCCCGTGAGGCAGCTTCAGCAACCGCACTGGTTTCCATGTCCAGCACCGGGTTCCTGATTTCCTCGGGGAGTAACCGGCGTACCTCTTTCTTTCGCAGAATCCCCCGGCTGGTTAGTATGCAACCGTCAAGGATCGTGAAATCACGGACAGTCAGGCTCTCCGCCATATTCCGGACGAGGTGGGTGTTGTCAACGACGGTAATGTCGTCAACGGAATTCCCAGACAGAGTCATGACCCGATTGCCCATCACTACGTCACCCGTTGCCAGGCCGTTTCTGACTCCGCCGCCGAGGCCGGCCGAGATGATGATGGCGGGACGCGCCGCGCCAATCAGGGCGGTGGTCGCCGCGCCGGCCCTTTCCATCCCCATTCCGGACTGGATGAGATCTATCTCTCTCCCGTCCCTGGTGAAGCGATAGAAGGGGAATCGGCCGATCCTTTCTTTTCGGTATCGCCCGAGTTTCCGTGCAATCGGCCGAACCTCTTCGGGCATGGCGACAACAAGGCCGATGCTTTTTCCTTCCATCCGTATCACCTCTGACAGCCTGCTGAATGTGGTGTCAGGTACTCTAGCAAAGAAACCGGCCAACGGCAATTCGTTTGCGGACGTTCGGACGGTATCCCATTTCATCGGTCCTAATCCGTAACGCCTTCACGACTTTGCCTTCGAGGAACACCTCGGTTTCTTGCATTGGCACGGGTTGACCAGGCCCGACGAAGTGCACCCGACGTACCCGGTGTGAACCGGCATCGGCGACGTTCAAACCCCGGCATTCTTCTCGCCTCGGCATTCAGACATCGCATTTTCAGGATCGCATGAATGCCCATCCTGTTTGATGCATTTCCAGTTCATGCATGACAGTCGTCCCGAAAATGAGCCATACACTTGCCGTTCCGGGAAAACTGTACCGCATGCATTTCATGTCCGGTGAGACTGTATTTCTCGGTATGTTTCATCTATTGTGATTCCGTCTGGTTCCACCCTTCCGTGGTGGTCTTCAAGTACAGTGGGTGAGGGTCGCGGTAAACAAGCGACAAATCAGAATAGAAAAAGAATTCACGGCCCGGTCGGGGCCCTTTTTTTGTCGACCGTTATATATCAATTTTTATTACGAAAGGTTCGATCTTCGGGAGGAAACGAATGGAAAAGATTGGGATACGAAATTTTTGTCTGCCGGAAAGGAAACTGAACAAGGCAAGCAGAAGTATTCTGCTGCCGTATGGAATATTGACGGAATTGAAGTCTTTTGCTTCTCCGAAGGTTGTGAATATGACGCTCCGTGCCGTCGACAGGGCGACGCTCTATGATTGCAGGCATCCCTTATGGAATTCCCTGGCAGACTGTTACGTGAGGATTCCCGCGCGTCGTGAAGCCTTGTCGCGTACTTTTCCCGGCATCACGCGGGTAATTCACAACTCGGAAATCCTGGTGGGCGATATTCTCGTAAGCGACTTCCATACCGGCCTGAATTACGGATTCCTTTTCGGTGGGATGGAGTCCGTTCAAATCAGGGTGCTGGAAGCCGACGGTGAGATGGTCAAGGGGGAGGTCATGCGGTCGGGGATTGACAAGGGGAGCGAGATCGGTTTTTTCAGGAATGAGGTCTGGTTCTTCGTTTCCCACAAGTTCGCGGTCTATTCCGGTGCGAAGGGACGCAGGCTCTGAAATCTTTTTTAATGCCGCACTTGATGCCCTTTCGTTACAAACAATCTTTCGAATTCTCTTGATACATGACTGTTTCGTGGTTCAGGGGGGCTCCCGCATCGGTTTCGGCCTTTCGCCTTGACAAAAAGAGAGCCTCTCTTTATTGTAACTGTTTGCTTTTTTGATGTCCGGGGCGGGAGTTTCCACGGCCCCGGACATTCGGATTGATGAGAATTGCAGACAGGAGTACCCATGAAACCGTTATTTCTGAACCCCCCCACCTTCGAGGATTTCGACGGCGGCGCCGGCGCTCGCTACCAGGCGTCCCGCGAGGTCACATCCTTCTGGTACCCGACCTGGCTCTGTTTCCCGGCAGGGATGATCGAGGGGAGCCGGGTGGTTGATGCGCCGGTGCAGAAGCTGTCGCTGGACGACTGCATCGCCATAGCCGCCGACTACGATATGGTGGTGATGTATACCTCGACCCCGACCTTCGCAATCGACGTGGAGACCGCGCGCCGCATCAAGGAGCGAAAGCCGTCCATTGTCACGGTCCTCACCGGGCCGCACGTCAGCATCCTTCCCGAAGAATCGTTGCAGCGCGCCGGAGCGGCGGTGGACATCGTCTGTCGCGGTGAGTTCGATTACTCCATCAAGGAATTGACCGAGGGCAGGGAATGGGAGCGTGTTGACGGCATCAGCTTCCAGAAGGACGGCAGGGTTTTCTCCACCCCGGACCGGCCGCCCATCACCGACCTGGACGCGCTTCCCTTTGCCAGCCAGGTATACCGGCGCGACCTCCCCATAAACGAATACATCATCCCCCACTTCCTCCATCCGTACGTCTCCATTTATTCCAGCCGCGGCTGTCCGTCTCGCTGCATCTATTGTCTGTGGCCCCAGACTTTCTCCGGCCGTACCATGCGCACCCGGAGCGCGGAGAACGTCTACCAGGAAGTAAAGTGGATCAAGGAGAATATCCCGGGGATACGCGAGATATCCTTTGACGACGACACCTTCACCGCCAACCGGGAGCACGCCCGCGCCGTGGCCGAGAAGATAAAGCCGCAGGGGGTCTCTTGGACAATCAACGCCCGTGCCAACTGCGACTACGAGACCCTCAAGATCATGCGCGAGGCGGGCTTGCGCCACGTGGTTGTCGGGTACGAGTCGGGCAACGACCAGATCCTGAGAAACATAAAGAAAGGCGTCACCAGGGCACAGGCGGAAGAATTCACCAGGAACTGCAAGAATCTGGGGATTTCCATCCACGGCGCCTTTATCATGGGCCTTCCCGGAGAAACCCGGGAAACCATCAAAGAAACCATCGAATATGCCAAGCGTCTGGACCTTAATTCGATACAGGTTTCTCTCGCATCCCCCTACCCGGGGACGGAGTTCTATGAGCAATGCAAGAAAGAGGGGTGGATCTCGTCCGATGACTTCCTCGACGAAACGGGTCACCAGAACTGTGTGATCAACTATCCGCATCTTTCCAACCGGGAGATCTTCGAATCGGTGGAGACCTTCTACAACAAGTTCTACTTCCGCCCCAAGTACATCGCCCGCAGCGTGTGGAAGATGATCACCAACAGCGAGGACCGGCGCAAACTCCTCAAGGAGGGCGCCCAGTACATGGCCTACATGAAGAAGCGGAAGGAATGCAAAAGCTGCTCCTGACCTGAATCCGCGCCCCCCCTGTCCGACGATGAAAAAGCTCATTATCAACGCCGATGATTTCGGCCTCTCGACCGGGGCCAACCGGGCCGTTATCACTGCCTTCCGCGAGGGAATCCTCACCAGTACGTCACTGATGGTCGGGGGAAAGTCCTTCGGAGAGGCGGTCACCCTCGCCCGGGAGAACCCGGGGCTCCAGGTCGGCCTCCATCTGACCCTGGTGCAGGGAAGGGCGGTGTTGCCGCCCCGGGAGATTCCCGGTCTTGTAGACGTGGAGGGGAATTTCCCCATGGACCCGGTGAGGTCCGGGATGCGCTTCTTTTTCAGCGGCGTGCTGAAGAGGGAGTTGCAGCGTGAGATCGAGGCACAGATCCTCCGCTTCCGGGAAACCGGACTACCCTTGTCGCACATCGACGGCCACCTGAACATCCACATGCACCCCACCGTGTTCGATATCCTGGCCGAGCTGATGCCGAGGCACGGCATCACCAGCTTTCGCCTGACAAGAGAGAACCTGCTGCGGGACCCGGCCGACCATGGAGAAAGAAGGGTGGGGAGGGCGCTCGATGCATTTATCTTCGGCTGCCTGGCGAAACGGTGCCGGCCGGTGCTGAAAAGGCTTGGCATCTCCCACAGCGACGAGGTCAAGGGGCTCCTCAATTCCGGCAGGATGACCGAGAAATATCTCCTGAAGGTGCTGGAGAGGCTTGAGGACGGGGTGACCGAGATCTACTTTCATCCCGGATGCAAACCGGACCCGGAGCTGTCCTCGTGGATGCCCGACTACCTCCACGAAGAAGAGCTGGGCGCGCTCACCAGCCGCAAGGTGCGGGTAGTGATGGAGAACCGGGGAATCCGGCTTGTAAATTATCGCGGAGAGGAAAAGAGATATGCTTAAGACCGTTATCGTGATGCTGCTCGCCGTCACCGCCGGCACGGTGGGGGACATCCTGCTGACCAAGGGGATGAAGGAGTTGGGCGACATCTCGGCCATGAACCTGCGCGGAATGATGTCCGCCGCCTACCAGGCGCTCACCAGTCCCAAGCTGGTATTCGGCACCGCCATGCTTGCCGTATTCTTCTTCCTGTGGCTGGCGGTCCTCTCCTGGGAAGACCTGTCCGTGGCCCTTCCCATGCAGGCCCTCAACTACGTGCTGGTGGCCTTTCTTTCCCAGTACTTCCTCGGCGAGGTGGTAACCCCCCTGCGCTGGGCCGGGACCATGCTGGTCTGTGTCGGAGTGATTCTTATCACCAAGAGCAGCACCGGGTAACAGTTCCTGCTGTTTTGGTTTCCTTCCACTGCTCCTCTCTTCTTCCTGAGTTGAATTCTCTTCTTTTGTGGTACACTGTTCCCGCAATCACGCTATCGAAATCCCCCCTGACCCCCCTTTCACAAAGGGGGGGTGTAGTCTCCTTTATCTAAAGTCGGGATACCAGAAAGCTTCCCCTTTTTTCAAAGGGGGAGCGAGGGGGATTTCCAACAAGGAGGTTCCATGTCGAAACCGGTTACCGTAGAGATTCTGGTTGTAGGGAATGAAATTCTCATAGGCGATATCCAGGACACCAACACCAACTGGATCTGCAAACTGATCAACGGCCGGGGCGGATACGTAGCCCGGGCCACCATGCTGCGCGACATACCCGAGGAGATCTCCGCCGCGACGCGGGCTGCCATCGAACGCGGGGTGGATGTCCTGATAACCTCGGGGGGGCTCGGTCCCACAGCCGACGACCTGACCGTCGCCGCCGTGGCTGAAGGCGCGGGTCTGGAACTGCGCCTCGATGAAAAAGCCCGGCAAATGGTAAAGGACAGCTATGACGATTTCTTTGCCAGGGGGATCATGGCCCAGGGCGGGCTCAACCCGGCGCGGGAGAAGATGGCCTGGCTGCCGGTTGGGGCTTCGCCGCTCCACAACCCGGTGGGAACCGCGCCCGGTGTCCTGTTCCATGTGGGGAAGACCTCCATCATCTGTCTCCCCGGCGTCCCCTCCGAGCTAAAGGGGATCATCACCACCTCACTCGAACCGTTCCTGCGGGAAACGCTCGGGGACGGGGGATCGCTGACCAAGGCCATCACGGTCCGGTGCAATGACGAGTCCATCATGGAACCTGTCCTGAGCCGGGTTGTGCCGCAGCATCCCCGCGTCTACATCAAGTCCCTCGCCAGGACCCTGGGCGAAACCCCGGAACTGGACATCACCCTGACCGTGACCGGCGGCGAGGAGGACGAGCGGGCTCATCTTGTGGACGCTGCCTACCGCCAGCTGCGGGAGGGTCTGACCGAGATAGGGATTGCCAACTGGGACAAGGTGTGACGGTTTTTCTGATGAAGGCTCTTGCAAAACAAGGAAAAGGTCAATAATAGTCCCCTCCCCCTTGCGTCTGAGAGGGGGAAGACTAATGCGGAAGGCTCTCCTTGATGTGAAAGCGATGGGAAACCGTGTCGCCGTGGTCGGGAGCTCCGTGCCAGGTCCGTTCCGTGAAACTGACCGTTCCGTCCCGGCCCACGATGAGCACGGTGGATGACCGGGTGCCGTAGCCGGCGCCGGAGATGAAGAGGGGAGCGAGGATACGTTCCTTTTCCAGCCCGACGCCGGTATCGGGAAGGAGATGGTCTTCCGGCAGGGAGCGATCGGTGAGAAGGTCGAACAACTCTTCGACGGCAGGTTCCCTGTCATCGGAAAGGAGTTGCTTCAGGCGGTTTTTCCCCCGTACCACCTTGGGCCATGGGGTGTCGAGCAGGTGATTGCTCAGGCCGTGGATGCCCGGCTGAACCAGGGGCAGCGTCTCACCCTGGTTGGAAAAGTAGAACAGGTGGCCGGAATCGCCGAACAGGATGGTAAAACCGCTGTAGAGTCCTGCCTTCTCCCTGAGGGTGGCAAGGAAACCCTCGGCCGGGGCTTTGCCCAAGAGGTATTCCGTGACGAGATTTCCCCGGGACGGCGCGTCACTCTTGCGGGAGTCGGGATCCCGGTAGTTCACCACGGCGGCGATTCTGCCCTCCCCGGAAACGCCGAACCACGTGCCGCCGCACAAGAGATCACGTCCGGCAAGGATAGGGGGAACGGTTTCCCAGAAGGATGCCGGGGCGGTGGGGCGCTCAAGGAATTCGTCCCGGTTTGCGGCAACGATCAGCGGGTAGCGGGGATGATGGTGAAAGGCAAAGAGGATCAGGCACATGGTCCGGGTGTCTCCTGCATGGCGGGTTACGGTGTGCGCGAATGCAGTGCCTTCTCGAACGACTCCGGCGTAAAGCCCTTGACAACGGCATCGTCATCGCCGATGACGATCAGCGGTACCCGCTTGGTTCCGTATTTCGTGATAAGCGTGTCCAGAGCTTCTTCGTCGGTTTCCACATCCAGTTCCATAAAGGGGATGTTCCTGGCGGTGAGATACTCCCTGGCCTCGCGGCAGTGGGGACACCAGGAGGTGGAATAGAGGACGATCTTCGGGTAGGAAATCGCCCGGTTTGCGGGTGGTGTCGGAGGCGCCTGCCGATCATCCCGGACATCCGTTGCGCCGCAGTACGAGGCGGCTAGGAGCAGTCCGAAGAAGAGCAGACATGGAATCAGGTTGCGCATGGAACACCGCCTGTGACGTAAAGATATCTCCCCGTGCCGAGGATGGATTTCGCGACATCCAGTATACCCGATACGGGGGAGACCTGCCAGGTTTTGAAATCCCGGCAGGTCCGGTGTTTTCGAGCCGGAAATTGTTGAAGTATTTCGTGAGATTACGGCGAAGCCGTTTCAGGGAGGGGTAGTTTCTTATGCATGTCTGCAGCGCGGTATTTCACCTTCACTTGCAGAGCCGTTCCCTCAAGGTGAAGCGGGGCATTGTCAAGAGCATCCTGGCCAGGGCGCGGAACACCTTCAACGTGGCGGCCGCCGAAGTGGATATGCAGGATATCCACGGCGCGGCCGTTCTTGCCTTTGTCACGGTGAGCGGGAGCCGCACCGGCGCCCGCTCACTCCTGGAGCAGCTGGAGGAATGGATGGTGGAGGAGCGGCCGGACGTGGACATCGTCAGCGTGGAGATGGAGGAACGCTAAGATAGTAGCCGTCCGTCGGTAATTCCGTGCCTGTTTTCCGGGCATAATGCCTTTGTAAGGGGCGTCCGGTTCACTCCGAGAACACGTAACTGAAGAGCCCGACCAGCTCCTGGTCTGCCGTGAGGGGTTGACGGTCAGGTCGGTCGGCTCCTCACCTCGCCGCACGGTGCGGGTGCAGGGGCACAATCCGGTGATACCGGTATCCACCCCCTGGGAGCGGTCTCGTCCATTACCCTCTTCTGGGTCACCATGGTCCCTCGCCCATTCTCCGGGACACCCCTTTTTTTCCCCATTCTAGTTTGACAGCCACTCTTCTTTCATCTATGTTTCTCCAGTAAAAATCCGCATAAAAATACGTTTCATCCAGGAGCCCCCCATGAACCGTTTTCTCGCATGTTTCTGCTGTGCCGTCCTCATGGCTGCAACCGGTTGCGGTTCGGACAACGGAAGCAGCGGAACAGGCAATCAAGACCTTAACAAGGAAGAGCCGGTAGTCACGATAACCTCCACGAAATCGCCGACCGGAGAAGCAGGGGCGTCTGTCGTGTCCGGCCATATCCTGAGTGTCTCGGGGACAGATCCCAACGGCACGCCTTACAGTTTCCCGAACTTCATCATCAAAGGCGGAGGTCTGCAGGGTATCTACCAGTCTCCAAACGGTCTCATGCAGTTCGATTATCCCTACATGACTCTCTTGGCGGCAAAGAGCGGCGCAAACTGCATTCGCGCCTACGGGGCGAAGTTTGTGGCGGATTCCGGCGACTGGAGCGGCGAAACGGTCGATAACCAGGTAAAAGATGTTGACGCGGCATTCAGCTGGGCGCGGAACGCCACAAAAGCGGGGAACACCATGTATGTGGCGGTCGGGATAACCATGGCGAACAGCAAAAGCCTTGACTACAGCGACGCCAGTGATGGCTCGCCCCTCCTGAAGCAGAGGGCCCTCGTCTGCAGCTTCATCGACAAAGTCATTGCATTGAGCAACGACCGCCAGCTCCTCTGGATCATCGGCAACGAACTGGTGGCTACCGAAGATCACGTGTCGGTCTACAAGGAAATCGACACGATTGCTGCGTATATCAAAAGCAGGGGGAGCAAACTGCCCTGCATGACCGCGGTGCAGACCGTCTCTGTTCCCGAGCTTGCCCTCATTGCGGAAAACTGTCCGAACCTTGATATTCTCGGGGTTAACGATTATTACGGCAGTTTCGGCTCCATAAAGGGAGGCGGGTATCTCAATACGCTGCAGAACGACATGGCGACCTCCATGAGAAGCGACAAGGGCTGGAAGAAGCCGTACATCGTGTCGGAGTTCGGCTCCTACGACCTTGCGGGTCTGAACATGCCTGCCGTGAAACTCCCTCCCCCTGCATTTGTTGAAGCGGCAATCTATGGCCTGGAAGCCAATTCCTCCCTTGTGGCCCAGGATTATCTCGACAACTACAATACCTGGATAAAACCATACGCGGAAGCGAATCAGGGGTGCGTGGGATCATTCTGTTATGTCTGGCAGAATCCCGTATTCAGTGATCATTTCGTGTATTTCTATGAAATGTTCCTTTCCGGTCCCACCGAAACGCCCTCCTACAACCCCCGCGGCACATACCGGCTTGAAGCCGCGGAGAAGATGATCCAGGCCTGGGGCGGAACAGCGACAGGCCGGAAGTACCCCCGGATACTGACACCCGACAACGACCCCCAGGGCATAACCTGCTCCTTCAAGGTAACGAAGGATAACGCCGGCAGTCCGCCGGCAGTGCGTCCAGGCGCATCGCTGTCAGCCTCGGTAACGGCAAGCTACGACGGCGCACTGCAACCCGGCTTCACCTGGTATGTGGTCAACGACACGGCCGACCATTACAACCCACAGAAATATCAGGGGGCAAAGGACGAGATTCCCGCAAACGCTTCGCAGAAAACGGAAAAACAGGCAACCACCTATAAAAATACGCTTTCGTTCAACGCCCCTGCTGTTGCAGGCAACTATCAGCTTCGGGTGAATGTCACGTGCGACAATGAATCAGATCCGTCAGGGCAGGGGACCGCGGCCACTGCAGCAATACTGTTCGTTGTCAAATGATGCGGTTCTCCAGAGGAAACTAAAGCGGAAACTAAAGGGGTCGCGTCTACAGATTTCAAGGAAACTAAAGGGGTCGCGTCTACAGATTTCAAAACGTGAAACTAAAGGGGTCGCGTCTACAGATTTCAAAAAATGAAATCTGTAGACGCGACCCCATCAAATTCCGACCCCATAAAATTCCCCGGAAACAACATGCCGCCTGAAAAGGGTCGATGGCGATGATATACTTGAAGCGAACGCGACATCGCGCCATGGAGGAAGTATGGCAAGTATCGATACATATTACAAAGTGCTCGGCATACGTTCAGCCGCGTCCCTTGATGATATTAAAAGGGCCTTTCTGGAGATGGAACAGGGGCTGCAGCCGGATTTCGAGTCGGAAGACCCTGAAAAACGGACACGGGCACGGGAAAAGCTGAATGAACTGTATGGGAATTCCCCGAAATTCGCGTGCCGTCACTCTTTACTTTTCCATCGAGATCTTTAATATGGAGCCGTACGCTATTACGAACGAAAGGAGTTTACATGAAGAAGCTCGCGTTTCTCACATTCACCCTCGTTGCGTTTCTTCTTGCCCAGGCGGCGCCTTCGGCCGCCGCCGACGGGTACTGGGCCTTCGAACGGTACGGGGAGAAGATCCCCGACAGGAAATCCGCGGGAAAGGCCTGCACGGTAAACGGCATCGCGAAGATGAACGGGTCGAGCATGGAAATCAACTGCACCGACGTCTACGGGAAGCCGTACACACGTAGCGGGCACTTCTCATGGCAGTTCGATTCGAAGCTCGACGCTTACTTAATCCCGGGGGAGAAGATTCTGTTCAAGGGGAGCGCTGCCCATACCGGCGGAGTCGATGCCACTTGGACGGGCATCGTGACCCAGGGCTCAACGCACCCGTCGAGCGGCCGGCTTACCATCTTTGGGACCGACCACAAGAAGGTCAGCAAGGCCGGAATGAGCCACTCCGCTGAGGGCGTATGGACCGTACCCGGCGGGCCAACCCGCGCGATGCCGGACGGGAAGCCCTCCAACCTGCTGGTGACGTTCGAGCTCGGCACCGGCACGGGGCAGGCCGTGTCGAAGTATCTCTTCTATAAATGGATCCCCGGGAAGCCCGCCTCCGGAACCGAGGCGAAGCCGCTCCCGTCCGATCCCGCCGGGACGATGGGACCTCCCGCATTCAAGCCGGGGACCCCGGCCCAATCGCCGCCAGCCGCAGCGCCGGCCCCAGCAAAACCGGTTGCCCAGCAGCCGACGAAGCCTGTAGAGCCTGCGAAGAAACCAGATCCTGCGATCTTTGACACCTTCAACACGGCAAGCGTGGGGAACAATCCGACCGTTCCGACAATGTTCACCCTTAGAGGCTCCTACGTCATCACCCAAATCATGACCTATCACTGGAACAACGGCAGGGGAATGGCACCGGGTACCATCGCCCTGAAGGGCCAGACCGGTAAGATATACGGCCCCTGGCCCGCAAAGGCCACGGCGGGGAGCGGCGCGCAGAATGTCTTCTGGACGGTGAACCCGAACGTGCGCGTTCCGGCCGGGACGTACACGGTCGTGGATTCGGATCCTGTGACCTGGTCCATGAACGGGGCATCGGAGAACAGGGGATTTGCGCAGATCCTGGGGCATCCGGCAAACTAAGCTACAAAAATCGTCTGAAAATCGTTCAATTTAGAAAGGCGGAGTCGATTGGCTCCGCCTTTTTTCAGATAGCTTACGGAAACTAAAGGGGTCGCGTCTACAGATTTCAAAAAATGAAATCTGTAGACGCGACCCCATAAA
>CALABV010000133.1 GCA_937886325.1 uncultured Geobacter sp.
CGGCGTGAATTCGGAGCCGACGACCGCGCATGTGCTGGAAGGATTGAATGTTTTGCGGGAGGGGGGATGCGACATCCTGGTTGCCTGCGGCGGAGGCAGCCCCATCGACGTTGCCAAGGCGGTACGGGTGTTGGCGACCAATCAGGGATCGGTAGAGGACTACATGGGTTTCAACAAGATTGCAAAGCCCGGCCTCCCTCTTATTGCGATACCCACTACGGCCGGAACCGGCAGTGAAGCCACGATGGTGACAATCATCACCGACACCGGCCGGGACGTAAAAATGCTGATAGGCAGCCCTTACCTGCTGCCGACCGTCGCATTGGTGGATTCCGTCCTCACTCTGAAAATGCCGCGCGGTCTGACAGCGGCAACGGGTCTTGACGCCTTGACCCATGCCATAGAGGCGTACGTTTCGATCAAGGCTCAGCCCATGACCGATATTATAGCGCTTTCAGCCATCAGCAAAATAAGCAGATACCTGCCCCAGGCGTGGTCAAATCCGGAAAACCTGGAGGCACGATCCGAAACCATGCTGGGAGCCCTCCAGGCGGGGATTGCCTTTTCCAACTCCTCCGTGGCGCTCGTGCACGGCATGTCGCGTCCCATCGGCGCCAATTTCCACGTGGCGCACGGGGTTTCCAACGCGGCGCTTCTCGGTGTCGTCATGGAGTTTTCTCTCGTGGGCTCGCCGGAACGGTATGCGGATGTCGCGGCAGCCATGGGCCTGAAAGTGCAGGGGCTGACATCCATGGACGCTGCCCGTGCGGGAGCGGAAGAAGTCAAGGCAATGATTCGAATGCTCCAGATTCCGACACTGACCAAGCTGGGAGTAACACGGGAAAAACTGGATAACGTGGTCTCGAAAATGGCGGATGACGCCATTGAAAGCGGCAGTCCCGGAAATAATCCACGCAAGGCAACAAAGGATGAAATTGTTGAGCTGTACTACGCCGCTTTATAACTCCTTCCCGGGGGAAGGACATCTACAAGAAAAGGAGAAAAATATGGAATCATCCCGAACGGTACGACAACTGAAATTCTGCGTGAATAACGAGTGGCGAGTGTCGAAGAGCACGAAATACATGCCTATCTATAACCCCAGCAAAGGGGAAATCATAGCGGAAACTCCCTGCTGCACAGTCGATGAGGTTAATGAAGCGGTTGCGGCGGCAAAGGCGGCCTTTCCCGAATGGTCCGCAACGCCCGTAACCGTACGCACACAGGTCCTGTTCAGGTTCAAGACACTCGCCGAGCAGCATCTCGATGAACTTACCGTATTGCTCGCGACGGAAATGGGCAAGTGTCTGAGCGAGGCGAAAGGGGACGTGCTCAAGGCTGTCGAAGGCACGGAGATCGCCTGCGCGGCCCCGGTGATGATGCAGGGGGATGCGTTGATGCAGGTTTCCAAAGGCCATGACACCGTGATGTACCGGGAGCCCCTCGGCGTTTTCGCCGGTATCGCCCCCTATAACTTCCCGGCGATGATTCCCTTCGGGTGGATGATCCCCATGTGCATCGCGACCGGAAACACGATGGTGCTGAAGGCCGCGAGCCTTGTGCCCCAGACGGCGATGAGGATGCTTGAGCTCCTCATCGAGGCGGGCTTGCCGAAGGGCGTGGTCAACCTCGTAACCTGCAGCAGAACGGAAGCCAACCTGCTGATGGCGCACCAGGACATCAGGGGAATCTCCTATGTCGGTTCAACCAGCGTGGGGCTTCATATCTACTCGACAGCAGCGGCCAACGGCAAGAGGGTACAGGCCCTCACGGAAGCAAAGA
>CALABV010000134.1 GCA_937886325.1 uncultured Geobacter sp.
GGACTGTCGGCGTCCGTGGCACTCCCAACCTCTGGGTGAACGGTACCTTTGTAGGCGGTGCCGACATAGCACAAATAGCGTCGCTTTTATCGGGCGGAAAGGAGGTAGCAAAGAAGTAGCAGGTTGTCGTCACTATTGGATTAACCCTAACCGAGTAATCATGGAGGAAATGATTTATGGGTATTCTGCAGTCTCTTCGTATTCACAAAATGGCCACCATGCTGTCTCTGACCGCCCTGTTCCTGCTCGTCGCGACGTCTGCTTTCGCATTCACCGCCCCGGCAACGAACAGCATCCTCTATTCGGTCTACAACCTGGTGATCGTGGGGATGATCAACAACGGCCTGACCTACATCGTGGGCTTCCTTTCCATCCTGGCCGGCGCGTTCTTCCTTATGCAGCAGAAAATGGTCGTCACCCTGTTCTGCATCATCGGCGGCATCCTGTTCCTGTCCGCCGGATCCATTGCGACCGCATTCGGCTACATTTTCTAACGGAAGTTACTCCCTCATAAGTAAACGGTTTGCTAATCATGCGGGGCAACGAAGGTTGTCCCGCCCTTTTCCTCAACCAGGGCGGTCAGGCCAATATCGAGGTTCCCTATGAAAAAGAAATTCCCACAGTATCTTTCGCAACCTTTCCAGGTGTTGTGGTTCGAGTCGGACGATATCGTCCTGTTTCTACTGTCCATCATCGTAGCTCACGCCACCGGCGGTATTTTCTGGGCTCTGCCGATACTTGCACCAATATTCAGCACCAAAATCAAGCGCAATTTCCCGCGCGGCTACGGGAAACACGTTCTTTACTTCCTGGGTATCGCGTCAATTAAAGGCTCTCCGGACGCCTTCGTAAAGGAGTTCACTGAATGAAGCGGTCAGGATATCTGTCGAATGTTTCAAAAATATTTGCACAGAACGGGTTGCTCAAGTTCGCCATGCTGTGCCTGGGCTTAGCATCGCTTGTCACCACATGTGGAGCCTTGAAAGCAATGAATTCTCAAAAGATCGTGCTGGTGCCGCCTCAGGTCAACAAACAGATGTGGATATCTGGGAACAAGGCGTCTGACGAATACCTCAAGGAGTTTGCCCGTTACATAGCAGGTCTTGCGTTTTCCTACCATCCCGGCACTGTTCGCAAGCAGTTTTCCGAGTTGCTCACCATGTATGCACCTGGGGAGTTCGAGAATGCGCAAAAAGTCTTTTATGCCCTGGCGAACAAGATCGAAGAGGCTCGGGTTGCATCGACGTTTTACGTAAACGAAATCAGCAACTGGGAGAATCGGACTATCGAGGTGAAAGGATACAAGACCACGTTTTTCCCCGACAAAACATCCGAGGAAATCCAGACCTCGTACTATATCGAGTACGTGGTCGTTGATGGGAAATTCCAGATAGTCAATATCATGGACAAGGAAGCACAGACCAAAAAAGAGGCTCTACATGCGAAGAAATAACATCCTATCATTGGCACTTGCGCTTGCAGTCCTGCCTACCGTGGCACTCGCCGCGGATCTGGCAAAGTATCCGAAGAGGTACCCGACTCCGCCCGGACACGGATCCGCATCACAATTGGCGGGCATGCCGTCAGCAGGGGAGGAGGGCGACCTCAGTGAGGCCGTCAAACAGCACGGCTTAGCCAACTCACATACCACCGTCCTGCCGGAGATTACCACGCCCGTCGACATGTCGTCCACCGACATGAACCGCATCACCTGCCCTGAGTACATCAAGGATGCTGTTGCTTCCATGGAAAAGGGAGTGGTCCTCAAGATTACCGGGAAAGACGTTTTCGTAAAGTACAAATATCTCAAGACTCCGGAAGGAAAGCTTAAGTACTCTGCGACTCCGACGGAGATCTTCGTTGTGTGCGGCGACAGCACTTACAGCCTGATAGGGCTGCCAAAAAAGATCCCGTCGCAGACAATCCGCCTGGGTTCCGGAGCGGAAAAGAAGATCCAGGAAAACCAGTCAATATACGGCTCCCTGCCGTTCGAGAAGAAAGTCATCAGGGCCATCAAGGACATTTACACTGAGCAGATCCCCGACTCCTACGCGGTCACACCCACCAATCGAATCATCGGCAATTATCAGGAGTTCAGCGTCGTAAGCCGCCGCTCCGTGGACATAGAAGGGGAGGGGCTCCGTGTCGTGGAAATGGAGGTTACCCTGAAACCCGGCAATCGCCAGTTCAAGTTGAACGAGAAATTCTTCCTGAACAAGCAGTTCGCGAGCAATCCCGTGGCCATTTCGCTGGAGAAGCAGGTGCTGAGCCCCGGCGAAAATGTCCGCGTCTTTATCGTCGAGCAACGCCCGGAAAAGCATGTGTCGGCAATCAGCATCAACCAGCTGGAGAAGTCGGCGCAAGACGATACCCCGGAGGAAGCGCCGCAGAAGCTGGTACGTCCTGCATCGCGCACCAAAAAGGATTTCAAGGCCGATGGGGGAGGTGAATCGTGAAAACTAGCTTCAAGCAAAAGTGGGATGCCCTGTCCCCCAAGACTCGAAAGGCGATGGTGCTCTTTTGCGTAGCAACTCTCCTCTTGTCCGTTGTCTTCATGGGCTGGATGCACAGCAGGAACACTGGCATCAAGATCGGGCCGAAAGAAGCTGCTCAGCAGGAAATCAAGCTGGAGTCCGGCGTGATCGAAAAGTCCAAGACGGCGGACTACGAACTGCGTCTCGCGCAGCAGCAGAAGCAACTTGAGGCCATCAAGCAGGGCAAGCCGATTGACGATAATCTGGCGGGACTTGACCCTCGGGCGACGAACAATTTTGTGGCGCCGATTGTGGCGAAGAATGATCCCGCTCCGGCTGAAGGGGCAACCGCAGCTGGGGCACCGCAGGGAACACCATCAGGGGCACCTGCCGTGCCCGGAACCCCAGAAGCGGCGGCAGGCAAAACGGCTGCTGTCCCGGTGGGGGCAAAAGGCGGGAAGAAGAGCGCTCAGGAAGGCGGGAAGGGTAGTGCAGCCTCGGCAGTTTTGCCGCCGCTGCCACCTCCGCCATTGATGAGTGGCTCGATGCAACCGAGCGGGATCGGATCCGCTCAGGCAGCCGCACCCATGCCGATGCCTGATCAGGAATTGGGCGACATCCTCATGGTGTCTGCAACGCCCGGCGATAACCCGAAATCAACGACTGAGGCCCGCGAGGGTAAAAAAAAAGGGCCGATGTCGGTGTATTTACCCCCTTCTTTCATGGCGGCGACCCTTCTTTCCGGATTGGACGCACCTACCGCGGGATCGGCGAAGGGCAATCCGGTTCCTGTGCTGATACGCGTAAAAACACCGGCTGTGCTGCCCAATGAGGTCAAGGCGCAGCTTGCAGGCTGCTTCGTCATCGCCGACGGGAAGGGAAATCTCTCTACGGAGCGTGCCGAGTTGACGCTCGTCAGCATCAGCTGCCTGGACCGAAAGGGTGGGGCGCTTATCGACCAGAAAATAAAGGGGTTCGTGGTCGATGCGGACGGGAAGATCGGGCTTAGGGGGAGGGTGGTCGCAAAGTTCGGGTCGGTCGTGGCCAGGTCGATGCTGGCCGGTCTCCTCGTGGGAGCCGGCGACGCCTTCAAGGCACAGGCAACGACGACAGCAATCAGCCCCCTGGGGACGACTCAATCCATCAACTCGAAGGACATCGGCATGGCAGCCCTCGGCAGCGGCCTGTCGGAGGGGTTCAAGGAGATCCAGAAGTTCTACATGGAGCTGGCCCACGATTCCATGCCGGTCATCGAAATCGGAGCGACCAAAAGAATTACCCTGGTTGTTTCCGAGGGTCTGACTCTTGACATCAAAAAGCTGAGAGGATTTGCCAATGCTTATAAATAATCCCTTCCCGCGTAGTTTGACTGCATGCACCATCGACTCAGGCGGTTCGTACATGAAGTTGGTAAGAGCGATTCTTATTGCCGCATCACTTGCAAGCTCGGGCTGCGCCATCATCAACCCCTATGAAAGCGACTTCTCGTGCCCGGACACCTTCCACGGCAAATGCATCTCCGTGCAGGGCGCATACGAAGAAGCCCTCTCCGGCAAAGACGATGCCTACGTACGCGACATCAACACCTGCATCGGCGGGAATTGCCCGGATCAGGGAGTGAGCGATAGTCCGCCAGTAAAGTCCGGAACAGTCGAGGACCGAAACTATAACGCTTATCGGTCGTCTCTCTATAACCGCTACGACCAACTGCTCCGCGAACCTCAGACACCCGTCGTTGCGCCGCCGAAGGTCATGAGAATCCTGCTGCTGCCCTACAAGGGCGAGAGCGGAGAATTTTACATGTATCGGTACGCCTACTTTTTCACGGAAGAACCGAAGTGGATACTCGGCGACAGCGTGGAAGCTTTTGAAGAATAGCCGGAGAGGGTCTTTATGCTCGGCACTATGCTTGGTTTTATAAAATCACTTATTTACGGCAACCATGGCGGCCTGACCGTGCGGGAGCTCTACAAGCTGGCGGAGCGGGAGAAGTTCTCCGACTACCTGCCATGGGTTTCCTACGACGAAGAGACACGACTGTTTTTCATGGCGGACAATACCTGCGGGTTCGCTTGGGAATGCAGCCCTCTCTTCTTTGCCGGGGATTCCACGGTAACCATACTTGAGGGCATGTTCCGCTCGAACCTGCCGGAGAAGACGATAATCCAGTTCATCCTCTTCGCCGACCCGCATGTGGATGACATTCTGGACAGGTACTGCCGGCTCAAGGTCAGGACAGACGGGATCGTTTCCCTTGTGAACGAGAACCTTCCCGCGTTTTTCAAGGAAGGGAAATACGGCCTGGAAAGCATGGGGAAGATACCGCTGCGCAATTTCCGTCTTTTCGTCACCGTAAAATTCCCGGAGAAGGAGCTGGCGACCATCAATCTCCCGCACCTCTGGACGACGCTGAACGAGATAATGAAGGGCGCCTCCCTGTACCCCACGCCATGGGCTGCGTCCGATCTGCTCGCGTGGGGACGACCAGTATTCAACGACAATCCCTCATTCAATCCCTCCGGCTACGACGAGAATGTGCCGATCCGCAAACAGATGCTCTTGGGCACCAACATGCGGAAAAGCATGAACAAGCTTGAGTTCGATTCAAAAACATTCCGCTGCATGACGCCGAGATCATTCCCCCCGGAGGTGACCCCGTCGCAGATCAACAAGCTGTTTGGCGGAATTGAGGGAATCGTGTCGGACGACAACCAGATGGCGCTGCCGTTTGTTTTCACTCTCAACGTCCTGCTGGAGAACCAGCGGACTCCTATCCATCGCAAGACGAACCTGATTCTCCGCCAGCAGGCCGTCGGCTCCTTCGCCCCCTCACTGACGCGGAAACGGGACGAGCATATGTGGGCCGCCGACGAGTTGGAGAGGGGAACGAAGTTCCTCAGGATCGTCCCGATTTTCTGGACGTACGGCAATGATGAAATTCAGGTGAGCGAGGCCATGATCCGTGCCCGGCGTATCTGGGACGGCGAGGGGTTCGTGATGCAGGAGGACAAGGGCATCCTGGTTCCGCTTCTTCAGTGGAGCCTGCCGTTCGGCCTTTTCGATATCGGGTCCAATGTGTCCCTCGTCGAGCGCCATCACATTGCACCCGTAGACACAATATCGACGTGTCTTCCGGTGCAGGGGGATTTTGCCGGTTTTGGCGACCCCGTCGCTCTGTACGTGGGAAGGAAAGGGCAGTTGTTTGGGATCGACGTATTCGCCAAGGGGGCAAACAACCATAACGCATTCGTCGCGGCCGAATCGGGGGCCGGGAAAAGTTTCAACATCAACTACGTGATTTATAACTACCGTGCCCTGGGCCACATCATCCGCATCATCGACATCGGCAGGAGCTATGAGAAGGCCACAAAGCTTTTTGGGGCCCGTTATCTGGACTTCGCCGAGGATTCGGACGTAAACCTCAACCCGTTTACGAACATTGTGGATCCCGAGTTCGATGTCCCCGTCATCGCCCCCATTGTTGCCCAGATGGCCTATTCTTCCGGCGCCTCCCTGCCAACCGAAGTGGACATGAACCTGATAAAGATGGGGGTGCGGTGGGCCTATGAAAATGAAGGAACCGAGGCCGACATAGATACCGTCCACCACTTCCTGACGGAGTTCAGCAAGATAGGTGGGTCGGACAGCCTGGAGATCCAGGAGGCGGCCAGGAAGCTTGCCTTCAACCTGCAGCAGTTTACGTCGACGGGGGTATTCGGGAGATTCTTTAACGGCCGTTCGACATTTAATATCGCCAATGACGATTTCTGCGTACTGGAACTGGACTCCCTGAAACCCCGGCCGGATCTGTTCAGGGTCGTCACCATGCAAGTCATCAACGCGGTCACGCAGGAACTGTACCTGTCCGACCGTTCCCGCAAGCGGATGATCTTCTTCGATGAGGCATACCAGTTCCTCGGTCAGGCCGGCCATATCGAAAGGGTCATCGAGGAGGGATACCGCCGGGCAAGGAAATACGGTGGCTCCTTTTGGGTCATCACCCAGTCCATTCTCGACACGAAGGCGTGGGGGAGCGTCGGTCAGGTAATCCTCAACAACAGCGCGTTCAAGTTCTACATGGAGTCGGGCGATTTCGAAAAGGCGAGGGCTGAGAAGCTGATCGACATTGACGATTTCACGATGAACATCCTGAAGGGCCTAAAAACCAAGAAACCGCACTACAGCGAGATCTTCATGGACACCCCGTTCGGCAAGGGTGTCGGAAGATTGCTCGTCGACCCGTTCAGCTACTACGTTTTCACGTCTTCGGCGGAGGAAGTCTCGGAAATCGAGACAATGGTGGATGGAGGAACATCCTACGAAAATGCAATACGGAACATGGTCACGAAATATCGCTGTTAGCCTCCTTATCCTGGCAATAGGCTGTCCTGCATTCTCCGGGCCTATGGACGACGCCAAAATAGCGGGAAAGGCATCAGGCAACACGGTGCAGGGGCTTTTCGGCAAAAAGGAAAACCTCAACAAAAATCTGTCGGTGCCGATGACGGACAGCACTACCCCGATGAAGACCATCGACGGCAGTACATCTTTCGCCGCAAACCTCACGAGCCCGTCGTCGGCATCCTTTCTCAAAGTGCTGATGCAGCCCTCAGGATCCGGCGATCTGCAGCTTGTACGCATCAGCCAGGACCTGAATATGGACGGTACCGTCGATACCCTGTATACGGTTCCCCGCGTTGTCTCGGGTGTGTGTGCCAACGGCTACTACTCATGCACCGCCGGGACGTGGAGCAACTGCCAACCGTATAAGTGGGTTTCCGACGGCACCGGGAGGGTATCCGACACGACCGCCGCGGTAACGGAGCTGGGCGGCTGCTACTGCATCAATTCCTCGTGCGGATCGCAGCTGGTCTGGAACAACTCCGCCCTGGTGCTGAAGGATATCGGCGGCGGGGCTGTCTCGGCCATCCAGCGGGCGAACATCGGCTTCACCGTCACCAATGTCGCTCTCACCGCCGTCACCATCGACTACTACGGCCGACTGGTGGGAAGCGCCACCGTGCAGGACGCAGCGCAGGTCGCCACGCTCCCACCACCGGTTAATGCACAGTCCTACTACACGAACCCGGGCAACATCTCCAGTTCGGTGGGCAGCATCACATCGACCCAGAGCGGAGACCAGAACAGCATCTACTACAACATGCTCAACTCGCCGGCCGTGAACCAGACCTCCGCCGAGCAGCATAAATGCACAATCACCAGGACCGCGGGTTTGAGCTCTACCAGCACGACATACAGCAATACCGGATCCGCCAGCGAGTGCATCGATCACTATGCCAGGATGCAGATCTGGAAGGAGAACGAAACGACATACAAACTGCAACTGCTGGACACGAATGTGGGCGGCTCCGCTCATTTCAACTGTGGCGGCACGGTGGATTCCAACGGCTGGCACACGATAGCTACGATCAACCTTCCTTCTGCCGGGGCAAGCAGCCAGGGGAAGCTGACCGCCGCCACTTTTGCGCTGTCGAACATGCAGTCCGGTTCAGCGTGCCAGACAGGATCAGGCTTCACGGACGGCATCCTCAACGGTTTCAACGTCCCTGTGCAGACGACCGTTGAGTGCGGCGCCGCGGGGGCGCAGAACGTCTCCTACGACTACAGCTACTTCTTCGAGTTCAAGCTGGACACCTTCGGTGAAAGCGTGACGGACAACTGCCAGACGCTGGCCTCCGACCCCGATTGCAAGCTGAAAGACGAGACGGTCGACGGGGTGGAGATCCTCCAGAACTACAACAACACCGGGCTCACCCAGTTGCCGTCCTGTCAGGACATAGCCGGAGCATCAGGGCCGGTGCAGATTTGCAGGCCCTGGTGGAACAAGAAGCGCACCTACATCTGCCAGACCGCGGCAATGGACTTCTCCGATCTCAAGAAGCGCTACGGCGCAGTGGTCGGCGGGGTATCGCAGTCCGGGAACACACTCAACTACGCGGACCTGACCAAAGAACAGAGCGGGGCGTGGACGGCCGGCAGCGGCTCCATACTGATGCCGGGCGCTGACACCAACGAAGCCTGCGAACCATCGTGCCGCACTCAGGTTCCCCACGAGGACAATGAGATAACAACGACCGGCGTTGCTTCCAACATTCGGCTGAATCCCTCGGCGGCAACCGACTACATGTATAAGGTCTGCGTCAATGGCGTCTGTCCGCTCAGCAAGCCGGGGGAAGTG
>CALABV010000135.1 GCA_937886325.1 uncultured Geobacter sp.
GTTTGTGCTTTGCCTGCCGCAAAGAGTGAGCGCGGGGGCCTTCCCGAAACGGTCGGATAGATTGGCGGAGCATGCGTGAGCATGGCCCGATATACGAAATAACCCGCGGAGTGGAGAAGCCGTGAGAAAGGGAAGTACATCAACAGGACATTCACCAGCAGAAAGTGCACGATAAACATCGGACTGTGCGGCAGCATGGTTGGTCTGAAACGGATGAGCCCGCCCATGTATGACCGTACGACGGGCAGGTCCGCATGGAAACCGGGAAGGTACATGAGGATTCCCGTTACTGCGATAGCGATGAGAAGAAGCAGGGTACAGAAATCCTCCGGTACCGAAAGCTTTCTGACGATCGGGTTGGAAATCCTGCCGGTCAGAAGCGCTCCAAGGGAAAGCACCATCACGATCCCCGCAGTCCCTCCCAGCAGTTTGGACAGGGATTGACTCGCCTCGGGATTCAAGCCGATGAGGACAAACTGATTTCTCAGAAAAAATATCCCGGCTGCATGGCCCGCGATGACAAACGCCAACGACAGGTGAAATAACCACACCCGAAGCCAGAGGGCTTTGTCTTCGCGGAAAAGGCTGCGGTAGAGAAAGAAATCCGAAGCGATGGTCGCGATTCTGTCCATGGCGCCGTTGGGTGCGGGGAACAGCGTCAGGTGAAACGGAACGGGCGTTTTCAGCCATCCGGCAATCCGGAGGATCGTTCCGGAGACGAAGACGGCGCATGCCGTATAGGGAAAAACTACTCCCAACAGAAATTCCATGGGCCATCCTCACTGGATAGGCGCTACAGGCATCCGGCCGGTTTCGGCAAGCCGGCCAGCTTGCAGGCGCCTTTTGCCGGACCGGGAGGAAAGAGTTTCTCGATTTCCTTCAGGCTCAAGCCGGTATCTTTGCAGAGTTTCCGGAGCATGGGTGCGATGCGGAACCGGTCATAGTAGTCACGAAGGTAAAAAATCACCTTCCAGTGATCGTCAGTCAACACCGGGATACTTTCCTGCACCCCGTATGCCCTTGCCACGTCCTCGTTCCAGTCTTCCGGATGGGCAAGAAAACCATCCTCGTTGAGTTCGATTTCTTTTCCGTTTACCCTGAGATACGTCATGACAATTCAGCCTGAAATTACTCGGTTCCGGTGTGAAAGTTTATGGAAAAAGGCTTTCGCGGGGTTCCCGTGGCAGGATGGGAGGATGCGGGATGTCCCAGGATGACCGGCGCCACCAGCTCATAGTTCTCCGGTATTCCGAATTCGGCTTTCGTCTCCCGGGTAGCGAAAACGTTATGTGCGAATCCGATCCAGCAGGCGCCCAAACCCGATTCCTCGGCAAGCAGGTGCAGGTTGTAGGCGACCATGCTGCAGTCGTACACGCGCCAGTAGGATTCCGTGTTTCCATAGATAATGACAAGCGCCGGCGCATTGTAAAAGATATTGTACTTGGGATCCCGTATCGCTTTTTCATACTGCTGCATGTGGGGTGTTTCCGCAAGCCGCGCGAGCCAGTCGCTCTTGGCGGCGTCGGAATACTGTTTCATCAGTGCCCTGTCGGTAATGACTACGAATCTCCACGGCTGGTTATTGGAACCGTTCGGTACCCACACCGCGGCGTTGATCAGTTCCGTAAGCGTTTCCCGGGATAGTGATTCATCAGTATAACTCCGGCAGCTTCGGCGGTTCGTTATGAGGTTTTTGAGTGTGTTCATGCGATGACCTCCCGTCTGGCTCTTTCGGCCCTATCCGGCAACATGTAGCGTCTTGATAGTGATGAGCGAGCAGCGTGGTGCGAGCAGGTGATGCCTCGATGAGCCGGATGTCAGCTCCCGTAAATATTGCTCAGTGTATAGGTCAGGCATCTGGTGCACTGCCATTTATACTGACCCAGATGATCATGGCAGAACCACGAGCCGCACTTCGAACATTTCTTGTTCAGGTAGTACTCGGTATCTATCTCTTTGTTGCATGTAACGCATCGTACTGTTGACATAGTGGTATCCCTTTTGGTTTGTTAGGAAAAAATAATCCCGCACCTATACAGTTGCCGCTGCTGGCGGCGGAGGTGCGGGTTTCGTTGTGTCTGTCCGAAGCAGAGGACGAAATATGCGCATGGATCTCAATAGTATGTAGTATCGAAGGGTACAAGAATAGTGCGAATATCTCGCGGAAGGAACAGGCCGCCACTGCTGGGGTGGTGATTGCCGTGGAAAAGCCTTGTTATGAGTCTTTCTCCCTTGTCCATCTCTCTATTT
>CALABV010000136.1 GCA_937886325.1 uncultured Geobacter sp.
CAGGATGAAGCGAGAACTCCAAGGCAGATACGTGACCATATCGACGGTGGGTGAGCAGGCCCAGGCCTTCGTGCCCGCGCCGCTGTCGCCACGTCCGCCCATCGACTGGACACCGGAACTGCGCAGCAAATTCGACCAGGCGCTGCTGGCCCTCGGTCGGCTGGACAGCGTCTCGACCCTGCTGCCGGACACCTCGCTATTCCTCTACATGTACGTTCGCAAGGAAGCGGTACTCTCCTCCATGATCGAGGGGACGCAATCGTCGCTGTCCGACCTGCTGCTGTTCGAGCTGGATCAGGAACCCGGCGTCCCGCTGGATGACGTGCGGGAGGTCAGCAACTATGTTGCGGCCCTTGACCATGGTCTGCGCCTGCTGGAGTGTGGGCTGCCACTGTCGCTGCGGCTGCTCCGCGAGATTCACGGTGTGCTGCTGCACAAGGGGCGTGGCAGCAATCAGACCCCGGGAGAGTTTCGTCGCAGCCAGAACTGGATCGGCGGCACCCGGCCGGGCAACGCGGCCTTCGTTCCGCCTCCGGCCGAAGAGGTGCTGGAGTGCATGAGCAAGCTGGAGCTCTTCCTCCATGACCAGCCGGAGCCGACCCCGGTACTGCTCAAGGCGGCGCTGGCCCATGTGCAGTTCGAGACGATACACCCGTTCCTCGATGGTAATGGTCGTCTGGGCCGTCTGCTGATCGCGCTGCTGCTATGCGAGCAGAAGGTGCTGCGGGAGCCGATGCTCTACCTCAGCCTCTATTTCAAAACGCACCGCCAGTATTACTACGAGCTGCTCAACAACGTGCGGATGACCGGCGACTGGGAAGCTTGGCTCGATTTCTTCGCCGAGGCCGTGATCGTTACCGCCACCCAGGCGGTGGAAACGGCACAGCAGCTTCTGGACCTGTCGAACCAGGATCGCGACAAGATCAGCGGCCTCGGTCGGGCGGCGGCATCCACCCTGCAGGTCCACCGGGCGCTGATGGAGCATCCCATCGCCACCTCGGGCTCATTGGTGGAGAAGACCGGCATCACCCCGGCTACGGTCAACAAGGCACTCGGCCACCTGGAGCAACTCGGCATCGTCAAGGAGCTGACCGCCCAGAAACGCAACCGCCTGTTCAGCTATGCGGGCTATATCGAGATCATGAGTCGCGGCACGGAACTGCCGGGCAGACAGGATGATTCGATTCCGTATTTCGGAATCGAATCAGATGTGCGGAGAAGCATGAAATCCTGAGTTCCCGGAAAATTGTGACGCTGAATTCAAAATAACCACCTGAAAAATATGATATTTTAAGGCAACTCTTCCTGCTCTTGACATCGTTACAATGTATTATTGTAACGATGAAAGGAGGATTACCTATGGCCACCATCGTCGACCAAACCAACAAGAAGACCGGCGTTACCTACGCCTACGAATCGACTTCCTACTGGGACAAGGAAAAGCAGCAGTCCCGGGCGAAGAGGATCTGTATCGGGCGGCTTGATCCGGTCACCAAACAGATCGTGCCCAATCGTCCCCGCAAAAAGCCGATGGTGACCGAGGCAAGAGCGAAGCGGGGACCGGTGCCGATTACCTCGGCAGCGAGAAGTTTTTACGGTGCCACCTATTTCTTTGACTGGATCGGCCGGGTCACCGGGGTGGCTGATGATCTGCGGACCTGCTTCCCCGACACCTGGCGACAGATCCTTTCCATCGTCTACTACCTGATCCTCGAGGATCGCAATCCACTCAGCCGATTTCACCGTTGGGCTGCCACCCATTGGCACCCGCATGGATCGCAGATTTCCTCGCAACGCATCAGCGAACTCTTTGCCGCCATTACTGAATCGGAACGACAGCGCTTTTTCGAGTTGCAGGGGCAGCGGCGAGTCGAGAAGGAATATCTGGCCTATGACAGCACCTCGGTCTCCAGCTACTCGAAGTGCCTCAAGCAGGTACGGTATGGGAACAACAAAAACCATGAACCACTTGCCCAGATCAACCTGGCATTGTTATTCGGCCAGAAGTCACGCTTGCCGTTTTATTACCGGAAACTGGCCGGCAATATCCCCGATGTCAAGACACTGACCAAGCTGCTGACCGATATGAACACCTTGGGCTACCGGAAGATCAAGGTGGTGCTCGACCGAGGGTTTTATAGTACCGCCAATATCAACGAGTTGTACCGTCAGCATCTGAAGTTTCTCATCGGAGCCAGACTTTCATTGAAGCTTGTCCAGGCCAACCTCGACAACGTGCGCGAGACCATGCGCAGCTGGACACATTACAGCCAAACCTACCAGCTCTATGCCTATAGCCTGCCAATCACCTGGGCGTATACGGAAGAGCGTCGCTACAAAGGGAACACGATCCAGCAAAGTCGCCGATTGTGCCTGCATCTCTACTATTCGCCCGATCGTGCCTTGGAAGAGGAAAGAGCGTTCAATAGCCGGTTGGCTGATCTTCAGGAAGAGCTGATGAGCAATCAGCGACACGCGGAGCATGAGAAACTCTATGATCGTTTCTTCCAGGTGAAGCAGACGCCGGTGCGGGGCATTACGGTTACTGCCAAAGAAGATGAATTAGCCAAAGCAAAACTGAATTTCGGCTACTTCGCGATGCTGAGTAACGATATCAGGGAACCGATACAGGCGTTGGAGACCTATCGGCGCAAGGATCTGGTGGAGAAAGCGTTCGACAATCTCAAAGAACGGTTGAACCTGCGCCGTTTGGCCGTCTCTTCTGAGCAGAGTCTCGACGGGAAACTCTTCGTGCAGTTTGTTGCACTGATCTATCTCTCCTTCATCACCGCGATGATGCAGGAGGAGCAGTTGTTCAAAGATTATACGCTCCAGGAAGTGCTGGACGAGTTCGATGTCATCGAATGCTTTGCCATCCCCGGCAAACAGCTTCAAGTCGGCGAGGTAACAAAACGGCAGGCGGAGCTATATAAGAAATTTGCGGCGCCGCCTCCCGCCTCGTTACAATGATCCGGGAATTTATGGTACCAAGGCGACCCACTGGAGAATCTCCGCGAATCGGTCGTTGATGACGGTATTCTGCCCGACCATAACGACCAGATGACCAAGGCTGAACTAAGCGCTTTCGAGCGTATGTGCCGCAGGTTGGAAAGTTATTTAGGAGAATGCAAGCAATGAACGAACGATGTTATCTACTGAAAATACAGCTGTTTGACATCAAACCAGCAATCTGGCGACGTTTTGTCGTGCCCGCCAGCATCACGCTGGACCGGCTGCACGACGTCATCCAGATTGCCATGGGTTGGACCGACAGCCACCTGCACGAGTTCACCATCGGGAAGAAACGATACACCGAATATCCGGAATCAAAGGAAGACGGGCTGGCATGTGGCAGGTATCGTCTCGCGGATCTGATCAAACAGAAAGGACGCACTTTCCGCTACCTGTATGATTTCGGAGACGGCTGGGAGCATGAACTTGTCCTTGAGGAAAGCCGATTTTTCAATCCTGAACTGAGACCTGAACTGGCTTGTCTAGATGGTCAGCGAGCCTGCCCGCCAGAAGATGTGGGCGGCGTGCCCGGTTACTCTGAATTCTTAAATGCGCTGAAAGACCCGAACCCCGAGGAACATGAAAGCTATACGGAATGGTCCGGTGGCAACTTTGACAGTGAGCGATTTGATCCTGAATCGGTCAGCTGGGAGCTGATGAAATACCTCCGCTGGTCTCGGGACAGATATCAGAGATGGGGAGGGATTGAATGAAAAAAGATAAGGCAAAGGAAATACGGAAGCCTCATAAAAAAGAAATGGCCATTGTTCGCTCTTCTGCCGCCGAATATCTGACCTTTGTCGCGGCTGGAGGCGGTTCTGAAGCCAGCGTGGAAATACGCTACGAGGACGAAAACATCTGGCTGACCCAGAAGATGATGGCGAGCCTCTACGATGTCTCGGTGCCCGCCATCAACCAGCACTTGAAGCGCATTTTCGCCGACAATGAACTCGAAGAAGGGGCAGTTATTAAGCAGTACTTAACAACTGCCGCCGACGGCAAGAACTACCGGGTCAAGCACTACAACCTCCAGGCCATCTTCGCCGTCGGTTTCAAGATCGAGAATGAGCGGGCGGTGCAGTTTCGCAAATGGGCCAACCAGATCGTTAAGGACTACACCATCCAAGGCTGGACCATGGATGTGGAGCGCCTCAAACGCGGTGGTAACCTGACCGATGAGTTCTTTGAGCGCCAATTGGAAAAAATCCGGGAGATCCGGCTATCCGAGCGCAAGTTCTACCAGAAGATCACCGACATCTACGCCACCGCGCTCGATTACGACCCCACAGCCACGGCCACCAAGCGGTTTTTCGCCGCCGTGCAGAACAAGATGCACTATGCCATTCACGGCCAGACGGCGGCGGAAGTCATTGTGGACCGCGCCGACCACCGTAAGGACAACATGGGGCTGACTCATTGGGAAGGTGCGCCCCACGGGAAAATCCATCGATACGATGTCGCCATCGCCAAGGACTATCTCTCCGAGTTCGAGTTGGGCCAGATGCAGCGCATCGTCTCCGCCTATCTCGACATGGCCGAGCTTCAGGCCATGAGCAAAATCCCCATGACCATGGAAGATTGGGAAAAACGGCTGGCGGGTTTCCTGAAACTCTGGGATCGGGAGATTCTGCAGGACGCTGGAAAGGTCTCGGCCGAACTGGCCAAGACCCATGCCGAAAGCGAATACGAAAAATTCCGCATCGTGCAGGACCGGTTGTTTGAAAGTGATTTCGACCGGGTGGTGAAACAGATCGAATCGGTCGGAGAGGAAAAACCAGAATAGGATTGCTCACTTGGGGGCTGTCTTGAGGGGTGACTTGGAGGGTGAAACTTGCGATAACCTCGCGACACAGATTGTGACATGCACTGGGGCAGCGATCAAGGACCTACCAAGCAACCGGTCAAGTAGGTTCCACCCCATTCAGGAATTGGCTTTATGGACACCGACGATCTTACTGAAATGGCTTGGGGCGTTATTGTCAGCGCCTCCCAAGGTTCGGATACCCTGAAAGCCGAACTCAGCTCAATGTCCAGTCGGTTCAAAACCGAAGATGAATGGCTGCGAGGAGTTCGTGCTCATCTGGTGGAGATCGTCAAAGACCCTGCCGAGTACGTCGATTTCTGGGATCTTGAAAACGTGGAGGATGTTACGGCAACCATGATCGGCAGTATTGCAGCGGAACTCCGTGAAGGAGTGGATAGCGTTTTGTCCACGCCAGGGAACAAACGAGGCTCACGTTCTTGGTGACAACAGTGATACCGGAACGTATCAAGCTAAGTTTCAACCGCTATATCGGCATCGACTACTCCGGTGCGGAAACCCCAAACTCCAGTCTGAAGGGGCTTCGGGTTTACGAGGCGAGCCGCGAGTCTGTGCCGGTGGAGGTGGAGCCGCCGTCCGGCCCGCGAAAGTACTGGACCCGGCGCGGCCTTGCGGAATGGCTGATGGAGCAGTTATACGGGGATGTGCCGGCCATCGTTGGCAAGCCGAGGTATTTCAGGTAGTCGGTGAGATGACGGATGGAGCAGTTATGGGCAACCATTCAAAACATGAACCAAAAGGCATATGCTCATGAAGGGTTGGTCTTAGAACGAACAGCGTAGAGGTCAACAAAAGTCTGTAAATCTCAAACCTTCTTCTGACAGTCCATGCAGTAGATATTGCCCGCGAACCGCTTCTTGTTGAACCAGCAAAACTTGGCAACATTGTATGTGATCGACACACCGCAGGAATGGCAGACAAGCTTTTGCTTGGGCTTTTGCACCTCTTCACCCGAACCGGGTTTGGCCTCCGTCGCAGGTGGCAGCCCCGGTTCGGGCTTGGCCGCTTTCACCGCCAGGGGTAACGCCTCTTCGGGTTCCCGGTGCGCGGGAGCCTGCTGCCACGATTGGGAAAGGCCGAACTTCGCCGCCCAATCGAATTGGATTGGGCGGTGACATTGCGCGACCTTCTCACCAAGATCTTTCAAAGTCTCTTGCCCGATGAACTTGGCGATGAGAAGCGGATTGTTGTTGTCATCGATCGCCTTGTCGATGGTTGTAAAGAGATGATCATTCTTGATGATGGTGTCGAGACCATCGATCTTGGTTTTCGGCCGGCTGATCCTCGCCCCTTTGGATACCAGAACTAGACTCTTGAGGGTGGGCTTGATGGTAAAACCCATCCGAGTTGGCAGGGCAACTCCCCCGGCATCGAGGAAGCGCTTGAGTATAAGGAGATGCTTGTTGTTCTGCTCGATCGGGGAAGGAACACCATAGGGCTTGCCGCCCCAGAATGCCGAGAATTCCCCGTGCTCGTTGATGGCGATACCCTCGGAGAAGTGCTTGCTCTCGCACACCCACATTTCCATGAACCGATTGATCAGCAGGTGATCAATCTGCGCCACCAATCCGCCATGCTCGATGCGGAGGTCGTGGATTATCATCCAGTTTTTGGACTCCCCCCAATGCACCTTTATCTCGTAGGCGGCTTCTTCCTCTCCTCGCGCTCCAGCCTTGATATTGAGGATTTCGCGTTCTATGCGCTTCTTGGTACTCGCATCGGCTTCCGGATGCGCCAGGAGGGCTTGTAGAGCCTCTATTGGGACTTGTTTGTCTTCGGCGTGTTTGATGATCATTTCAAAGAGATGGCAAGGTTGTTTGATGTTCTCAATATGGCAAAGGGCGGGGAGAAAGCCCCTCCTTTCCCGGTCTAGCCTTTGATGATGTCATGCTCTCAACTTTTGCGCTCCATAAAGAGTAGCCGCGTTGCAAGCCCGAGGAAGACGACTCCCATTAAGCGTTCCAGCACTGCCTGGCGACGAGGACTTGACAAGAGCCATTGTCCAAGGCTCCCACTGGCCAATGACAAGGCCGCCTGGAAAAGCAGACCGAGAAATGCCAATACTGCCCCGAGGCCGACAATCTGCTGGAATATTGGCCCGAAGGATGGAGATGCGAACTGCGGGAGAAAGACACCCGAGAACAAAATGGCTTTAGGATTCAATAAATTCGTCAGAAATCCACGGCGGAAGTTGATGAAAGGGGATCGACAGGTAGCCTGAGCACTGGCCTCGAAGGGTCTTGCTCGAAACGATTTGCAGGCGAGAAAAACCAGGTAAGCCGCACCTCCAAAGCGAATGGCATCGAAGGCGACCGGAGATGTGGCCACGATTGCCGCGACTCCCATTGCCGCCAGTACCGCATGAGAAAACATCGCCAATGCAATGCCTGAAGAGGCCCAGAGGGCTGGCCGGCGACCTTCCGTAACCCCGGTAGCAACTATGAAGGCAACATCGGGGCCGGGCGTGACCAGCAGCACAAGGCACGCCGCAAGGAAAACAGGGAGAACGGAAATATCAAATGGCATTGCGTTTCCTTTGAGGTAAGTACCCTCTATCTCAGGAAAGACTTTCGGGAAAAGTGGGGGTTCTTATATCACTCCAGGCCCTCTACTACTTGCCGTTGATGATATTCCTGAGAATCCCCGACGGTTTGAAGGTGACAACCCGCCTGGAGTCAAGAGTCAGCTCGTCACCTGTCTGCGGGTTCCGGCAGAGGTGGCTCCCCTTGCTTGAACAAACAACCAGCGGTTCTTAGGTGGCGTCTCTGATTGTTTTAAGCTGCCAGTTGGACCGTCGGCAGCATCACGGCATATGCCTCATCAGGAGTTTTCCTGCCCAGCTGTGAATGAGGTCTGGAGCGGTTGTACCAGCTAGGGGCTTGACCAGAAGCGCGCCGGCTGGAACTCCCAAGTAGGTTGGAATACCCCGAACTCCGGCATGTCGTCGCCGACTACCCCGCCGCCAGCTTTTTCAGCAGCTGATTGGCGGCAACCAGCAGCGGGTCCCAGGTTGGGCCGAAGGGCGGGGCATAGGCCAGGTCGCTTTGGCTGAAATCAACCACGGTCATCCCGGCGTGGAGGGCGACGGCGGCGGCGTTGATGCGCAGCGCCGCCTGATCGGTGCCGACGAGCTGGGCTCCGAGGAGGCGGCCCGAGCCGCGATCGGCAACCATGGCAACGTGGATGGGTTGGGAGCCGGGATAAATGCCGGCGCGGGAGCGCGAGGTGATCTGCACCGCGAGCGGGTCGAAGCCGGCCTTGGTCGCCTCCTCGACCGACAGCCCGGTCCTCGCCACCTCCATCTCCAGGACCTTGAAAACCGCGGTCCCCGCCACGCCGGGAAGTTCGATTCCGCGACCGCAGATATTGTCGGCAGCCGCCCAGCCGGCGCGGTTGGCCCGCAGGGCCAGGGGGATCCAGGTTTTCTCCCCGGTGACCACGTGATAGCTGTCGGCGCAGTCGCCGGCCGCGTAGATGAGCGGATCGGAAGTGCGCAACCGATGATCGGTGGAAATCGAGCCGCCGACGCTCAGCGCCAGACCGGCATCACCGGCCAACTGGCTGTTGGGGTTCACGCCCACCGCCACCACCAGCACATCGCCGGCAAGACGCCTGTCACCCGAAAGCACCGCCAGCCCTTTGCCCTCTTCCACTATGGCATCCACCGGGTGGCCGTCATAGAGACCAACGCCACGCGCCATCAGCATTTCCCGCAGCGGCCGGCAGAGCGCCGGATCGAGCCAGGGCAGCAGACCGGGCCGAGGCTTGATCATGTCCACCGCCAGCCCGAGTTGCCGGAAGGCCTCGCACATCTCGAGGGC
>CALABV010000137.1 GCA_937886325.1 uncultured Geobacter sp.
CGAAATGAGCTTAGAGCAGCAGAAAGAGGGCAATCGGAGCGAACGAAGGATGCCTTCAACTGCCGAATCCAGGTTGATTGCTTGAACGGGAAGGCCATGGTGATGGAGAGGGGGCGCAGGCATGTGTCAGGGAGGGGCGAGACAAGCTTCTCCTTGCGCCATGTCGCATGAAATGCGGCAGTTTTCTTCAGCGGGGGATATTTCCGGATGCGGGAGGAGGGGTTGAAACGACAGCGGAAATTTTTTCAAAGGATACGGAAAAAAAGAAGAAGGGGGAGGCGCCGATCTCCCCCGGGGATATCAGGAGAATCAGCTTTTCCGCCACACCACGCGCGCTGCCTGCGCAGGTCCGCGCTGCACGGTACGATGATACCGCACGTCCGGCATACCGAACGCCATCACATAGCCGATCTGGTGGTTTTCGGGAATGCCGAGCCTGGCGCGCAACTCCGGGACCAGTTCCGTAAAGGTCCATTTCGCGAGCCCGTTCCACACGGTGCCTACCCCCAGGCTCTGGGCAAAAAGCTCGAAATAGGCGAGCGCAATCAGGCAATCCGCTTCGGGGGTAGGGCAATCCCGCGGCGCCGAGGCGATTATCAGATGGGGAGCCCCGCGGTAGATGGTGTCGATACCCTCTTCTTCCCAGGCCCGGACACAATCGGTAAAGTATTCCCTGCCGGGCGGCATTTTCCCCGCCCGCCACAGGCGGCCAAGCCCCTCCATCGTTTCCCTGCGCAGTTCAGCCATGATCTCCTTGTCATCAACGACCGTATACAGAACCTGACGGAAATTGACCCCCGTCGGAGCATGACAGGAGACATCGAGAAGTCGTTGCATGACTTCCGGTTTCACATTCTCGTCCCTGTAGCGGCGAACCGAGCGCCTGCCCTTCATTAGGATTTCCACCTCTTCGGGGGCGGGCAGGTTTCCGGCCAGGGAGACGCTTTCCTCCGGATCCTTCCCAAGGACCGATACCGCTCCGGTCGGACAGACCGCCAGACAGTGCTGGCATTCAAGGCAGGAACTCTCCTTCTCAGGGGCGATAGTCGGATATCCCCCGTCCATGGAGATAATCCGCACCACGCAATCCAGCGCGCACTGGCCGCACTGGATGCATTTTTCATGGTCAACCGTGAATGACACCATACCGTGCTCCCTCCTTCCGAGAATCTGAAATGGCGTGCCGGGCCTTTATGCAATCCTTGTCAATCTGCTCTCGACTCTTTCCTCGATCAAACCGAAGACGGTCGAGGCATAGCGTTTGTAATGATCGGTCTCCTTGTGCTTTTCAAGAGAATCCGCATTCTCCCACTTTTCATAGAAGACAAAGACCGAAGGATCCATTGTATCCTGATACAACTGATAGTCCAGGCAACCCGCTTCCTTCCGTGTGGGTTCTATCATGGCGAGGAGCCCGTCTTTGACGGTTTCCACTGAATCGGGCCCGGCCTTAATCCTTGCAACCACTGTTACTCCGGTCATGATCCGCCACCTCCTTTTCAAAAGTGTCACGACATCAGGTTTTTCCCGGCGATTTCCCCCATGCACTCCCGCCAGTTCAGCCACAGCCTGTTTTCCAGTTCGACAGGGGTCATTCCCTTGGCCTCGGATACCTTCTCCAGTATCTTCAGGAGCAGATCCGGCATCCCTGTTTCATTGGCGAGCCATCGGTATCCGTCGGGATTGTCCGTCTCAAGCAGGATCCGTTCCACCGGCAGGATCTCGGCAATCCGTTGACTTTTTCTCGGATTCAGGACATCAACGCCGAGCGTGAAGTAGCATCCGGCCGACAGGTACGATTCCACGAGGCCGGCCGGACCGGAGTACCAGTGGATAATGGATCTGCCTATCCGGAACCGTTGCAGCATTTCCAGGACCTCGCGTTCGGCGCCTGCCGTGTGCAGGTTCATCGGCTTGGACAGACGCTGCGCCCACATGCATTGATACTCGAAAACCTTCACCTGTCCGGGGTACAGTCCCGTGTCCTTTACATAGCGGAAATCCAGTCCCGCTTCACCGATGACCGGGGTGTCTTTCAGGTAGCCGGCAAGCTGGTCGAGTCTGTCGGCATATCGCGCCGCCTCCCAGGGATGGATTCCAAAAGTCGGGATAATGTGGGAGCTGGAGCGGGCAATCTCTTGCGTCTTCAGATAGGACGGCACATCCATGGCTACGGACAGTGTGAGAATTCCGTGCTTCTCAATCTGAGCAAGGGCATCCTTCAAGGCATCCGTGTACCAATCCATGTGCGCGTGCGCGTCAACCAGCATTTGACATCTCCTCAAACACGATTATACAGAGCCACCCCCCATGTGCACGAGGAGTATCCGCCTTCCCATCGACTACGATTCCGTAATTCGTTCACCTTGCTCCTTGCCCAATTCCTTCCAGTACCGCGCACGGCCGGGAAACAGCTTGCGCACCCCGCCGCGCGGGTCGGGGCAGTCGCCTTCATAGCGCGGGATCAGGTGAATGTGCAGGTGAAAGACCGTCTGGCCCGCGGCCGCGCCGTCATTGATGCCGATATTGAAGCCATCCGGCACACGCTCGCTCCCTCGAGTGTCAAAAGGAGGCTGAGGGGTATTCAGCAGTCGCCGGCGCACTTCATCCATCAGGTCGAACAGCGCAGACCTTTCCGCTTCCGTTGCCTCAAAGAGGGATTCGAAATGCCGCTTCGGTATAATCAGGGTATGGCCGGGAGAAACCGGATACTCGTCAAGAACGGCAACGGCAAGCCCGTTTGCCGCATAAACGCGGGACGGGTCGAGGGTGCAGAAGGGGCAGTCGAGCGCATCTTCAGCGGAACTTTCCGAATGAAAATGACGAGGATCCATTTTTTCTTTCCTGTTCTGTAGTCGGCAGGGCTCCGGAGGTCGGCAATCAGGGTACGGAAATCCGGACACTGCGCTGCGAGTGGAACGGTTCGCGGGAAAACGGCCGGGCATCGGTCTTCCATCGATTTTTAGCAGAAATACATGCGCAAAACCACGCCTTTCTTTCAGTGATTACGTTCCCGGGTTGCCTTCTTATCGGTGAGCCGAATGCCCGGAAACAAACCTGCCCTCCGGAGCCATTGCACTCGAATTTTTGTCGTTCAGTCTCGTTATATAGTTTGATATATTGCGCAAACTCCCAAAATGGGATAAGAGAAACGGAAAATTTTGCGGCATGTGGAAGGGTCTATAGTGATGCTGTGCGTGAATTGTTATGCCCATGAACTGAATGAAGTGCCGGTTGAAAACTATGTTTACAACGAGTGTGGCCTGTTCAATGTCGTTTTGAGGGACATGACGGTGAGAGCATGTCCATTCTGCGACTGCAGGCACGTCGCGGTCCCGAACGAGTTGGCGCTGAAGGAAACGATCGCAAGGGAACTGTCTGTCAAGATGGGCAGGCTGACCGGGAGCGAAGTCGATTACCTTTTCAGATACACCGGATACCATGAAATAGACATCGCCGAGATGATAGACCGCAAGGCTTCCACCGTCAAAGGATGGAGGCACGGAAACATCCGGATGACGGAAGACGATGAGATGCGCTTCCGGCTCGTCATGCTTCAGAGGTTCAAGATCAAGGGGTGCAATGTGGTCGCTGCCACCATGTCGAGGAAGAAGCCGTCCGTGATGTATTTCCGCATGAACGCGAAAAGGGAATGGATTCGCCTTTTCGCCCGGCAGGATTGATTTTTCGCTTATTGCCCCCCCGCGAGTCCAATCAGACTGTCTCCAACTCACCGCATTCAAATGAAAAGTGTTTCGGTGTAGGAGGAAACCTCGGGAAGAAACAGACGGAAATCCGACAGGAGAGGTTCGCCCTTTTCAACGAGTTCAGCGCCGCCCTCGGCCAGGTGACCGGGCTTGCGCAGCCTCTCCGACATCCTCCGGAGAGCCGTCGCGATCCCCGCCTCCTCGCGGTAGGCAATGAGCCACTGCCGGGAAAACATCCCGGGCAGCACATCGAGGAGACGCGACGGCAGATGGGCCTTGTAGCGGAGCAGCGTACGGTGGGAATCCACGACGAACTGCTCCAGGGAAACGGGAGCATACTCATCCCAGTACCGGGCCAGGAAATGGTCGTAGAACAGGTCCACCATGACCGCCCGGAAATGGCCGAAGCGCGGATCGATTCGCCGCTTGCTCCGCAGGAAGCAGGCGTTTCCCGCGGCAAAGGAGTCGATCTTCCGGTGGATTTCGATACCGCGCCGGATACCGGGCGGGAAACGCTCATCGAGACGCCCCTTGACGAAATCACCCATGAGGTTGCCGGCCAGGACCTCCGGATTGGTTCCCGAGAGAAAAAGGTGCATCAGGTAATTCATGACGGGAAGATCCTAGCGCGTTCCGCCATGAAAACACAACGGGAATCTTTCAGCCCTCCGTGGACCTCCCGGGTCAAATCAGGGACCAGGCGCGGCTTACCATGGTTTGTGCTTTCCCGCCAAATCGTGTAGCATGTGCGGTGGAAAAAAATTGATTTTCCCGCCGTAGCGTTCGGAAACCGGGTGGCTGCAGAAGGCGCCGGCGGCGGGCGAGAGAATTCGAACAGGTCAGAACTCCATGAAAAGACACGATACATCGATTACAAAAGTCATTATCCTTACCCTTGTATCGGTTACGACCGTGGTTCTGGCCACGTTCGGCGGCGCCTATTACGGCTGGGAACGGAACCGGAGGATCAGCAACCTAGAATCGCGACTCGCGGTCACGACCGCACAGCTTGAAAGCAGCCTCGCCCTCCCGCTGTGGAACTTCGATAACGAGCAGGTTGACAAGATTATCGAAAGCACCATGCGCAACCAGGAGGTTTTCGGCGTGACGGTTACGGGAGCCGGGGGCAGTGGTGTTATCTCCGGTTTTGCGAGGGACGCGCAGTGGAGGGTCGTTCCGATAAAAGTCGGGATCCGGAAGGGCGATGCAGTGGCCCGGACAGGGAAAATCGTCATCTACGGCAAACAGGTGGGCACGGTACACCTGTATATGACCCCCCGTTTCCTGGAGAAGTCTCTGCACCGTTGGGCCATTGTCATCATCATGGCAATCATTACCCTCAACGCCTTCCTGATTTTCATTCCCTTTCATCTCCTCCGCAGAAAAGTTATCAAGCCGCTGAAGGCGATTGAATCCTATGCCCTGAAGGTCAGCAGGGGAGAGACGGACGCCGCCGGTGTCCCCGAGGGCGACTTTTTCGGTGAACTGAAAAATCTCAAGCTCTCCATCGTCGACATGACCCGGTCCCTTGCCGAAGCACGGAAGGATCAGGTGCGACAGACCGAGGAACGGGCGCTGCTCGAGAGCGAGAAGACCCTCATGGCGCTCATGGACGTCATGCCGGTAGGCGTGACATGGACCGACAGCGAGGGAGCCGTCAAGCATGTCAACCGATGCTTCACCGAGTGGTTCGGTTATGATGCCGGCGATATTTCCTCGCTCGATGACTGGTTTCTCCGTGCCTGCCCCGACCCGGCCGGACGTGAAAACCGGCTCTCCCGCCGGAAGGCGGCTTTCGATACGGCCTTGACCGACGGCACGGCCATCCTACCGTGGGACTCGGTACTTGCCTGCAAAGACGGCTCCGACCGGCATGTGATTGTCAATACCCATCGTGCCCGGAATCTGCGGGTCGACATTTTCACCGACATCACGGAGCGCGAATCCCTGCGGAACAGGCTGCTCAACGCCCAGCGTCTCGAATCCCTGGGAGTGCTTGCCGGAGGGATCGCCCATGACTTCAACAATATCCTTACCGGCATCATGGGGAACATCTCCATGGCGCGCGTGGTCCCGGACTCGCCGGAAAAATCGGCCAGGCTCCTGGATAATGCGGAAAAGGCGGCACTCCGGGCAACCGAGCTCGCCGGCCAGCTGCTGACCTTCGCCAAAGGCGGGGCTCCGGTGAAGAAAACGGTATCGATACGGAAAATCGTGAACGAGTCGCTGTCTCTTGCCTTACGGGGTACAAACGTCAAAACGGTCGTTGAAATTCCCGATTGCCTCCATGACATCGAAGCGGATGAAGGGCAGATGAGCCAGGTGTTCAACAATATCACCCTCAATGCCGTCCAGGCAATGCCGAGGGGCGGAACGCTCACCGTTGAAGGGACGAACCTTGTGCTCGAGGCGGAAAACGGCCTGCTGCTGCCTCCCGGCGGATACGTAAGGCTCTCGTTCGCCGACCAGGGGTGCGGCATGCCGGAAGAGGTGCTGAAGAAGATATTCGACCCCTACTTCACCACCAAGGCGGGCGGCATCGGCTTGGGACTCGCCTCCGTCCACTCCATCATCAAGCGTCATGGTGGACATATCGAGGTCCGCTCCAAGGTCGGCGAAGGGACGACATTCGCCCTGTTCCTGCCGTCAACAGGCACAACATCCACCGCGGGGACGGAGGACGTCGCAACTGTCGTGCAGGAAGAAGCCCCCGCCGGCGGGTCGGTTCTCGTCATGGACGACGAGGAAGCCATCCGCGACCTCGCGGTCGAAATGCTCGGTCACCTCGGCTATGAGGTAACCACGTGCGCCTCGGGTGAGGAGACGATCCGGATGTACAGGACCGCCAAAGAAGGAAAAAAACCATTTTCATGCGTCATTATGGATCTGACGATACCGGGCGGCATGGGGGGGAGAGAATGTGCGGAAGCCATCCTGGCGTTTGACCCTTGTGCCCGGTTGATCGTTTCAAGCGGGTACTCCAACGATCCCGTCATGGCCGACTTCCGCGACTACGGCTTCCGGGGATCAATCATCAAACCGTACACCCTGGATGAGCTGACACGGGTCTTGCGTTGTACTTCAGAGCGCGAAAATGGGCAAACCTGAGAAAATTGAGTCGAGGGGCAACCAATGAAGTGTTTGCTTGCGATGTCGGTGCTGTGTATCCTGCTGATTCCCACGATGGCCGCGGGCCAGACCAGGGTCGTATATCCCGCGTTCGAGTCGGGCGCTGATGCGCGGTACAACGATGTGGTCGAAATCCTGAAGACGGCCCTCGACAAGACGGTAACGGAATACGGACCCTATACGCTTCAGCCGAGCAAGTCCGGCATGAACGAGGCCCGCTACCTTGCCGAACTGCTCCATCCGCGCGGGCTGGTCAATGTCGGTTGGAGCGGCACCTCGGTACGGAAGGAGAAAGAATACCGTGCCGTGCGGGTCCCGCTGCGCAAGGGACTCCTGGGCTACCGAGTGGCCTTGATCGCCGCGAACCGGCAGGCGGATGTCGACAGGATACGCAACCTGGACGACCTGAGAAAGGTAACCGTCGGCCAGGGCATCGGCTGGGGCGACGTGGCGATCTATGAGGCAAACGGCATCAAGGTGCACACGGCGGGCTACGAGAGTCTCTTCAAGCTGGCCGCCGCAGACCGCATCGACTTATTTCCGCGCGGCATCAACGAGGTCTTCCACGAGCATGCGGCGCGGCATCGCGCTCTCCCCAATCTTGCCATCGAGAAGAATCTGCTTATCTACTATCCCTGGCCCTACTATTTCTTTTTCAATAAATCCGACAAGGCCCTGGCGCAGCGCGTCGAGAAAGGGTTGCGGAACATGGTGAAAGACGGTTCCTTCGACGCGATTTTCATGAAATACAACAGGGCTTCCATAGTAAAGGCCAATCTCAAGAACCGGCGTATCATCAGGATCAAGAATCCCACTCTGCCGAAGGACACACCGCTTCCCGACGCTTCGCTGTGGTTCGATCCGGCAACGTTCAAGTGAATGACTCCGCGGTTCACATCCAGGGGACACGCGGTTTCAGCTTCTTTGTTCAGGCTTGTCCTTGCTTACCGGTAAACCTCATCATGACTGCCGACATCGAGCAGAATAATTTCTTTCTCGGAGATGAGGAGCGTAAGGGTAACCCGGTAACTGTGCGTAAGGCTGACTGCATGGCAGCCGTCAAGCCGGCCGGCCAGAGGATGAAGCGCCAGGTGCGGCTGGAACGGGTCGGATTGCAGGTCGGCAACTACTTGTACGAAGCGGGATTTGAGGTCTGGGTGCTTTTTGAAGAATCTGCGCGCCTGGCGTAGAAAGCGGTGAGGTGCCGTGATGGTATACATCACTCGGACTCGCCTGCTTCGATACCCTTCAACAGATCTTCGGCAGTCCTGAATTTTTTCACCCTGCCCGCCTTGACATCCTTCAGCGAAGCACGGACCCTCGCCAAATACGCCTCGTTTGCCTCCGCCACGAGCTCCTGGTAACGCTCTTCCGAAAGCACCACATACTGCGGTACATTGTTTCTGATCACGTGCACGTCTCCCTTGGCGATGAGATCGTCCACTGCTGCGATACCACGTCTCTTGAGTTCCTGCGCAGGTAAAGAGTTCATTTCTCATACTCCTTCAGGTACTTAATCGAGTACCACAAAAATAACAGGCGCGGGAAAGGATTTCAACCCGAAAATCGCGCCTGATGTGACACCAGATCTGAATCAGCCTGGTCAGCGGGTGATTATGTGTGGTTTCAAGTCCTGAACCTGCTGTCTTCCCGAGGAGTTGCTTTAAAAGGAGTTGGGTGGATTTTTTAGACTTTTTTCGAGTAGTTGCAAGGTTACATTTGAAAAAAAACTGCGACACCGGGCGTCGCCCAAGCATGACACCATCATGTCCCCGGTGGATCACCTGGCCACAAATGTCTAAAAGACTAAGCTAGCGGCCATCCGGAAACTCCGGATGAGCCACTACCGGTTTCCCATTCGGAAACGAGGAATTTTTCGTCTTGGCAAGGAAATCGAGGGGTTGCGCGGAGGCGTACATCGGTACGCCGCACAAGCAAGCCCGAAGATTGACACCGCCAGGGCGGAAAAGGACCGTTTCCGGGTGGAAACGAAGCTATGACCCCACAGGCTTGCCCTGTCTGACAGCCAGCAACTCCTCACCCATCCCCTCGATAACCTCCCTCATCTCCACCCGCTCCCTCCACACCCCCGGAATCGCTCCCGTCCCCAGCAGCGCCCCGAGAATATTGCCGACAATCGCCCCGGTCGAATCCGAATCTCCCGAATGGTTGACCGCCAATCGAACGCCGCGGGCAAAGTCCCCCTTTGCCGCCAAGGCACAGTAAAGCGAAATAGCCAGCGCCTCATCACCCACCCAGCCGCCGCCCAGCCGCTCAACCGTCTCCGGGCAGGGCTTTTCCCTGATGCCGGCCCGCACCGCCCGCGCAATCATGGCAGCGAGCGTGCTCCTTTCATTCTCAGGCCGCTCCACGAGAATCGGCATGGAGTCCGAAACGGAGTCCTCCAGAGTCCTGCCGGATACGAGAAAGAATATCATCGCGGCTAAAAAACCGGCGGGCAGGTAGCCAAGCGGATGGCCGTGGGTGATGGCCGCGGCTGCGCAACCAAGCTCGAAAGCCGTTTCTCCCCTCTTCCGGTCGTCGCCGGCATCAGGCAAAGCCCTGCAGAACAGGCCCACCGGGGCAACCCGCATCACCCCGCCGCACCCCTTGCTGGTATTGACCGGGCCGGCAACCGTCCCCATCGTGCCGGCAATCAGGGCGGAAAGGCAGGTGCTGCCCGGCGCCCTTCGGTGATGTAACCCTTCCACCTTCAGCAGCTCCCCGTCCAGGCAGTCGCGAAAGTCCGGGTCACGGGATGCTTCCCCCTGGGTGTGCAGCCAGCGCAGATAGGCCCGATAGACGGATACGACGTAATCGGGTTCAGCGCCGGTTTCGATGCTGTGCCGATACCCCCTCAGCAGCCCTTCAACGGTAAACATCGTCATCTGGGTATCGTCGGTAATCGCGCCGACCCCTCCCGCGGTTTCGACGAAGTCCCGGACCCCCTCCGGACCGAACTTTCTCCTTATCTCGGCCATGGACAGAAATTCCACAGGCCAGCCGAGGGCATCGCCCACAGCGCCGCCAAGGAGACAACCTGTAAACGTGTCCGTTATTTCAATGTCTCTCATTGCTTGCACCTCCGCACATACTCAGCTTGCTCCCTCGTCTGAATTGCCCCGGGTCGGGCGGCCCGGACCCGGCGAATCGCCTCTTGCGGTTCCATGCCGAACTCGACCAGCAACCGTGCGGCAACCAGACCTGTCCGACCCAGCCCTCCCCTGCAGTGAATCACAATCCTGCCGCCGTCACGAAGGATCGTGCGAAGCTGCTCCCCTGCCGTCTCCCATTCAGCTTCGAACACCTTGTCCGGTATCCGGACATCGACAATGGGAAGATGGAACCAGAGAATACCCAATTCCCGTGCTTTATCGGGAAATTCGGGAATGGAAAGCAATTCGAACTCCAAGTCCTCGATGAGGGTCACCAGCGCCTGAGCCTGCCAGTCCCGGACCACCTGAAGGTCCAGGTCCAGGTCGCGCTTCCAGGGACCGGAAGGGATGCCGAGCCCTGCGTATTCATCCTTGCCGGGGCAGATGGTCATGCCGATAAGTCCGCCGGCGCCGGGGACAGCGACCGCATCGATGCGCAGGGGGGAGATGATGCTTCTGTTTGGTGTCATAGTCTGCCGCGTCCTCCCTGAATGCGGATGTCTTATCAAATGGAAAATAGTGTATGCGATTCATGCGACACAATACGTCACGGACGTAAACAACACCCAATGCTGCAAATTTGAAAATATATTGATAGGGCAGGGTTCGGAGAAGAGAGCTGGATTTTTACCGGCATGTAGTACGGATAGCTATTCACCATCCAACCAGGACTTCGATTTCATCGCAAATCAACGCACTCATGTGATGGATCAACGCAAAAAGCCCCGCGGGGCCCGCGGGGCCTTGATTTTCCTGGAGCACCTGCCGACTTACAACCATCATTGTAACATACTGAAAACAATAATTTTTGTACCCATCAAAAACATTGCTTGCCCCCAAAAATGCCCCCAAACATTGAATCTTGCGCTTGGCTCCCTTTCGTTCCTGCATATTTTGACGTGGATCTTTTCCAGGGCAAGCACTACCCTTCCCTTGGGGGTGAAAACCCCTCATGCGCCAAATACGGCCATCTCCGCCCGGCAACAAAACCCATTGACATGCCCATGCCTCAGGGATACCGTTTCCGGTAACGAAATCAGCAGGGGAGGGGTCCACATGGAAGACAATAACGTTCCCGGCATCGAAACCAAGAAGCACCCAGGCCGCCCCAGGAAGCACGAAAGCGACGCGGCAAGGGTGAGGACTTGGAAGAAAGCGAAAAAAGGTTCAGGCCGTCGCCTGGATTGCCATATCGGGGACCAAGCTTCATGGAGAATAGGGAAACTGGCCCAAGCATGGGGCTGTTCTCTGGCCGCCGCCGTTGAGCGGTTGATCCTGGAAGCCGACGCCCGGTATCATGACATCCTGTTTCCAGCGGAAAAGGATCAAGGGTAACGTTCCCGGAAACGAAATACCCCAATACGCGTCCCCTGTGGACCCATAGACGGTTTTTCCGGCTCAACCCTTGTCCTGGTGTCCTTTCGAAATAAAAACGCGTCCGTACGGCCTCCCACGGCCCCAAAAGAAAAGGTCCACCAAAAGCGGGTGGACCCTTTCAGCCGTCCCTCGCCATGCCATGCCTTGCCTTGCCTGCAACTGGCGTTGTTTATCTTTTCCAGGCGGCAGTAAGGCAACTTCCCGTAGGAAGTTACTTGATTCCTGACCAGGGAGAAGTTCTCCCCAACGGCAGTTTTCAAGAACTTACGGCGACGGCCAGTCCGTAAGCATTACAAAAAAATATCATACTGTTGGTAGTCCG